>NZ_JACZCQ010000006.1:600000-900000 GCF_014904705.1 Nisaea sediminum
ACCTGTAGTGTCGACCACCTTTTCGATCGGCTCCGCATCGATCACATGCACCTCGTCCTTGTGCAGCACGAGCGAACCTTTCGCCCCGCGCGTCACGCCGGCGGACTCGCAGCTCCAGCGCAGCTTCTGCAAAGCGTCGTCGAAATTGTCCGTCTGGTAGAGCGACAGCAGCTCCTGCTCGTTCGCGAACAGAATGTCGATATGATGGTCCACCAGTTCCAGGAAGGCGTCGCGGTGCCGATCGACGCAGAACGGATCGGACAGGGTCAGCGCGACCTTGCCGCCGCTCGCATGGGTCCTTTTCGCCGCCTCAATGAAGGCCTTCTTCGCTTCCGGCGGATCGAACAGATAGCCTTCGAGATAGACCACCTTGCTGGCGGCGATCCGGTCGCCGTCGATATCCTGCGGGCCGAGCTGCACGCAGGCCCCGAGGAAGGTGTTCATGCTGCGCTGGGCGTCCGGTGTCACCATGATGAGGCTGCGCGCCGTCGGCGGGCCGTCGAGCGTCGGCGGCGTGTCGAAGCGGACGCCCATCGCCGTAATGTCATGACGAAATACCTTGCCGAGCGTGTCGTCATGGACCTTGCCGATATAGGCCGCAGCGCCGCCCAGGGCGGCAATCCCGGCAGCGGTGTTTCCCGCCGATCCGCCGGACATTTCGATCCCCGGCCCCATCTTGTCGTAGAGGCTCTCGGCGCGCTCCGCGTCGATCAGGTTCATCGCGCCCTTCTCGATCCCGTTCTCCGAGAGAAAGCTGTCATCGGCTCGGGCGATGACATCTACGATGGCGTTTCCGATGCAGGTAACGTCGATGGTCTTGGCTGACATACGCGGGCGGCTCCCGGAAGCAAGGTGAGGGACTGGATCGCGGAACTGCGGTCCGCCGAATTCGGGCGACAAGGTACTGGAGCGGCGATGGCATTGGAAGACGCTTCGCCCGACAGGCCTTGTACTCGCCGGAGCACTGTGCTCTTAGGGGCACGAAATGCTTGGTCCCGGCTGATGAAGTCCCATCTAATCCGTTGCGGGACGGACCAAAGAGAAGAGAGGATCGATGTTTTCTGCCCTGACGGCCACACTCGGCCAGCTTTCCGATCCGAAACTGCGCAATCCGATCATCCTCAGCGTCATCGGCTCGCTCGCGACCATCCTGTTGCTCGGCGTCGCGGCTTGGTACCTGCTGGACCTCATTGCCTATTTCGGCAGCTGGGTCGACGATCTCCTCGCCTGGGTTGGAAGTCTGGTGGTGATCGTGCTCGGCCTCCTCTTCTTCCCCGGTGCCTCGAACGCAATTTCGAGCCTGTTTCTGGACTCCGTATCGAAGGCCGTCGAAGCCCGGCACTATCCGAATCTCGGCCCCGCACGGCCCCAGCCGATCAGCGAAGCCATTCTCGAAGGCTTGCGCTTCCTCGGGATCACCATCCTCGTGAACCTCGTGCTGCTGCCGTTCTATCTGCTCCCCGGCATCAACCTTGTGCTTTTCTACGGGGCAAACGGCTATCTGCTCGGCCGGGAATTCTTCGAGATGGTGGCCCTGCGCCGCATGGAACCGGCGGAGGCGAAAGCCCTGCGAAAGCAGAAATCAGGGTCGGTTTTCCTCAGCGGCGTGCTGATCGCAGCGATCATGACGATCCCCGTCCTGAACCTCGCCGGCCCGGTCATTGCGACCGCTTTTATGCTGCATCGCTTCGAATACTTGCGGAACGACATGAAGAAATGATAATAAGTCTTTGAGTATTAAGGTCGATGACCGCGAAATCCAATCATCACATATGAGTTGACGATCTGATGTTTCGGCGTAAAAAATCCGGCTCCGGGGCTACCACGGGCAGCGGCGGAGAAATCACTCCCGGCGTGAGTGCACGGGAGCCTCGTGCGGAGGACCGCTTGGAACCGGCGGCGCCGTCCTTCACTGAGGTCAAATCAGACAAGCCGGACGGGGAGTCCAAAATGCAGCCGAGCAAACCTTCCTCATCCGGTTACGTCCCGGAAATCCCGCGGCGGACACTCGATCTTCCGGGCGCACCCAGCCGGCGCGGTACGCCCCCGCGCGGCGGCGAGGCCAAGAAGCTGACGGTCGGACCGGAGATTTCGCTGACCGGCGAGATCACCGCCTGCGACTCTCTCGTCGTCGAAGGCAATGTAGACGCCACGCTGGAAAACAGCCGCCATCTCGAAGTGACGGAGACCGGCCGCTTCAAGGGCAAGGTCATCATCGACGAAGCGGTGATCGGCGGACATTTCGAGGGCACGCTGGTGGTCCGCGATACACTGCGCGTCCGGGGCACCGGTCACGTGAAGGGCACCGTGCGTTTCGGCCGTCTGGAAGTCGAACTCGGCGGCGAGATCGACGGCACCATCACGGTCTACAAGGACGACGCGAGTTCGTGACCTGCCGCCGCGGAGACTGATTTTATCGTGCGTCTAATCCTGAGCGTCCTGATCGCGATCGCATTGCACGCCTGCGGCAGCGAGGTCCAGAAGACCGGCGATGCGGGCCGCGCCGCCGCGGTCAGCGCACCGACCGAAGTCACCAAGGCCGACGAGGTCGCGCCGGTGACCGAACCGGTGCGCCGCGCGGGGACGGAAACGACGGCACAGCTCCCGCCCGGTTTCAGCGCGGCCGAGCGGGACCCGAGCCGGCTGCTCGACCTGCGGCGCCGCGATCTCTCGGCGATCCTCGGCGAACCGGCCTTCGTGCGCCGGGACATGTCCGCGGAGGTCTGGCAATACAGGACCGAGGCCTGCGTCCTCGATCTCTTCCTCTATGAAATCGGCCAGAGCCTCGCGGTCACCTATTACGAATTCCGCTCCCGCCGCGAACAGGAAGTGGCCCGGGACGAGTGTTTCGTCACTCTGCTGCGCCAGGGCATATCGCGCTCCGCGCGGAACTGAACCCCGTTCGCCCTCACGCCGGCTCAACCGTCTTGTCCTTGAAATTGCAGAGATCGCTGACCGGACAGACCGGACAATTCGGCTTGCGCGCCTTGCAGATATAACGGCCGTGCAGGATCAGCCAGTGATGCGCGTGCAGTAGCCATTTTTCCGGGATCCGTTTCTCCAGCGCCGTTTCCACGGCAAGCGGAGTCTTTCCCGTCGCCATGCCGGTCCGGTTGGCGACGCGGAAGAGGTGGGTGTCGACGGCGATGGTCGGCTGACCGAAGGCGATGTTGAGCACCACATTCGCGGTCTTGCGACCGACACCGGGGAGCTTCTCCAGGGTCTCCCGGTCCTCTGGGACCTGGCTGCCATGCTCGCGGATCAGGATTTCCGAGAGCGCAATGACGTTCTTGGCCTTCGAATTGAACAAGCCGATCGTCTTGATGTAGTCGCGGACCGTCTCCAGTCCGAGCGCGACCATCTTCTCCGGCGTGTCGGCAACCTTGAAGAGCGGGCCCGTCGCCTTGTTCACCCCGACATCGGTCGCCTGGGCGGACAGCACAACGGCAACGAGCAGCGTGTAGGGGTTGACGTAGTTCAGTTCGCCCACGGGCTCGGGATCGCGGTCGCTCAGGCGCTGAAAAAAGGCGTCGACCGCCGCGTTCGTCATCCGTTTGGCCATGGGTCCGGTACTCTCCTGCGCGCAAACGCCGCGCCCTGCTTGGCTCTTGTCATTCCGGCGCGGCGGCCACAGGTTAGAGCCTTCGGGAATCGCCATGCAACAGAGCCGGGCGCGAGAAATGGACAAATTCGACGATTCAGCGCCGGCGGGACGGGACGAGCCGGTCTTCGACGCCGTGCTCTATCCGCACAGGAGTCTTTCGCCCAGCGGTTTCCTCATCCTGATGCTCGCGATTGCCGGCTGCAGCACCGCGGTCGGTATTCTGTTCTGGATTGCCGGCGCCTGGCCCGTGGTCGGTTTCCTAGGGCTCGACGTGCTGCTTATCTATGTCGCCTTCCGTCTCAGCTACCGCGACGCACGGCGTTACGAGATCCTGAAGCTCACCGCCAGCGCACTCTCCGTGGAGCGTTTCGTGCGCGGACGCCGCGTGCTCGCCGAGGAGCTGCAGCCCTACTGGCTGAATGTGCTGATCGAGGAGGAGCGGAGCGGCCAGAACCGGCTCATTCTCCGCAGCCACGGCCGCACGCTCGAAGTCGGCGCGTTCCTGTCCCCGCCGGAGAAATCCGAACTCGCAGACAGTCTGCGCGCCGCCCTCGCCGGTCTCCGCCCGGCCTGACCGCTTCCCTGCCGTCTAGAGGCCGAGCACGTCCGGCATCGCGTAGAGCCCCGGCTCTCGCCCCGCCGCCCAGATCGCGGCACGCACCGCGCCGGAAGCGAAAATTTCCCGGCTGGCGGCCTTGTGGGTCAGCTCGATGCGTTCGTTGGGCCCGGCGAAAATGACCGTATGATCGCCGACGACGTCGCCGCCGCGCAGGGTCGCGAAACCGATCTGCCCGGATTCACGCGGCCCGGTGACGCCTTCGCGGGATAGCACGCCCTTCTCCTCAAGCGTCACGCCGCGGCCCGCGGCGGCCGCCTTGCCGAGACCAAGCGCCGTGCCCGACGGGGCGTCGACTTTGCGGCGATGATGCATCTCGACTATTTCGATATCGAAACTTTCATCGAGGGCCGCCGCGACCTTCTTCACCAGATCGAACAGCAGGTTCACGCCGAGGCTCATGTTCGGAGCGTAGACGAGCGGAATATGTTTTGCGGCCTGTGCGAGCTCGGCTTCCTGCTCCGTCGTCATGCCGGTGGTCCCGACCACGAACGCCGTCCCCGAAGCCGCGGCGAGTTTGGCGTGCGCCACCGTTGCCTCCGGAGCCGTGAAATCGATCACGACATCCGCCTCCGCGAAGACCGGCATGGCATCGGAAGTGGTTTTGGGAGTATCACCCTCGAAACCGGAAAGCTTCGCGATTTCAATACCTTCTTCGGTACTACCCTTGAGTACTGTACCTCCGGCGATGATTGCGCCTTCGGTCTGGTGCACCTGTTTCGCGATCATCCGGCCCATGAAGCCGCCGACACCCATGATTCCGATCTTCACTGCTGCCATTTCGAGGCCCTCCCGGCTCTCCTGCGATCCCTGCAAGGCGTAGCCGCCTTTTCCGCCCCTGTCGAGCCCGCAGGCGAGACATCCAGAAAATCCCATTCTAAGCTCTCGATTCCTATGATTTTTTATGATATATCGCGCTGATAAAATGTTTGAAATCAGCGATATCATTCTCGGTGCCTTGTCCAAAGGACCGGCGAACGGATACCAGATCCGGCGCCGGATCAATGCCGATTTCGCGCATTTCCAGAGCGTCAGCACCGGGGCGCTTTACCCCGCCCTCGCCAAACTGAAGGCACGCGGCGGCGTCACCGAGACCGGCACTCCGAACGCCCCTCTGGAGCAGCGACAGTTCGAAATAACCGACATCGGTCGTAACTTGCTATGTGAGCGGGTCGCGGCATCGGGTGCCGACGAGCGCCTCAGATCGGACTTTCTGGCTGCGGTCTATTTTTCCGATCTCGCCGGGCCGGGGGAGGTCGAGCGGCTGATGGAGGAGCGGGTCGGTGTCCTGAACCAGGAGATCAGGGCGCTTCTGGCCTTACCCTTGCGCGAGATGTCCAATACCGAGCGCTTCACGGTACGATACGCACTGGCGATCCGCCGGGCAGCGCTGGAGTTCCTCCGGCACGAGGGCCGCGCGATCGTCAATGCCATCGAAATTGAATCAAGATAATCAATGCATTAAAGAGTAATACCCAAAGGAATACCGGTGCTCCCGGTGCCCGACCGGATTTTCGCCAAGATAGCGGCCCTACCGATTTGGAAACAAAAACGCCGGCCTCGATGGGCCGGCGTCCTGTATCGGAGAGCAGCTCGAAAAGGGATCACTCCCTCAGGTCATCCCAGAGTTCTTTCACCTTGTCGAAGAATCCGGCCGACTGCGGGCTGGTCTTCTCGTTCTGCTCGCCGGCGAACTCCTCCAGCAGCTCGCGCTGCTTCTTGGTCAGGTTCACCGGGGTTTCGACCGCGACCTCGACATACTGATCGCCGCGGGCGGGACTGCGCAGAACCGACATGCCCTTGCCCTTGAGACGGAACTGCTTGCCGGTCTGAGTGCCGGGACCGACCTGGATGCGGGCACGCCCGCCCTCGATGGTCGGAACCTCGATCTGTCCGCCCAGTGCGGCCGTCGTCATCGGCAGGGGTACGCGGCAATAGACGTCTGCACCCTCGCGCTTGAAGATCGGATGCTCGGCGATGGAGAGGAAGAGATAGAGATCGCCCGGCGGGGTGCCCCGCGGTCCGACCTCGCCCTCGCCGCTGAGCCGGATCCGGGTGCCGTCCTCGACGCCCGCCGGGATGTTTACCGACAGGGTCTTTTCCTTCTGCGTGCGGCCGGCGCCGCCGCAGGTTTTGCACGGTTTCTCGATCCGCGTGCCGTTGCCGCCGCAATGGGGGCAGGTCCGCTCGATCGTGAAGAAGCCCTGCTGGGCCCGCACTTTGCCATGTCCCTGACAGGTCGTGCAGGTCACCGGATCGGTGCCTTTCTCGGCGCCGGATCCGTGGCACTCCTCGCACTGCACGGAACTCGGAATGTGAATCTCGGCCTGCTTGCCCTTGAAAGCTTCTTCCAGCGTGATCGACATATTATAGCGGAGGTCGGAGCCCCGGCGGTTGCCGCCACGCCGCCCGCCCATGAAGTCGCCGAACATCTCGTCGAAGATATCGGCGAAACCGCCAAAACCGGCACCGCCGAACCCGGCGCCTCCACCGGCGCCGCCCATGCCGCCCTCGAAGGCGTCGTGGCCGAAACGGTCGTAGGCCGCCCGCTTCTGCTCGTCCTTCAGGACGTCATAGGCCTCGTTCAGCTCCTTGAACTTGGCCTCCGCGTCCGGATTGTCAGGATTTCGGTCGGGGTGATACTGCATCGCGAGCTTGCGATAGGCGGATTTCATCTCCGCATCTGAAGCACCGCGCTGGACCCCCAGAACCTCGTAATAATCTCTTTTTGCCATGGCGCGTCATCGTCCCCGCAACGGTGTCGGCAGTCCGGCAAAGATGTGAACCGCCTGCCTTTCCGGATCGGAACCGGGCGGAGGACGATGCCAGGGACTGGTCATCGGCTCCTCCGCCCGAACCGTTGGGATCAGGCGGACTTGTTGTCGCGGTTCTGATCGTCGACTTCTTCGAAGTCCGCATCGACGACGTCATCGCTGGACGCGCTGTCGCCGCCCGCGGAACTCCCCGCGTCGCCGCCCATGTCCGGGCCGGCTTCACCGGCGGAGGCATCCTGCTGCGCCTTGTACATGGCTTCGCCGAGCTTCATCGAGGCCTGCTGGAGAGCTTCCATCTTGGCCTTGATCTCGGCCCCGTCCTCGCCTTCCATCGCGGTGCGCAGGGCGGTCAGGTGGCCGTCGATCTCACCCCGCTCGGCCTCGGAGATCTTGTCTCCGTGTTCGGCCAGCATCTTCTCGGTGCCATGGACCGCGGCATCGGCCTGGTTCTTGGTCTCGACCAGCTCGCGACGGGCCTTGTCGGACTCGGAATTGGCTTCCGCTTCCTTGACCATCCGCTCGATATCCTCGTCGGACAGGCCGCCGGAGGCCTGGATGCGGATCTGCTGTTCCTTGCCGGTGGCCTTATCCTTGGCCGAAACGTTGACGATGCCGTTCGCGTCGATGTCGAAGGTGACCTCGATCTGCGGCACGCCGCGCGGCGCACCCGGAATGCCGACAAGGTCGAACTGGCCGAGCAGCTTATTGTCGGCCGCCATCTCGCGTTCGCCCTGGAACACCCGGATCGTCACGGCGGTCTGGTTATCCTCGGCGGTGGAGAAGGTCTGGCTCTTCTTCGTCGGGATCGTCGTGTTGCGATCGATCAGACGGGTGAAGACGCCGCCCAGGGTCTCGATGCCGAGCGACAGCGGGGTCACGTCGAGCAGCAGGACGTCCTTCACGTCGCCCTTCAGAACGCCGGCCTGGATCGCCGCGCCGAGCGCCACGACCTCGTCCGGGTTCACGCCGCGATGCGGCTCACGGCCGAAGAAGTTCTTCACCGTCTCGACGATCTTCGGCATGCGGGTCATGCCGCCGACCAGGATCACCTCGTCGATCTCGCCGGCGGAGACGCCCGCGTCCTTCAGGGCCGCCTTGCAGGGCTCGACCGTCCGCTGCACCAGATCGTCCACCAGCGCCTCGAGCTTCGCCCGGGTCAGCTTGATGTTCAGGTGCTTCGGACCGGACTGATCCGCAGTGATGAAGGGCAGGTTCACTTCGGTCTGCATCGAACTGGAGAGCTCGATCTTGGCCTTTTCGCCGGCTTCCTTCAGGCGCTGCAGCGCAAGCTTGTCCTTGCGCAGGTCAATGCCGTTCTCTTTCTTGAACTCGTCGGCCAGATAATCGATCACGCGCTGGTCGAAATCTTCACCGCCGAGGAAGGTATCGCCGTTGGTGGACTTCACCTCGAACACGCCGTCGCCGATCTCCAGGATCGAGACGTCGAAGGTGCCGCCGCCAAGGTCATAGACCGCGATGGTGCCGGTATTCTTCTTGTCGAGACCGTAGGCGAGCGCGGCAGCGGTCGGCTCGTTGATGATGCGCAGAACCTCGAGGCCCGCGATCTTGCCGGCATCCTTGGTCGCCTGGCGCTGGGCGTCGTTGAAGTAGGCCGGGACGGTGATGACCGCCTGGTCGACCGTATCGCCGAGATAGGCCTCGGCATCTTCCTTCAGCTTGCGCAGGGTGAAGCTGGAGATCTGGCTCGGGCTGTATTTCTCGCCGCGCGCTTCAACCCAGGCGTCGCCGTTCTCGCCGGAGACGACCTTGTAGGGGACCAGGTCGTTGAAGCGCTTGGAGGCCTTGTCGTCGAAGCGGCGGCCGATCAGGCGCTTGATCGCGAAAAGGGTATTTTCCGGGTTGGTTACTGCCTGGCGCTTCGCGGCCTGGCCGACGAGACGTTCGCCGCTTTCGGCGAAGGCCACCATCGACGGCGTCGTGCGCGCGCCTTCGGCATTCTCAATCACTTTCGCGTCCTTGCCGTCCATGAACGCGATACAGGAATTGGTGGTTCCCAGGTCGATACCGATTACTTTGCTCATGTTTTCCTCGTCTTTCAGCAAACGTTGACGGCCTTCTCGAAGCGCCGTTCCCGTTCCCGATTGGTACGTTCAAGCCAACCGCTATATAGGCGTGGTGTGGCCGCGCTGCAACCAAGTGGAATAGGATTTCGCGACCCGCAAGTCCCATTAGAGCCAATTTTCCGGGAATCGGCGCCGATATGATCATCTCCGCGAGCTACCGCACCGACATCCCGGCCTTCTACAGCGCGTGGCTGAAGGCGCGGATCGAGGCCGGATACGCTCTTGTACCGAACCCCTACAGCGGCAAACCGTCACGGGTCGGGCTCCGGCCGGAGGAGGTGGACGGTTATGTCTTCTGGACCCGAAACGCCAGGCCGGCCCGGGCAATATTCGAAACCCTCGCCGCGGATCGCGTGCCCTTCGTCGTGCAATACACGGTCACCGGATATCCGTCCGCGCTCGAGCAGCGCGTTCCGCCGGTCGAGACCGCCCTCGCCGATATTGTTTCTTTATCGGAACGGTTTGGACCAAGGGCAGTGGTCTGGCGCTACGATCCGGTTTTCTGGTCCAGTCTCACGCCGCCGGATTTCCACCGGGAGACCGTAGCCCTCCTCGCCCGCGCGCTCGCCGGCAGTGTCGATGAAGTCACTTTCTCTGCCGCGCATATCTATCGCAAGAGCCGCCGCAACACCGAGGAAAGCGCCCGGCAGAGCGGCTTCGATTGGCGCGATCCCGGGCCGGAAGAGAAATCCGCGTTGTTGCAGGAACTCGCCGCGATCGCCGCGGAGGCGGGTCTTCGCCCGACGCTATGTTCGCAGCCCGAGCTTCTCGGCGGAGCCCTCTCACCCGCACGCTGCATCGACGCGGAACGGCTCGCGGATATCGCCGGACGCCCGCTCAAGGTCCGGCAGAAAGGCAACCGTCCGGGGTGTCTCTGCGCGGAATCCCGGGACATCGGCAGCTATGACAGCTGTCCACACGGATGCGTCTATTGTTATGCGGTCGAGAAGCGGGAGCGGGCGAAAACCGCCCTGAAGCGGCACGATCCGGCCGGTGAGGCGCTGCTGCCCTGACGCCGGCCGGATGATGAAGCGCTGGCGCGGAATGCGTTACGCCGTGGTGTCGACCGTTTCCTTCTTATCGTCCGGGCTCTTCGAGACCCCAACCATCGCGGCCCGCAGAAGGCGGTCCTGCAGCACGTAGCCCGGCTGCATCACCTGCACGACGGTGCCCGGCTCTGTCTTGGCGTCCGGAACCTCGAACATTGCCTGGTGCAGGTTGTAGTCGAACTTGTCGCCGAGCGGATCAATCTTGCGGATGCCGTGCTTCTCGAACACGCCGAGCAGTTCCTTCTCGGTCATCTCGACACCGATCACCAGGTTCTTCAGGGTGATGTCGAGCTCGTCGCGGTCTTCCGGCGCGGATTCGAGCGCCCGGCGCAGATTATCGGACGCGCTGAGCAGATCCCGGGCGAAATCGGTGATCGCGAACTTGCGCGCCTGCGCGACATCGCGCTCCGCCCGTTTCCGCGTGTTTTCCAGCTCCGCGAGCGTGCGGATCAGCTGATCCTTGAGCTGTTGAACCTCGTCGTCGGCGCGATCATCGTCGGCCTCCGCGTCGCTATCCTCGTTCTTCAGGCCGCCCATCAGCGCGTCCATGTCGAGAATCCCGTCATCCGGATTGACAAGCGGCTCGTCGCCCGGCGCGTCCTGGTTGGCGTGTTGCTCGGTTTTCTTGCCTTGTTCGGCCATCGGTCTGGCTCTTTCCCGTCTAGAGATCCTGAAAGTCAGGCCCAAATGTGGGCGGCCGGAATGGGAAATCAATCATTCCGGGCCCGGAGCGCCTGCTTTAGCGCGGCTCGGCCCCCGGATCAACGCTCCTCTGATCAGCCAATGACGCGGCCGATCAGCCGTGCGGTGTAATCGACCATGGGAATGATGCGGGCGTAATTCATCCGCGTCGGTCCGATTACGCCAATGGCACCGACCACACGCTTCTTCGTATCCCGGTAGGGCGAGAGGATCATCGAGCAGCCGGTATGTTCGAATAGCTGGTTTTCCGCCCCGATGAAGATCTGCACGCCGTCGGCATCGCCCGTCGCCTGCAGCAGCTTCAGCATGCCCTGCTTCTGTTCGAGCTGGTCGAACAGCAGGCGGATCCGCTCCAGATCCTCGACCGCAGAGACATCCTCAAGCAGGCGCGACTGGCCGCGCACAATGAGCGAACCGTCGTCGGGCCCACCCGCCAGCAGCGCGAGACCGTCCTCGACCACGCGCGCCGTGAGCTCGTCGAGCTCTATCCTGCGGTGCTCGATCTCCGCCTTGATGGACTTTAGCGCCTGATCGAGCGAGGCTCCGTGGAAGCGGGTATTCAGGAAGTTGGTCGCCTGCACGAGCGCCGAAGCCGGAAGATCGACAGGCAGCTCGATCACCCGGTTCTCCACCAGGCCGAGCTCGTTCACCAGCACGACGAGCGCCCGTCCGGCAGCCAGCGGCACGAATTCGATGTGGCGCAGCGACGGCTCCGATTTCGGGGAGATCACCAGACCGGCGCAGGACGAAAGGCCGGCCAGCGCGCGCGTCGCCTCGTCCAGAACCTCGTCATAACCGCGGCCATTCGCGGCGAGCAGGGAGTCGATCTTGCCCCGCTCTTCCTCGCTCAGGTCGCCGCCGATCTCCAGCAGCCCGTCGACCACGATGCGCAGGCCACGCTCGGTCGGCAGCCGGCCAGCGGAGGTATGTGGGGCGTAAAGCAGGCCCGCTTCCTCGAGATCGGCCATGACATTGCGGATCGTTGCCGGGGACAGCACCTCGCCGAGGCGGCGCGAGATCGTCCGCGAGCCGATCGGCTCGCCCGTCTCTACATAAGTGTCGACAATCTGTTGCAGGATTTCCCGCGAGCGGGCGTTCAGAGCCCCGATGCCTGACATGTGTTCCATGACGGAAAATCTAGGGAGCCCCCGTCGCACCGTCAATGCGCCTTGAATGATGGACGTACCGTGCCGCCGATAGTAGGTTGCGCGCGATTTCGAACAGACGATCCAGAGACCGGCATGGACCCGCAGGACGCGGGCCTATCAGGCCGGATACCGAAGAGGAGACTTCCATGGCCGGAACCGCCGAACGCCCGTCCGGGCGCAGCCCCGACCAGATGCGCAACGTCATTCTGGAGCCGGGTTTCGCCAAATATGCCGAGGGTTCCTGCCTCGCCAGATTCGGCGATACCCATGTGCTCTGCACCGCGTCCGTCGAGGACCGCGTGCCGCCGTTCCTGCGCAATTCCGGCAGCGGCTGGGTGACCGCGGAATACGGCATGCTGCCGCGCTCTACCCACACGCGGACCGACCGCGAGGCCGCGCGCGGCAAGCAGAGCGGACGGACCCAGGAAATCCAGCGCCTGATCGGGCGCTCGCTGCGCGCCGTCACCAATCTGAAGGCCATGGGCGAGCGGCAGATCAAGGTCGATTGCGATGTGCTGCAGGCGGACGGCGGCACCCGCACCGCCTCGATCACCGGCTCTTTCGTCGCCCTGCATCTTGCTTTCCAGAAGCTGGTCAAGCTCGGCGCGCTGCCCGAGGTCCCGCTGATCGACCATGTCGCGGCGGTTTCCTGCGGCATCTATAAAGGCACCCCGGTGCTCGACCTCGACTATATCGAGGATTCCGGCGCCGAGGCCGATGCCAACTTCGTTCTGACAGGCAATGCCGGGATCGTCGAGATCCAGGCGACGGCGGAAGAGGACCCGTTCGGCGACGAGGCCTTCACCGAGATGCTGAAGCTGGCGCGCGCCGGGGTCGCAGACCTGGTCGCGCTGCAGAAAAAAGCCATCGAGGGCTGAGCAATGGGCCGGGCTTTTACCGATAAGAAGCTGGTCATCGCGAGCCACAACCAGGGCAAGCTGCGGGAGATCCGGGATCTGGTCGGCCCGCTCGGCATCGAGGTGGTCTCCGCCGGCGAGCTCGGGCTGCCGGAACCGGAAGAAACCGGAACCACCTATATCGCCAACGCGGAGCTGAAGGCCTGCGCCGCGGCGGAACGGTCCGGCCTGCCGGCGCTGGCGGACGATTCCGGGCTGAGCGTGACCGCGCTGGACGGCAATCCGGGGATCTACTCCGCGCGCTGGGCGGGACCGGAGAAGGATTTCTCGATCGCCATGCGCAAGGTCGAGGACGCGCTTCAGGAAAAGGCCGCCGCCGGCAACACGGATCGTTCGGCCGCCTTCGTCTGCGCGCTCACGATCTGCTGGCCCGACGGACATACGGAATCCGTCGAGGGCCGCGTGTGGGGCGATCTCGTCTGGCCGCCGCGCGGCGCGAACGGCTTCGGCTACGATCCGATGTTCGTCCCCGAGGGGCACGAGAAGACCTTTGGTGAAGTCAATTCGGATTGGAAACATTCCGTCAGCCATCGGGCCGTCGCCTTCGAGAAGCTGCTGAAGCAGGTCGGTCTCGACGGCACCTCAGGCGATGCCGGATAAGGCAGAGATGGAGCGCGCGGCGGCGGAGCCGTTCGGGGTCTATGTCCACTGGCCCTTCTGCCTCTCCAAATGCCCCTATTGCGACTTCAACAGCCATGTCTCGGCGCGGATCGACCACGCACGCTGGCGCGCGGCGCTGAAAACCGAGCTTGCGCATTTCCATGCACTGGCGCCGGAACGGACCGTTTCCAGCATCTTCTTCGGGGGCGGCACGCCGTCGCTGATGGAGCCGGAGACCGTCGCCGCCGTGATCGACGAGATCCACCGGCTCTGGCCCTGGCGCAACCAGGTCGAGATCTCCCTCGAGGCCAACCCCACCTCGGTCGAGGCGGAGAAGTTCGCCGCGTTCCGGGAGGCAGGGGTCAACCGGGTCTCGCTCGGTATCCAGGCGCTGAACGACCGGGATCTGGCGTTTCTCGGCCGCACCCACGACGCGGCGCAGGCCCGCGAGGCGATCGCTGTCGCGCGGGATAATTTCGAGCGCATGTCCTTCGACCTCATTTATGCCCGCCCGGAGCAAACCGTGGCGGCCTGGAAGGCCGAGCTGAAGGAGGCGCTGGTCCTCGCGGCCGACCATATCTCGCTCTACCAGCTCACGATCGAGCCGGAGACCCCGTTCTTCGCCCGCCATGCGAAGGGCGAGATCGTGTTGCCGGAGGACGAGAACCAGGCCGCGCTCTACGAGGCGACCCAGGAGGTTCTGGACGCTGCGGGGATGCCTGCCTACGAGGTCTCGAACCATGCCCGCGCCGGCGCGGAATGCCGGCACAACCTGATCTACTGGCGCTATCACGATTATGCGGGCGTCGGTCCGGGCGCCCATTCCCGCCTGCGTGGCAACAGCCCCAACGGTTCACTCGTTACGCGTGCGATACATACCCGCCGCGCCCCGGCGATCTGGCTCGACCGGGTCGAGAAGACAGGAAGCGGGATCGCCGCAAGCGAAGAGGTCGACCGCGCCGGACGCCTGACCGAAATGCTGATGATGGGCCTCCGCCTCGCCGAGGGCATCGACCGGGCGCGGCTCGAAGCGGAAGCGGGGCGCGACCTGGAGTCCCTGTTCGGGCGCCCGCTGCTCGCAGATCTCGAAGAGGCCGGCTATATCGAGCCGATCGGAGACCGGCTCGCGGCCACACTGGAAGGCCGGCAGCGCCTCAATGCGGTCATCGCCGCCTTGACGGCGCGTCTGCCCGAACTCGCCTAGTTCGTCAGACCGTCAAACCGTTCCGGTGCCGTATCGATAACCTCGAGGGCGCGGTCCTTGATTTCGAAAATCGCGAGGCCGCGCTGGTTGGTGCCGTCGGCGACGAAGCGAAAGAGACCGTTCAATGCCACGAACCCGCTTTCCGCCATCAGCGCACCGCCGCCGAAATCCGGTCCCGTCTCGCCACGCTGCAGCGAAACCGTGAGCGCGATGCTGTCATAGGCGAGCGCGGCAAGGCCCGAGGGCCGCCGTCCGAAGGCCGCCTCGTAGCGCAGCGCGAAATTCTCCCGGTAGAGCGCGGGCGGCGCGGCGAACCAGCCGCCGACCAGGCTCGGCTCGGTCCCGAGGCTCGGATCCTCCCACTGCGCCGTTCCGAGCAGTTTCACACGCCGCGTGTCGACATCGTAATAGGCCAGCAGCGGCGCGATGGTCCGCAGCACATTGCCGCCTTCGGGAATCAGGATCGCGTCATAGGGCGGATCGCCGAGCGTATCCATCGACTGGAGTCGAGCCAGCGTCTGGCGGGAGATCTCGTCCGTTCGTCCGGCGAGTTCGTCCTTCTGGATCTTCAGAGATTCCCGTCGGCTGTCATACTCGGCGAAGGCACGGGCCGTTTCAGTGAAATCGGTGGCGAGTGGATCGTAGTAAGCGATCCGGGTGATCTCGGCGCCGGCACCGATCGAGGCCGAGCGCGCGCTCTCGAGCACCAGATCGCCGTAACTTCCATGCGGCAGAAGCAGGCCGAGCCGGCGATATCCCTTCTGCACCGCGTAGCGGATGACGCGCTCGATCTGCTGCTGCGGCATCAGGCCCATCAGATAGACCGGCGGGCCGGCGACGCTGCGGTCGTTCGAGAAGGCAACGGCATTGATCCCGGCCCCCGCGATGATCGGCCGGACGGCTGCCGCAGAGCGGCCATAGAGCGGGCCGAGCACGATCCGCGCGCCGTCGGCGACGGCGAGCCGGGCCGCATCTTCCGCACCTTCGGGTGTCCCCTGGGTGTCGTAGACCATCAGATTGAAATCTTCGCCGGCAATATCGAAGACGGCCATCTGCGCAGCATCGAGCATGGCCCGACCGACAGAAGCGCGCTGACCGCTCAGCGGCAGAAGCAGGGCAATCCCGTCAGGAGCGCCGGGCACCGTGGTCAGAGGAATTTCGGTCTGAGGACGCTCGAAGGAGAGTTCCGCATCCGGAACGACCGTGGCCGGTCGCTCTGCCGTGGTCCCGCGCTCCACGGCTCCCGGTTCGGCCGGAGCCGGCTCCTGACGCGGCGCGACGCGCTGTTCCGGCTGCCGCGCGAGTTCCGGCTGCAGTCCGGGCAAACCGGGTGTCTGACATCCGGCAAGCGTCAGGCCCAGCAGCAGCAGCGGCAGGCACGCGGCACGCGGCAGGCGTGAGAAAAGCGCTTGGAGAAAGCCGCCGCTTCCTCCCATAACTCGGTCATCGCCCTGACAAAGGCCCCGTGGGTTCCCGGTACGGTATGAAAAAGCGCGCACCACAGACATCCTCCCGCTCTTCGGCGCCAAAGGCTAATCAAGGCGCGGGCCAGAGTAAACTGCCGCAAGATGGCACCAATGTGACTGCCCCAGTTTCCGCGGAGGAGAACGGGTCCACTCAAGCGCCGGCAGCAGTCCCCGTCGGGGGATTGATACTGGTAGCGACACCGATCGGCAATCTCGGCGATATCTCCCGGCGCGCCCTGGAAACGCTCGCGGCAGCCGACATCGTCGCCTGCGAGGACACGCGGCTGACCGGCCGCCTGCTGCAACGCTTCGCCATCAAGGCACGCCTGCTCGCATACCAGGACCACAATGCCGAAAAAAGCCGGCCGGAGCTGCTACGTCTGCTTGCCGCGGGCAAAAGCATCGCGCTGGTGACCGATGCCGGGACACCGACGATCTCCGACCCCGGCTACAAGCTCGTGCGCGAAGCGGCCGCTCAGGGCACGCCGGTAACCGCCGTGCCGGGACCGGCCGCGCCGGTGGTCGCCCTTTCGATTTCCGGGCTGCCGACGGACCGGTTCTTCTTCGGCGGTTTCCTGCCGACCAAGTCGGGCGAGCGCCGCCGTATCCTCGAGGAAGTGGCGCGGCTTCGGGCCACGCTGATCTTCTTCGAGGCACCGCGCCGGCTGGCCGAGACCCTCAAGGATGCCCTGGAGATCCTCGGTCCGCGGGAAATGGCGGTGGCACGGGAGCTGACCAAGCGGTTCGAGGAGGTGACGCGCGGGCGGATCGACGACCTCGCCCGGCATTATGCCGAAATCGAACCGCCGAAGGGCGAGGCCGTGCTGATGTTCGGCCCGCCGGAGACCGAGGAAAAGCCGAGCGAAGAAGCCCTCGACGCCCTGCTCGGCGAAGCGCTCACGCGCCTCAGCCTGAAAGACGCTGCGAAGGAGGTCGCGGCGGAGACCGGGCTCCCGCGCAAGCAGGTCTACGAGCGGGCTTTGCAGCTTCGCGGCGACGGCGCGGGATGAATACCGGGGCGTGGCGGTCTGCGGACACGGTGCGCGCCAAGAGGCGCGCGCAGCGGTTCGGGCTCTACGCCGAGGCATTCTGCCGCCTGATCCTGCGTTTGAAAGGGTACAGAATCATCGCCAGCCGGCTCCGTACCAAGGTCGGCGAAATCGACATCCTGGCCGAACGGGGGCGGACCCTAGCGATCGTCGAGGTCAAGGCGCGTCCCGACCTGGCCGCCGCGCAGGAGTCCGTTACGCATGCGCAATGGCGCCGCCTGCAGAGAGCGGCGCTCTGGGTGCAAAAGGGAAATTCGCGGCTTGCCGGCCATCGCCTTAGATTTGACCTATTCGCGGTGGCACACTGGCGCTTTCCCCGCCATATTCAGAATGTCTGGATCGCCGACCACAAGATGTAGAGTGACAGCATGCCAAGAGCCGCACTTCTCCTCCTCACATTGCTTGCCCTCCCGCTTGCCGCCGGCGGCTGCACGCCGGTCGGCGTCGCGATCGGTGCAGGCGCCACCGCAGCGACCGCGAGCCAGTCCGAACGCGGTCTCGAAGGCACCGCCAAGGACCTCGCGATCAAGACCGAGATCAACCATTACCTCTTCCAGAAAAACGTGGACCTGTTTTCCGCCGTCGGTCTTTCGGTGGAGGACGGCCGCGTCTTGCTGACAGGGTCGGTACCAAAACCCGAAGACCGGATCGAGGCGGCGCGGCTGGCCTGGCAGGCAAGCGGCATCCGCGAGGTGATCAACGAGATCCAGGTGGTCGACAAATCCGACATCGTGGACAAGGCGCGGGATACCTGGATCGAAACCCAGCTCGAGACCAAGCTGCTGTTCGACGGCGGTGTCAGCTCGATCAATTACGATATCGATACGGTCAACGGCACGGTCTATCTGTTCGGCATCGCCCAGAACAATGCGGAGCTGCAGCGCGTGATCGATCATGCCCGCAATCTGGAATATGTGCGCAATGTCGTGAGCTACGTCCGGATCAAGGGCGCTTCCTGAAGCCATGGTTCCCGACCCGGACGGCACCCGCACCACGCTGGCGGAGATCGGAGAGAGAGGCTTTGGCGAGGTCGGGCTCGGGGAAGCAGCGCTGCTCCTGGCGTCGCTCGACCGGCCGGGCGTTCCGCTGGAGCGGTACCGAGATCACCTCGCCGCCCTCGTGGAGAGTGCGAAAAGCTCCGATGCCGGGACGCCGGCGGCCGCGCTCGCCGCGACCCTCGGCGGCGAGTTCAGCTACGAGGGCGACAGCAAGACATATGACGATCCGCAGAATGCCAACCTGATCCGGGTGATCGACCGCCGCAAGGGCCTGCCGGTCGCGCTCGGTATTCTCTATATCGAGACCGCCCGCGGGCTCGGCCTGGACGCTGGCGGGCTGAACTTCCCGAATCATTTCCTGATCCGCGTCCAGGGCGACGGCGTGCGGCAGATCCTCGACCCTTTCCATGGCGGAGCGGCACTTGACGCGCCGGCGCTCCGCCGCCTGCTCACCAGTTTCCAGGGTGAGACAGCCGAACTCACGCAGGCGCATTACCAGGATGTCAGCGATCTCGATATTCTGTTGCGCCTACAAAACAACATCAAGTTGCGGCTGCTCCGGGACGGCAGGCTGGAGCCCGCGCTCCAGATCATCCGCGACATGCGGCTGCTCGCCCCGCGCCTTCCGGGACTGATGCGCGAGGAGGGCATGCTGCTCGCCCGCAAGGGCGAACGCAGGGCCGCGATAGGCTGTCTCAGGGACTTTCTCGCCAGCGGCAATATCCGCGAGCCCGAACGGCTCGAAGTGGCACGCGTCCTTCAAGTTCTGGAAAGTCAATTGAACTGAGCCGGAAAGGCGGTTGATCCGGCGGCGGCAATCGCCACATAGTCGCCGCTCGGAACAATAGCGGCCCGCATCGGGCCCACCGCATGGAGGAAGCAATGGGGCTCGGCGTCGCCATCCAGATGGACCCGATCGAGGCTATCGACATCAACGGGGACAGCAGCTTCGTCATGGCTCTCGAGGCCAAGCGCCGGGGCCACAAGCTCTATCATTACCAGCCGAAGGATCTGAGCTTCCGCGACCGCAAGGTGCTGGCCCGGGTCCGCGCACTCGACGTGCGCCGCGAGAAAGGCAACCACTTCACGCTCGGCGAGCCGGAAATGATCGACCTGTCGGAAATGGACGTGGTGCTGATGCGCCAGGATCCGCCCTTTGACATGTCCTACATCACCGCGACCCACATCCTGGAACATATCCACCCGAAGACGCTGGTGGTGAACGATCCGGTGCATGTGCGGAACGCGCCGGAGAAGCTGTTCGTCACGCATTTCGAAGACGTGATGCCGCCGACCCTGATCACCAACGACCGGCAGCAGATCATGGAGTTCCGCGCCGAGCACGAGGACATCATCGTCAAGCCGCTGTTCGGCAATGGCGGGGCCGGCGTCTTCCACCTGAAGCCGGGCGACGAGAACCTGAACTCCCTGCTTGAGCTCTTCACCGAGATGTATCGCGAGCCGGTGATCGTGCAGCGCTATCTGCCGGAGGTCCGCCAGGGCGACAAGCGGGTGATCCTGATCGACGGCAAGGCGGTCGGCGCAATCAACCGGGTTCCGGCGGCGGGCGAGGCACGCTCGAACATGCATGTCGGCGGCCGTGCCGAGAAGGCGGAGCTGACCAAACGCGATCACGAGATCTGCGAGATCATCGGCCCGACCCTGGCGGAAAAGGGACTGATCTTCGTCGGCATCGACGTGATCGGGCGCTATCTCACCGAGATCAACGTGACCTCCCCGACCGGCCTGCAGGAACTCGGCCGCTTCGACGGCCGCTCGATCGAGGCCGAGCTCTGGGACGCCATCGAGTCCAAGCTCGGTTGAGGCTCAGTCGGGTAGCGCACTGACTTTCACGGCATCGCGGCAGCCGAGCCGGGACCTCAGATCCCCGCCGGCGGCCGCGGCGACGCCGGGTGCGAAGGTGAGGGTGCTGCGCCGAGCGATCTCCGTGACCACGATATTGAAGCCGCCGTCGCAATAGCTCGCCTGGCGCGGCGTTTCCTGGTCGAGCACGAAACCCGCGACCAACACCGTGCCTGCGCGCGTCAGCACGACAATCTTCCAATATCCGCTCGGCACCCTGTGGGGCTCGTCCGCCCGCGGGAGCGGCGGCATCTCGCGCTCGTAGAGCGGGCCGGTCAGCACATGGACCCTGCCCGCCTCCGATTTCGCGAGCAACCGGACAGCCTCCTCGAGATTCTTCCACGGGCCCTGATTGAGCGCGCTCTTCTGCGGCGTGATGTTGGAGAGATAGTTCGTCGTCTCCCAGTCCGGCGCGCCGGTGAAGCTGGCGAGCGGCGCCTGGTGGCCGCGGTCGGTCTTCAGCGCCTTGTGGGCGCCCCTATAGTCGTCCGGCTCCAGCGTCTGGTCGGCGGGAATATCGGGATCGGCGCGCCAGACCCGCTTCTGGGATTTGCCGATAGCGGCCGGGACGACCTCATAGGCAACCCAGTCGGCGAACTTGGTCTCTGCATTGTTCGAGAGCGTGTGGCTCGCCCGGCGGACGATAAGGCTGACGCCCGTCGTCACGGGACAGGCTTCGAGGCAGTTCGGGTCCAGCCCCTCTGCGACCGGCCTTTCGAGCGGCAGCAGAAGAAGCAAGAGGAGCGCCGGTAGAACCGGCAACAGAAACCGTCTCGGCAGGCAAGACATGGACAATCGCACCGATGGTTATCGATGCGATTGAATAACATATTATTCTCACTCTTGAGTAGAAATTTATTCAGCTTACGCAGCCTGTTTCAGAACGATCCCCCTGTAGGCCAGTGCTTCCGCCACGTGATGACGCCGGACGGTCTCCGATCCCTCCAGGTCGGCGATGGTGCGGGCGACGCGGAGAATGCGGTGATAGCCGCGGGCGGAAAGCGAGAGGCGGTACGCCGCTTCCTCCATCAAGGCCTGCCCCGGCTGCTCCGGCCGTGCCGCCTGCTCCAGCAGCTTGCCCTCCAGTGCGGCATTGGTCCGGTGAAGCGTCTCCAGTCCGGCCACGTCGAAGCGTTGCCGCTGCATCAGCCGTGCGGCAGCGACCCGGCCGGCGACCGCCGAGGAGGGTTCCGTCTCGAGGGGTGCTGCCAACGCCCGCGCGGAAACAGGTTCGATCTCGATCCGGAGGTCGAACCGGTCGAGCAGAGGGCCGGACAATCGCGCCTGATAGTCGAGCCCGCATTTCGGCGCCCGCCCGCACGCCTGGGCCGGATCGGCGAGATAACCGCAGCGGCAGGGATTCATCGCCGCGACAAGCTGAAAACGTGCCGGATAGGTTACCCGGTTGTTGGCCCGGCTGACCACCGCCTGCCCGGTCTCGATGGACTGACGCAGCGAGTCCAGAACCGTACGGGGGAACTCCGCCAGTTCGTCGAGGAAGAGCACGCCGCAATGGGCGAGCGAAACCTCCCCCGGCCGCGCATGCAGCCCGCCGCCGACCAGCGCTGGCGTGGAACTCGAATGGTGCGGATCCCGATAGGGCCGCGCGCGGGAGATCCGGCCGCCCTTCAGGTCACCGGCGACGCTGCGGATCATCGCCACCTCCAGCGCCTCGCGCGGTTCCAGCGGCGGCAGCAGGCCGGGCAGGCGAGCGGCGAGCATGGATTTCCCCGCGCCCGGGGGGCCGGTCATCAGGAGATTGTGGCCGCCTGCCGCGGCGATCTCGAGCGCGCGCTTGGCGCTTTCCTGACCCTTCACGTCTGCGAGGTCCGGCAGGTCTCCCGCCTCTTCCGGTCCGGCCGGATCGGGCGGGGTCAGAACCTGGCTGCCCTTGAAATGGTTGATCAGCGCCAGCAGCGTGCGCGGCGCCAGGACCTCGATATTCCCGGCCCAGGCCGCCTCGGGACCGCATTTCTCAGGGCAGATGATCCCGGCCCCCCGCGCGGACGCGCCGAGCGCCGCCGGCAGGATGCCGGAGACCTCGGTCAGCTGACCGTCCAGCGCCAGCTCGCCGAGCACGAGATAGTTCGCGATCTCGTCCGCCGGCAGCACGCCCATCTGCACCAGGATGCCGACGGCGATCGGCAAGTCATAGTGGCTGCCTTCCTTGGTGACGTCGGCGGGGGCGAGATTGACCGTGATCCGCTGCGGCGGCAGGGCGAGGCCGAGCGCGCTCAGCGCCGCGCGCACCCGGTCCTTGCTCTCGTCCACCGCCTTGGCCGGCAGGCCGACGATGGAAAAGGAGGGGATCCCGTTCCCCATATGCACCTGAACGTCGATATCGAGGGTATCGACCCCCCGGAACGCCACCGTCCGTACCCGCGCAACCATGATCTTTCCCCCGGGATTGCCTCCCGGAGGTTATGGAACGGTGTGAGGGATTTTATTGCTCGAGCAGCGCCGGGTCGCCGCCGCGGACGTCATGGAACGAGCAGGAGCGGATCGCCACTTCCGTGAAGCAGGCATGGGTCACGTTGGCATGGTCGAAGCAGGTTTCCTCGACCAGGGCACCGGCGAAATCGGTGCGC
This sequence comes from Nisaea sediminum, assembly GCF_014904705.1. Lineage (NCBI taxonomy): Bacteria > Pseudomonadati > Pseudomonadota > Alphaproteobacteria > Rhodospirillales > Thalassobaculaceae > Nisaea > Nisaea sediminum. The sequence goes on from NZ_JACZCQ010000006.1 coordinate 622,663, forward strand.
TGCAGGTCGGCCCCGACCAGCTTGGCACCGCGCAGATCCGTCGGCCATTCGCGCAGGACCTCGAGCGTTCCGGGCTTCAGGATCGCGATCCGGGAAAGCCGGGCGGAAACCAGCGTCGCGCCGCTCAGATCCGCGTCCTTCAGGTTGGCGCCGCGCAGATCGGCGCGGGTCAGGTCCGTCTGGGTCAGCACGGAGCCTTCGAGGTTCGAGAGCCTGAGCGAGGCGCCTTTCAGCTTGGTTCCGTTGAGGTTCGCCCGGGACATTTCGCAGGCGCTGAGTTCGGTACCGCTGAGATCGAGGCCGGAGAGATCAAGACCCCGGAAGTCGCCGCGGGTGCCCTTTACGCCACCGGAGGAGACCCAGTGGAAATGCTGCACCAGCCGGTCGCGGATATCCTCCGGCAGGTTTTCCATCCCGCTGGCGATCCGGCAGTCCGTCAGGTCCGCATCGGTCAGGTCGACACCGTCGAAGTTGCAGGAGCGCAGATCCGCGCCCGAGAGGTCGCTGTCGCGCAGCTGCGCCTGGCTGAGATTGGCGCCCTGCAGGTTCGCGCCCTGCAGCACCGCCTCGCGGAACACTGTCCGGCTGAGATCGGCATGGTGCAGGTTCGCGCCGACCAGTTTCGCCGAGGTGAAATTGGCACTGACCGCGATCGCACCGGACAGGTTCGCGTTGCTGAGGTCGGTCCGGATCAGCTTCGCCTCGGAGATATCGCTGTTCTGCAGATCGGCCACCTGCTCGATCGCATGATGCACGTCGCGCAGCTTCATCGGCCGGAGATCGGCATTGGTCATGTCGGCTGCCATCAGCTTCGCACCAGCGAGCGAGGCGCCGCGCAGATTGGCACCGACCAGCCGGCTGCCGGAAAGATCGGAATTGCTGAGCCGCGCCGTGATCATCTGGGCATCGGAGAGGTTCGCGCCGGCAAAGACGCTGTTCTGCAGGTTGGCACCGGCAAGCAGGGCCTGACGCAGATCGGCGCCGGGCAGCCGGATCGCGCGCAGGTCGCGCTGCCTCAGATCCGCGATTTCACCGCCCGGATAACGGCGCAGGAAAGCCTCGTGTTTCGAGACAATCTTGCTGAGTTCTTGCTGCAGTTCCTCGACCAGCATAGTCCCACCCCGGACCACTTGTGGCTGCTACATTTTTTCCGACACAAGATGTAGATAAAACTACAAAGGTTTTCTCTATATATTGGTCGAAGATTTACTCCTTTACTCTATCGAAATTAGAAATCCCCATCAATCAATAAAATCAACGCACTATGACGGCGCATCAATGCGGTCTTTGAATACTTCATTCCTGCGAGAACCCGGATCTTCAGTCCGGACAAATAAAAAGCGGAAACGCCTGCATGTGATTTTGTTTGCAAGACAGCGGACCGGAACAACATTGAGACGGCACATGCACCGGAAGGGAGAGCACGCAATGTCCGCAACGGAAACCCGCCCGCCGCCCGCCCCCGTCGACGGCGCGATCCGAAATCCGGCCAATCCGGATCACTTCATGGTCCTCCAGCCGGTGAAACGGCGGGTACGGGTCTATTTCAGGGACACGCTGGTTGCCGACAGCCGCGACGCGCTGCGGGTCATCGAAATCGGCAAGAAAGCGTACGAGCCGCGCCTCTACGTCCCGCCCTCCGCACTCAAGGTGCCGCTGGAGAAGCTGGAAAAAGCCACGCATTGCCCGCTGAAGGGAGAGGCCGACTATTTCGCGCTCGACGGGCGGGAGATCGGCTGGGCCTACCGGGCCTACGGTTTCGCGGCGGCGCTCGACGGCCTTCATTCCTTCTGGGGCGACGACATGCGGATCGTGGAGGGGGACTGATCCCGCTCCGCTCAGTCGGCCTTCGGCAGCATCCGCCCGAGACGGCGCCCGCCGAGTACATGGATGTGCAGGTGCGGCACTTCCTGGATCGCGTTGTCGCCGTTATTGACGATCAGCCGGTAGCCCGGGCCCTTGGCGTCGACGATCTCCGCCACCTTGCCGATGGCCCGGACCCAGGCGACGATTTCCGCGTCGCTCGCCTCGGTGCTGAATTCGTCCATCGACTTGTAGGGGCCCTTCGGGATCACCAGGACATGCACCGGCGCCTGCGGCTGGATGTCCTCGAAGGCGAGGACGTGGTCGTCCTCGTAGACGGTCTTGTTCGGAATCTCGCCGCGCAGGATCTTCGCGAAGATATTCTGGTCATCGTAAGACATCGGACTTCCCTCTCCCAATCGTCCGGCGCCGCGCCTCAGGTGGTGCGGCGCGCCTTTTCCTCGATCCCGGACATCCCCTCGCGCCGGGCCAGTTCCTGCCAGACATCGTCGGGCGTCACTCCCTTGGCGCTCCAGAGCACCAGCAGATGATACAGCAGGTCGGCGCTCTCGGCGGTCAGGGCGGCGGGTTCGCCCGCCACCCCTTCGATCACGGTCTCGACCGCTTCCTCGCCGACCTTCTCGGCGATCTTCTTCGCGCCCCTGGAGAACAGCTTCGCCGTGTAGGAGCTTTCCGGATCCGCGCCCTTACGGCTGTCGATGACGGCATAGAGCCGGTCGAGAACATGGTCGCTCATTGCATCCTCACCGGGATACCGGCATCCGCCATCGCCTGCTTGGCTTCGGAAATCCGGAAGGTGCCGAAATGGAACACCGAGGCCGCCAGGACGGCGGAGGCATGACCTTCGAGCACGCCCTCGGCGAAATGTTCCAGTGTGCCGACGCCGCCGCTCGCCACAACCGGAATGCTCACGGCATCCGAGATCGCGCGGGTTAGCGGCAGGTTGAAACCCTGCTTGGTGCCGTCCCGGTCCATCGAGGTAAGCAGGATCTCGCCGGCGCCGTAGTCTGTCATCCGGCGCGACCATTCGACCGCATCGATGCCGGTCGGCTCGCGGCCGCCATGGGTGAAGATCTCGTACTTGTCCGGCCCGACGCTTTTGGCATCCACCGCCACGACGATGCACTGGCTGCCGAACTTCTCCGCCGCACGGCGGACGAAATCGGGATCCTTTACCGCCGCAGTGTTGATCGACACCTTGTCGGCCCCGGCCAGCAAGAGCTTGCGGATATCCTCGAGCGTCCGCACGCCGCCGCCGACGGTGAGCGGCATGAAGCACTGCTCGGCGGTCCGGGCGACCACGTCGAACAATGTGTCCCGTTCCTCATGGCTTGCGGTGATGTCGAGAAAGCAGAGCTCGTCCGCGCCCTCGCGGTCATAGATCTTGGCCTGCTCGACCGGATCGCCCGCATCGATCAGATCGACGAAATTGACTCCCTTGACGACCCGGCCGTCCTTCACGTCGAGACAGGGAATAACGCGTGCGGTCAGCATCGGGCGCTCTCCTTCGCCGGGTCCGCCAGAAGCCTGACGGCCTCGGCAAGATCGATCCGTCCATCATAGAGCGCGCGGCCGGAGATCGCACCGGCGATGCCCGGCGCCCCGGCCGCCTTCAGCGCGGCCAGATCCTCCAGCGAGGCGACGCCGCCGCTCGCGATGACCGGGGTCGAGATGGCGTTCGCCAGATCGGCGGTCGCCTGCACGTTCACGCCGCCGAGGGCGCCGTCGCGGTCGATGTCGGTGAAAATGATGGCGGCGACGCCGCAGCCCTCGAATTTCCGCGCGAGATCCACCGCCGAAAGGGAAGAGGTTTCGGCCCAGCCTTCCACCGCGACCATCCCGTCCCGCGCATCGATGCCGACGGCGATCCGGCCCGGATGGCGGGCGCAGGCCTGTTTCACCAGCTCGGGATCGCGCAACGCGACGGTGCCGAGGATGACCCGGGCAATGCCTTTTTCAAGCCAGGCGTCGATCGCCTTCATATCGCGGATGCCGCCGCCGAGCTGCACCGGCACATCGACCGCCTCGAGGATCCGGCCGACCGCGTCGCCGTTGCGGGTCTCGCCGGCGAAGGCGCCGTCGAGATCGACCACATGGATCCAGGCGCAACCTGCGTCTTGAAACAGTTTTGCCTGGGCGCCCGGGTCGTCGTTGAAGACCGTCGCCGAGTCCATCTCGCCCTTCAGAAGGCGGACACACTGGCCCTCCTTCAGATCGATCGCGGGAAACAGGATCATGCCGCGTCCAGTTCCTTGTAATAGAAGTGACCGGCGACGTAGCCGTCGCGGACATAGGCATAGTGCGGCAGCGTTCCGAAACGGACATAGCCGAGCCGCTCGTAGAGACGGATCGCCGCGTGCTGGGTCTCGCGGACGTCGAGGGTCAGGACCTTGAAGCCTTCTCGCCGCGCATAGTTCTCGGCGATCTCGATCAGGTTCCGCGACAGGCCATGACCGCGACCCCAGGGCGCGACGAAGTTGGTCGTCAGCTTGCAGGTATGGCTCTGCGCCTCGTTGTTCTTCGGCGGCCGCTGGATCTGGCAGGACCCGGCGATCACCCCGTCGAGCCGGCCGACGAAGAGATGACGTTCCGGAATGATCAGCACCCCGCGCCAGAAGGCCTCGAGCGTCTCCCGCGGCGGTGGCGAAATCCAGCCGAAACCGCCGCCGTCGATGATCGCCGCCTCGGCCGCGTCCGACAGATCCTGCAGATCTCCGGGGCCGAACTCGGTCAGCATCTCGACCGTCGCCACCGGCGGCAGGCGGGTCTCGCTATCTGTTTTGTTCATGGCCGGGCTCCCTCAGGGACGCCAGTCGAGGAAATTGCGGATGAAGGCAAGTCCGTTCGCCTGGCTCTTTTCAGGGTGGAACTGGGTTCCGAAATAGTTCTTGCGTCCGACCACGGCTGCGATCTCGCCGCCATAGTCGCTCACCGCCACCAGATCCGCGCGATCGGCGACGTCGAAGAGATAGGAGTGCACATAGTAAACGAAGGCGCCCTCTTCGATGCCTTTCAGCAGCGGATGCTCCGGCTGCAGCAGATTGAGCCGGTTCCAGCCCATATGCGGCACCTTCAGCGGCAGGCCGTCCGGCGCCGGTGCCGGCGTCATCAGCTTCACCTCGCCGCCGATCCAGCCCAGCCCGTCCGAGACGACATGCTCGAGACCGCGTTCGGCCATCAGCTGCATGCCGACGCAGATCCCGAGGAACGGGGTGCCCTGCCCGATCACCGCGTCCGTCAGCGCCTCGACCATCCCCGGCAAACCGTAGAGACCGCCCCGGCAATCGGCGAAGGCACCGACACCCGGCAGCACGATCCGGCCCGCGCGGCGCACCACCGCCGGGTCCGAGGTCACGACCACGTCCGTTCCCGGTCCGCGCTCCGAAGCCACCCGCTCGAAGGCCTTCGCCACCGAACGGAGGTTGCCGGACCCGTAATCGACGACCGCGACGGAAGTGGACCCGCCCGCGGCGGTCACAGCGACCCCCCGAGCGTTCCCTTGGTCGAGGGCACCGCATCCGCGCGCTTCGGGTCGATCTCGACCGCCTGGCGCAGCGCCCTTCCGACGCCCTTGAAGATCGACTCCACGATATGGTGCGTGTTGTCGCCGTAAAGGTTTTCGATATGCAGGGTCAGCCCGGCCGCCTGGGAGAAGGCCTGGAAGAACTCGCGGAAGAGCTCGGTATCCATCTCGCCCAGCTTCTGCGCCGGAAGCGTCGCCCGCCAGACCAGGAACGGCCGGTTCGAGCAATCGAGCGCGACGCGGCTGAGGGCCTCGTCCATCGGCAGATAGGAGGAGCCGTAGCGATTGATCCCCTTGCGGTCGCCCAGCGCCTTGGTCAGCGCCCCGCCGATCGCCCAGCCGCAATCCTCCGTCGTGTGGTGCGCGTCGATATGCAGGTCGCCCTCGGCCCGGATCGTCATGTCGATCAGCGAATGTCGCGACAGCTGTTCCAGCATGTGGTCGAGGAACCCCACCCCGGTCTCGATGTCATATCGGCCGGTTCCGTCGAGCCTGAGTTCGGCGGAAATGGTGGTCTCGTTGGTCACGCGCTTCACGCTTGCGCTGCGGCTGTCGGACATGGATTTCTGCTCCGAGGAAATACACGGCGGCTATGTAGCAGGAACCGCGGGAGAATGCCAATCTCCGGGCGTGGTCGCCGCGTCTTGCGCGGACCGCCGCCTTGACGTTATCCCCCGCATGCCCCAATTGGACGGGCACGCAATCAATGGAGCTCTCATGGACAGACAGGGCACGGACCCGATCCAGTGGCACGGCACGACCATCCTCTCGGTGCGGAAGAACGGCCGCGTGGTGGTCGCCGGTGACGGTCAGGTCAGCTTCGGCAACACCGTGATGAAGGCGCAGGCGCGCAAGGTCCGCCGGATCGGCGGCGGCGAGGTCATCGCCGGTTTCGCCGGCGCCACCGCGGACGCCTTCACCCTTTTCGAGCGGCTTGAGGAGAAGCTGGAGAAGCACCCGGGCCAGCTCACCCGCGCCGCGGTCGAGCTCGCCAAGGACTGGCGCACCGACCGCTATCTGCGCCGCCTCGAAGCCATGATGGCGGTGGCGGACAGCACGGCCTCCCTGGTTCTCACCGGCAACGGTGACGTCCTCGAGCCTGAGGACGGACTGATCGGCATCGGCTCCGGCGGATCCTTCGCGCTCGCCGCGGCCCGCGCGCTGATCGACCGCGACGACATGGATGCCGAGGCGATCGCCCGCAAGGCGATGAAGATCGCCGCGGACATCTGCATCTACACCAACGAGAACGTAACCCTCGAAGCGCTTGACTCCGATAACTGATTGAAATCGCCCGAAGTAGTGGCACTCCCAAACCTGGCCCAAGAGTTGGTAACACACATGACCGCCTTCAGCCCGCGTGAGATCGTCTCCGAACTCGACCGCTTCATCATCGGCCAGAAGGACGCCAAGCGCGCCGTCGCCATCGCGCTGCGCAACCGCTGGCGCCGGCAGCAGCTCGCGGGCGACATCCGCGAGGAAGTGCAGCCGAAGAACATTCTGATGATCGGCCCGACCGGCGTCGGCAAGACCGAGATCGCCCGCCGCCTCGCCAAGCTGGCCGAGGCGCCCTTCATCAAGGTCGAAGCGACGAAATTCACCGAGGTCGGCTATGTCGGCCGCGACGTCGAGCAGATCATCCGCGACCTGGTCGAGGTGGCGATCGGCCAGGTACGCGAGAAGATGCGCAAATCGGTCCATGCCCAGGCCGAGCTCGCGGCCGAGGAGCGCGTGGTCAATGCGCTCGTCGGCGAGACCGCCAGCGCCGACACCAAGCAGAAGTTCCGCAAGATGCTGCGCGAGGGCCAGCTCGACGACAAGGAGATCGAGATCGAGACTGCCGACCAGGGCGGCGGCATGCCGACCTTCGAGATCCCGGGCATGCCAGGCGCGCAGATGGGCATGCTCAATCTGAACGACATGTTCGGCAAGGCCTTCGGCGGCCGCACCAAGAAGCGCCGCATGAGCGTTTCGGAATCCTACCGGGTGCTGGTCGACGAAGAGGCGGACAACCTGCTCGACGAAGAGAAGGTGGTGCGTGAGGCCATCGAGTCCGTGGAGCAGAACGGCATCGTCTTCCTGGATGAGATCGACAAGATCTGCGCCCGCGCCGAGCGCAGCGGCGCCGATGTCAGCCGCGAGGGCGTGCAGCGCGACCTGCTGCCGCTGATCGAGGGCACCACCGTCGCCACCAAGCACGGCTCGGTGAAGACCGATTTCGTCCTCTTCATCGCCAGCGGCGCCTTCCATATCGCCAAGCCGTCAGACCTGCTGCCGGAACTGCAGGGCCGCCTGCCGAACCGGGTCGAGCTGAAAGCGCTGACCCGCGACGATTTCCGCCGCATCCTGACAGAGCCGGAAAACAGCCTGATCCGGCAATACACGGCGCTGATGGCGACGGAAGAGGTCACCATCGACATCACCGACGAGGCGATCGACGCGCTGGCGGACCTGACGGTCGATATCAACCGGAATATCGAGAATATCGGCGCCCGCCGGCTGCACACGGTGATGGAGAAACTGCTCGACGAGATCAGCTTCACCGCCTCCGACCGTGGCGGCGAAACGGTCAAGATCGACGCGGCCTACGTGCAGAAACATGTCGGCGACCTGGCGCAAGACACCGACCTCAGCAAGTTCATCCTCTGATCAGTGCCGCGGCCCCTTGCCGGGCGGTGCGAGTTCTGCGAGCAGGGTGTCGATCCTCGGATCGTCGAGGTCGCGGATTCGATCGGCAAGGGTGTTGGCAAGCTCGGTCGCCTTCGGGCTGAGCCCGGCCGTGTCGATGACGACGCGCGGGTTGGAGCGCTTCGCGAGCTTCTTCAGATCTTCCGCATCGTCCCAGATCAGGCCGAAATACTGGCAGATCTGGTGGATCAGCCCCACCGTCGGCCGGCCCTTCTTGCCGTGTTCCAGCGCGGAGAGATAGGCCGAGGAGACCTGCAGGGCCGTGGCCATCTGCTTCAGGGTGACGCCGCGCTCCGCCCGGAGCGCACGGATCCTCGCGCCGAACGGGGTCATTTGCGGTCCTTCCGCCGCCGCAGCATGACATAGAGCGCGCCGCCGCCGCCGTGCTGCGGCTGGGCGGGCGAATAGGCGAGCACCTTTTCCCGGTTCGTCCCGTCGGTCAGCCAGCGCGGCGTCATGCGTTTGAGCACGCCGGCCTCGCGGTCGCCGTCGGCGGACCGGGTGCCCTTGCCGGTGATCACCAGCACGCAGCGGTCGCCCCGCTTGTAGGCACCGTTGACGAAGGCGTTGAGCGCCCGGTGCGCCTCGTCCTGACGCATGCCGTGCAGGTCGATGCGACCGTCGATCTGCTGCTTGCCGCGCTTGATCTTGAGCGCGGTCCGCCGGTCGATGCCCGGCGCTCTCCCCGGATCGTGCTCGGCCAGCGCGCTCGGCACCTTGATGCGGTCGAGCCCGAGATCGCCAGCCGGACGGGAATGGTGCCGCGGCGCCGTGGCCGGCGGCTGTTTCTCTGCCTGTTTCTGCAGGATTTCAGGTACTTTCGGAGCCGCAGCCTCAAGCGCCCTGCGGCGCTCCGGGGTGAGCGGTTCGGTATCGGCGACGACCTTGCGCCAGAGATTGAGTTCGTCCGCTGTCGGTCGCCGCGCCATGCCCCTGCCCCGCCGGCCGGTTCAGTCCTTGACCAGCAGGATATGCAGCCGGCGCGGCCCGTGCGCACCGAGCTGGATGATCTGCTCCACGTCGCCGGTGCGGGAGGGGCCGGTGATCAGGTTGACCGTCCGCGGCATCCCGGCGCCGTCCTTCAGGCCGAATTTCTGCCGCAGCATGTCCCAGGCGTCCTCGTAGGCGCCGACAATCTGGCTTTCCTTCAGCAGAACGACATGGGTGTCCGGCACGAAATGCAGCGTGGTCGGGGTCTCCGGGGCGGAGTGCAGCATCATCGTGCCGGTTTCCGCGATCCCGGCCAGTGCCGGGGTCAGGCTGACGGCGTCCTCGGTGACGGCCCGTCCGCCCTCGAAACTCAGAGACGGTGCCTTCTCCCAGGGAATGTCGAGACCGTCGAGCGCGCCGGCGCGGCGGATATGGGCCGGCAGGTTTTCCCGCCGGAGATAGTCCGCCAGCATTTCCGGCACGTCTGCCAGCGAGTCCAACCGGTCGACGGAACATTGGACAGCCTCCGCCATTTCGACGAAGAGGCCGACCTTGTGCGCCTGGTCGCCCTCGGAGCGTTTCGGCACCAGGATGCGCTCGTGGCTGGAGAGGCGCCGGTCCAGCGCCGCCGCGGCCTCGCCTTCCAACTTGCCCCGGCCGAGGGACTTGCGGATCCCGCCGAGGATCTGTTCGCGCGCGCCGCTCATCGCCTGCCTCCCGCCTTGCCGTGTCCGCTCATCCTGTAGAGTTGCTGGAAGGTACGTCCCTCGGGTGCCGGCATGTCGCGGACCGAGGTCCAGCCGGAGGCCAGCGGGAGGGTAGCGATTCTTCCCTTCCGTCCGCCGAGAAAGCCGAGTAGCGCAGCCCCCAGCTTGGCCGACTGACGATAGAGCCAGGGCCGCTTCACAAAGTACGACCAGAGCCGCAAACCCGTGCGAACCTGAGGGGTAGTCTTGCCTTCGCGATACTCTTTGGCCCGGTAGTGGCGCATCATCTTCGGCAGCGGGATCCGCATCGGGCATACCTGCTCGCAGCGGCCGCAGAAGGTCGAGGCATTGGGCAGGTGACCCGCCTCGTCGATGCCGATCAGGCTCGGCGTCAGCACCGCGCCCATCGGGCCCGGATAGACCCAGCCATAGGCGTGCCCGCCGACCGCGGCATAGACCGGGCAATGGTTCATGCAGGCCGAGCAACGGATGCAGCGGAGCATCTCCTGGTACTCGGTGCCGAGCATGGCGGAGCGCCCGTTGTCGAGCAACACCACGTGGAACTCCTCCGGCCCGTCCAGATCCTCGCCCCGGCGCGGGCCGGAAGAGAAGGTGGTATAGACGGAAAACTCCTGTCCGGTGGCCGAGCGGGCCAGAAGACGCAGGATGCTGCTCGCATCCTCCAGCGTCGGCACGATCTTCTCCAGGCTCGCCACCACGACATGCGCCTTGGCGAGAGTCTGGGTCAGATCCCCGTTTCCCTCGTTGGTGACGATGACGGTAGAGCCGGTCTCGGCGATCAGGAAGTTGGCGCCGGTGATACCGACATCGGCGGCGAAGTATTTCGGCCGCAGCTGGGTGCGCGCCTCGTCGGTGATGTCTCCGACTTCCTCGAGCGGGCGGTTCGGCGGCAGATCCGTGTGCTTCTCGCGGAACGCCTCGACGACCTGCTCCTTGTTGACGTGGATCGCCGGCGCGATGATGTGGCTCGGCGGCTCGCCGCGAAGCTGGATGATATATTCGCCGAGATCGGTCTCGATCGGCTCGACCCCGTGCTCCTCCAGATACTCGTTGAGGCCGATTTCCTCGGCCACCATGCTCTTGCCCTTGGTGACGGTCTTCGCGTCCACCGAGCGGCAGATCTCCATGATGGTCTGGCGCGCCTCCTCGGCGTTACGGCACCAGTGAACCTTGCCGCCATGCCTGGTGACGTTTTCCTCGAAGCGCTCGAGGTAATAGTCGAGATGTTCCAGGACATGGTTCTTGATGTCACGACCTCGGTCACGCAGGTCCTCGAATTCGGGAAGTTTGGCGACCACGTCGGCACGCTTCTGCTGGAAGCCCGGGCGCATCTTGGAGAGCGCCTTCTGCAGCTGGGCATCGGCCAGCGCGTCATGAGCGTTCTGCTTGAAGGTGCGGGAGGTCGATTGCATCAGCTCTCTCCCTCGCCGATCGCCGGCCCGTCGGTCATCCCCGCCAGCACCTCGGCGACGTGGCGCACCTTGGTCGGCGCGCCCAGCCGCTTCAGCTTGCCGCCCATGTTGAGCAGGCAGCCGAGATCGCCCGCCAGCAGGTGATCCGCTCCGGTGGCGACGATCTCCTCCGCCTTCTGGGTCACCATCTTGTCGGAGATCTCGGGATACTTGACGCAGAAGGTGCCGCCGAAACCGCAGCAGATCTCCGCCCCCGGCAGCTCGGTGATCTTCAGTCCGTCGACCTTGTTCAGCAGTTTGCGCGGCTGCGCCTTCACCTCGAGCTCGCGGAGCCCGGAGCAGCTATCATGATAAGTGACTTTGCCGTCGAAGGCGGCGCCGGTTTCCTCGAGCCCCATGACATCGACCAGGAATGACGTCAGCTCGTAGGTCCGCTTGGCGAGATGCTGCGCCCGGAGCGCCATCGCCGGGTCGTCCTCGAAGAGCTCGGGATAATGCTCGCGGATCATGCCGGCGCAGGAGCCGGAGGGCGCGACCACATAATCGAATTCCTCGAAGGCGGCGATCACGTTGGCGGCGATGTCGCGGCTGTCGCTGAAATCGCCCGAATTGAATGTCGGCTGGCCGCAGCAGGTCTGAGACTCCGGCACGGAAACGTCGCACCCCGCCTTTTCCAGCAGGGAAATCGCCGCGAATCCGACGGTCGGGCGGAACAGATCGACAAGACAGGTCACGAAAAGACCGACGCGCGGACGCGCTTTCACGGACGCTGACACAGCAGGCTCCCACTCTCGTTTTCTTATCGATGCCGCGTCGCCGGACCCGACACGCGGCATGCTATTGCCTTAAGGCAATATCGAGATTTTTTGGGAGAAGCACGAAATATCGACCGGTGGCGGCCATCGGCCCGGCTTTTTGCGCCGCCGTCTCGCCATGGCCCCAGAACACGTCGCCGCGGACCGCGCCCTTGATCGCGCCGCCGGTATCCTGCGCCACCACCAGACGCTTCAGCGGCCGGCCGCTCTCGTCCGGATAGTCGATATCGAGCCAGACCGGCGCGCCGAGCGGAATGTATCGCCGGTCGACGGCGAGCGAACGTCCAGGCGTCAGCGCGACACCTTGCGCCCCGATCGGCCCGTCTCCGTCCACAGTCCGGAAGAAGATGTAGGACGGGTTGAGGTCCATCACCCCGCGCATTTCCTCCGGGTTGGCCCGGAGCCAGTCGCGGATCGTCTGCAGGGAGATCGCGTCCTTGTCTATATGTCCGCTCTCCACCAGATAGCGGCCGATCGGGTAGTAGACATGACCGTTATGGCCGTCATAGCCGACACGCAGAACGCTGCCGTCGTCGAGGAGGATCCGGCCCGAGCCCTGGATATGCAGAAAGAAGGCGTCGATCGGGTCGGCGAGCCAGAGCAGAGGTTCTGCATTCTTACCGAGCGCGCCTGCTTCAATCTCCGCCCGGCTTTCATAGGGCACGAGGCGCCCGCTGCGCAGCCGCCCGGCGATCCGCTCGCCGCGGAGGCCGGACCGCCAGTCCCCAAGATTGACCAGCACCAGGTCGTCCGGGCGCGCCAGCAAGGGCGTTTCGTAACCTGTGCCACGCTGCATCGCGCCTTTCAGTTCGGGCTCGTAATAACCCGTGAAGAGCCCCGAACCCTCGCCCGCCTTGATTTCGTAGGCCTCGAACCAGTCGGAAAGGAAGTCACGGACCGCCGCGTCGTCGCTGCCGTCCGAGAGTCGGGAAAGCGCATCGCAGGGGGCGCGCCAGTCCGCGATGGTGCCGCCGACCTCGGCCGGCGCCACCTCTTGCTCGTCATATCCGCGGCGGATCTTTCCGCAGGACCGCTTCAATGCGGGAAGTGCGTCGCTCAAACGGTCGTCGGACCAGCCCGGCAGGGAGGAAAGGGAGGTTTTCTCGTAACGCGCCGTTTCCTGCGTCACGCGCTCGGGTTCCGGTTCCGGGGCGCAAGCCGCCAGACCAAGAAACACCAGCAGACACAGATAACGCCGGGGCAAGATGCCCTCCCGTCAATTCCAGAAAATCAAAGAGACTTTACTCTTCGGGCACGCGGGTAGCGACGAGATGCCAATTCGGATCGCGCGCACTGATATCGCGCTCGAAGGTCCAGAGATCCGTCACCGTCTCGATCCTGTCCGGATCCCCGTCGACCACGGAACCGTCTGTGCCCCGCGTTACCTTGACCTGATCGGTAATGAACTCGACTGTCACGCGCGCAATCGATCCGGTCAGCTTCACGTCGTTGATGAGCGCGGAGCGGAAGGAGGAAATGGTGGTTTCCTGGGTTTCTCCGGCTTGCTCGCGCGCCTCGACCGCCCCTGCGAAAGCCCCCATCAGATCGTCTCCGAGGAGCGGCCGCAGGCCGTCGAGATCGCCCTTGGCAAAGGCTTCGACGATCCATTCGAACGCCGTGCGAGCACCCTTGAGGAACTCGATCTCGTCAAAAGCCGGATCGGCCATCTTGACGCGCATCAGGTCCGAAAGCTCGGCATCGTCCTGCGCGGCGCTGCGCTCGTCCCGTTCGCGGTCCGGCAGCTGGATGACATTGTCGGATTTGGCAGACCGCTCCGGCGCCGGAGAGAACGGATCGGTATGACGCTCTTCATGTCCGGTCCGTTTGCCGAGCACGTTGCGGAGCCTGAAAAACAGAAACCCTGCAAGCAGCGCGAAAAGAATTATATCGAAGAACGCGATGCCGTCGCCCATATCGCCCTTAACTGCGGGTCCTGGGACCCTTATCCGCCCTTGGAGAAAAATACCGTCGGCCCTTACAGCTTATCATTGCCGCTTTCGCAGCAGACTTGCCGCTTCCGACCGTCCGGCGACCGTACTACAGCATAGATAGGCTGTCACTTTTGAAAGAACAACTATGGTCCTCATCTTCCTTATCGTTCTGCTCGGCATCCCGGCCCTCGAGATTTTCGTTTTCGCGGAGGTCGGCGGGATCATCGGCGGCTGGGCGACCGTAGGCCTGACGCTGCTGACGGCCGCGCTCGGCGCACTCCTGTTCCGCACCCAGGGAACCGCGGTTCTGCAGCGCGCGCAGGAAACCCTGCGCCAGGAACAGTCCCCTCTCGCCGAAATCATCGACGGGGTCGGCCTGCTGCTGGCGGCCGTACTGCTGTTCCTCCCGGGTTTCGTGACCGACGTGGCAGGCTTTCTGCTCTTCATTCCGCCGCTGCGGATCGTGCTGATCGGTTTTCTGTTCCGCGGCCTGGCACGTTCGGCGGACTCCAATGTCTGGATCGTGCGGACCGGCTCGGGTAAAGCTTCCGGTTCTTCCCCGGATCGGACGGTCATCGACGGCGAGTACGAGGACCTGACGGAAGACAGGGAGGACGACTCCTCCGACCGGAAGGACGACGGCGACCGCACGCTGCCGCCGCGCTGACCGGCCATCGACGCCGCGCTCTCGAAAGACCGACACCATGCTCTTCGTCCGCCACGGGCAATCCGAATTCAACGTTCATTATGGCGCCACCGGGATAGATCCGGGGATCGAGGATCCGGCGCTGACGGATCTCGGCAAGGCGCAGATCCGTCACTCGGCCCAGGCGCTCGCCGGGCGCGAGATCGATCACATCGTCTCCAGCCCCTACCGACGGGCGCTCGAGACCGCGCATATCCTCGCCGACACCCTCCGCCTGGAGATCCGCATCGACCCGCTAATCCGCGAGCACAATCATTTCGTCTGCGATATCGGCCGCACCCGTTCGGTCCTGCAGCGCGACTGGCCGCATCTGTCGTTCGATCATATCGACGAGCAGTGGTGGACGAAGCATCTCGAGCAGGAGCATGAGGTCTTCGCCCGGGTCGACGCCTTCCTCGACGGCAACCGTGACCGGGAGGACTGGGACCGGGTGCTTTGCGTCAGTCACTGGGGTTTCATCAAACGGATGACCGGTCTCCCGGTCACCAACGGAACCGTGGTCAAGGTCCAGCGGGACGGCGCCGGGGAGGTTGTTCACACGCCGGATCCGTGATACCCACGCGCCTTCGATTTCCTCCGGCAGAGATAACGACCGATGACCGACACAGCGACCGACGGGGCGAACAACGCCATCAACACCTTCTCGATGACGGTGAAGGCGCAGTACATCAAGGATCTCTCCTTCGAGAACCCGAAGGCACCCCTGAGCCTGCGCGCCGACATCCGTCCCGATATCGAGATCGGCGTCGACGTCCGCGCTGAGCGCATGGCGGAGCAAGTCTACGAAGTCCAGCTCCTCCTCAATGTCAGCGGCGTCCATGAGGGCGAGAAGGTCTTCATCCTCGAGCTCAACTATGCCGGCCTGTTCCAGTTTGAGAGCGTGCGTCCCGACCAGCTGGAATACGTTCTGATGGTCGAATGCGCCCGGCTGCTGTTCCCGTTCGCCCGCCAGATCGTCGGTCAGATCACGACCGACGGCGGCTATCCGCCGCTGCACATCCAGCCGATCGATTTTCTCGGCGTGTTCCAGAAGAACGAATTGCAGCGTGCCCAGAACGGCGGCGTCGATGTCGGCGCGATCGAGACCGAAGGCAACGCCTGATCACTCGGCCGCGTCGGACCGGTTCCAGATCGGATCCTTGAGTTTCTCCAGCAGCATGGCATGCGCCGCCAGTTCCTCGTCGCTCGGCGCATGGGGACGCGGCGGCCGTGCGACCGAGGTCCGGATCTCCGGCATCGCCGCCACGTCGCCCTTGTCCTCTCGAGCAAGCTCGAGACCCGGCTGCCGTCCCCCGATCAGCTCCAGATAGACAGACGCCAGCAGGTCGGCATCGACCAGGGCGCCGTGCAGGTCGCGATGCGAGTTGTTGATCTCGAAACGGCGGCAGAGCGCGTCGAGACTGGCCTGCGCCCCGGGAAATTTCCGCCGCGCCATCGCCAATGTATCGATCGCCCGCTCCATCGGCATGGGAGGATGGCCGAGGCGGGTCAGCTCGGCATTCAGGAACGCCATGTCGAACTTGGCGTTGTGGATCACGAAGGTCGCGTCGCCCACGAATTCGAGGAAGTCGTCGACGATGCCGGCGAAGTTCGGGAAATCGGCGAGAAACTCGGTGGAAAGGCCGTGGACCTCGAACGCACCCTGCTCCACCTCGCGCTCCGGGTTGATATAGACGTGATACTTCCCGCCGGTCGGCACATGGTTCACCAGCTCGATCGCCCCGATCTCGATCACCCGATGGCCCTGCTTCGGATCGATGCCGGTGGTTTCCGTGTCGAGCACAAGTTCACGCATGGCGCACTCCCAGTCGGTTCAGTGTCTTCTTGATCATTCGCATAGTCGCCGCCCGGCCGAGCCCGGTGGGCAGAACATAGTCCGCCCGGTGCCGCTTCTCCCGGTCGGGCATCTGTTTCTTCAGGATAGAAGAGAGCCGGGATTCTGTCATGCCGGACCGGGCGAGAACGCGCTGCCGCTGCAGGAAGGCGGGCGCCGAGACGACGTAGACGAAATCGCAGACCCTCTCGCCGCCTGTCTCGAAGAGAAGCGGGATATCCAGCACCGCGGCCCGGCGCCGCGCCCGGCGCTGAAGCGCAAGGAAACGATCGCGCTCACGCCGTACGAGCGGGTGGACGATCGCTTCCAGATCCCTCAAGGCGACCGCATCGCCGAAGACCAGCTTTCCGAGGATCTCCCGGTTCACCGCACCCTTCTCCACCGCCTCCGGAAAGCGCCGCGCGATCGGAGCCACGGCCGCTCCGCCGGCGCGGAACAGCCTGTGGACGGAAGCGTCGGCATCGTGCACGGGCAGACCGAGCCGGCGGAACATCGCCGCCGCGGTACTTTTCCCCATGCCGATCGATCCGGTCAGGCCCAGAACCAGCATCACGTCAGACCCGCAGCGCGCCGCGCGTCCGCATGAAATCCAGGAGCGGCAAGAGCGGCAGGCCGAGCACGGTGAAGAAGTCGCCCTCGACCGAGGTGAAAAGCTGCGCGCCGACGGATTCCAGCTGATAGGCGCCGACGGAGTCGAGGGCGCGATCGCCGATCGTGTCCAGATAGGCCCTGATGAACTCCTCCGAAAGCGGACGGACCAGCAGGCTGGCCGTCGCGACATGGTGCCAGATCCGTGTCCCGCCCGCCGACACGACGACGGAGCTGATCAGGGTATGCCGTTTGCCGGAGAGTTTGCGGAGGTGTTCCGCCGCGCCCGCGCGGTCCTCCGGTTTGTCAAACCAGCTCCCTTCGAGATCGAGCATCTGGTCGGCGCCAATCACAAGCGCTTCCGGACGGGCGCGGGAAACCGTGTTCGCCTTCATTTCGGCGAGGAAAGTGGCAACCTCCGCCGCGCTTGCGCCCTCGGCCCGGAGGCTGCGCTTGAACTCGGCTTCGTCGACGGAAGGTTTGCGGATTTCGACCGGCAGCCCCGCCGCACGCAACATGTCCGCGCGGGTCCGGCTGCCGGACGCCAGCACGACCGGCTTTTCCCCGTTGCCGCTGAGGGGCGACACATCGAGATCGCTCGACATCAGGATTCCAATCCGTGGAATTTCGCGTATTTCTGCAGCACAGCCGCCGCCGTCTCTTCGATCGAACGGCGGGTCACATCGATCACCGGCCAGCCGGCTTTAGTGAAGGCCTTGCGTGCTTCGACCACTTCCTCGCGGACCTTCTCCGGATCGACATAGTCGGTCTCGTTGCTGTGCTGAAGCATCAGCATCCGGTTGCGGCGAACCTGGGTCAGACGGTTCGGGTCGTTGGTCAGCGCGACGATGAAGGGGCGCTTCAGCGAGTAGAGCTCCTTCGGCAGCGGAACGCCCGGCACCACGGGGATGTTCGCCGTCGCATAGCCGCGGTTGGCGAGATAGAGCGAGGTCGGCGTCTTCGAGGTGCGGGACACCCCGACGATCACGATGTCCGCATCCTCGAGATCGTGGATCATCTGCCCGTCGTCATGGGCGAGCGTGTAATCCATTGCCCGGATCCGGTTGAAATACGCAGCGTCGAGCTCGTGCTGCCGACCTGGGCGGCCGTGGCTTTCCTGCCCGAGAAAATTGCCGAGCGCGTTGACCACGGTATCGAGTACGGAAATGCAGGGAACGCGACGCTGCTGGCACCCGAGCTCGAGCTGCTCGCGGAGCTCCGGATTTACCAGTGTGAACAGCACCGGCCCCGGATAGACGCTGACGGCAGCCAGGACCTTTTCGATATGCCCGGTGGTGCGGACCAGGGACCAGACATGCTCGCGGGCGCGCACGCCCTCGAACTGCACCAGACAGGCGCGGACCACCTGGTGGTTCGTTTCGCCCGTGGCGTCCGATACCAGGTGAAGATGGATATCCGTGTCGGTCACCGTTCACACCTTGCTGGGGATAAATCTGTACGATCTGTTTACAGAATGCGGATTCTCTTCCGAAAGGAAAAGTGTACCTCTCGATGCCTTCCTTCGGCGCCGGCTTGTTAGACGGAGGATAAAACTATACCGCCCTCCGATGAATGTGAGCAGCTTGTCCGGCAAGAGAGATATCCCCGCAATCCCCGTGATTCAGATCGGCGGATACGTTGCGGGTTGCGACGTTTTTACCGCTCTTTATCCCGAAGCCGGACCTGTAGGGTCTTGCCCGGACGGTTCTGTGGATCACTTGTGTCCAAACGATAATCCACAGGACTCACAGCACCACTACAATCACTTCCTACTTATTTCTAATAAGATTCTTTGTTAGTGAGTGCGCGCGTTGGCAAACCGAACAGGCGATCCATGACCGAGAAACCGATACTGAAAGCGCTTGCAGGCCAGGTGTCAGATATTCCCCCGATCTGGCTCATGCGTCAGGCCGGCCGCTATCTGCCGGAATATCGGGAGGTTCGCAAACAGGCGGGATCCTTCGTCGATCTCTGCCTGAACCCGGAACTGGCCGCGGAGGTCACCCTCCAACCGATCCGCCGTTTCGGGATGGACGGTGCCATTCTCTTCTCGGACATCCTGATCGTGCCCTATGGTCTCGGTCAGCCGCTGAAGTTCGTCGAGGGCCGTGGACCGGTGCTGGAACCGGTGCGCGACCGGGCGGCGCTTTCGAGCCTCGATACCTCGGGCCTTTCGAAACGCGTCGGCAATGTCTACGAGACCGTGTCGCGGGTCCGGGAGGCTCTGCCGGCGGAGACTGCGCTGATCGGTTTTTCGGGCAGTCCCTGGACGGTCATCACCTACATGGTCGAGGGCGGCAGCAGCAAGGACTACGCCGCAACCAAGCAATGGGCCTACAGCGATCCGGAAGGGTTCCAGGCGCTGATCGACATCGTCGTCGAGGGGACGATCACCTATCTGCTCGGTCAGGCGAAGGCCGGGGCCGAGGTTCTGAAACTGTTCGATTCCTGGGCCGGCGTGCTCTCGCCGCGCCTCTTCCGCATGGCGGTCATCGAACCGA
Source organism: Nisaea sediminum (assembly GCF_014904705.1). NCBI lineage: Bacteria > Pseudomonadati > Pseudomonadota > Alphaproteobacteria > Rhodospirillales > Thalassobaculaceae > Nisaea > Nisaea sediminum. Next base: position 642,143 of record NZ_JACZCQ010000006.1, read on the forward strand.
CGAAAAAGATCGTCTCCGCGGTGAAGGCGGCCTATCCGGATCTGCCGGTCATCGGCTTTCCGCGCGCGGCGGGCGCCAATTACCTCGATTACATCGCGGAGACCGGTGTCGATGCGGTGGCCGTCGACACGGCCATGCCGATCCGCTGGGCGATGGAAAACATCCAGACCAGGATGCCGATCCAGGGCAATCTCGATCCGATCGCCTTGCTGTCCGGCGGAAAGGGCCTCGACGAGGAGGTGAAGAGCATCCTCGATGCGGCCGCTTCCGGACCGTTCATCTTCAATCTCGGGCACGGCATTCTGCCGACGACACCGATCGCGCATGTCGAGCAGTTGCTGCGCCAGGTGCGGCGCAGGTAAACGGCCGGCCGGGGAGGAGGACACGATGAGCTACGAATGGATCAAGGCGTTTCACGTCATGAGCATGGTGGCCTGGATGGCCGGGATGTTCTATCTGCCGCGGCTCTTCGTCTATCACGCCGATGCGGAGCCCGGCTCCGAACTCTCCGAAACCCTGAAGATCATGGAGCGCCGGCTTCTGCGTGCGATCATCAATCCGGCGATGGTTTCGACCTTCGTCTTCGGTATCTGGATGCTGGTGCTTATTCCGGAATTTCTCTCGGACGGCTGGTTTCACGTCAAACTGGCCTGTCTTTTCCTGCTCACCGGATTTCACGGAATGATGGCCCGGTGGCGGCGCGATTTCGCGGCCGATGCAAATCGTCGCAGTGCGCGCTTCTACCGGATTGCGAACGAAGTCCCGACGATCCTTCTGATCGTCATCGTCATCATGGTGATCGTGAAACCGTTTTCCTGAATGTTTTCCATTTTTGTCAAATATTGTTGTTTGACACCCGCCGCCAAACTACTGTAATTGACATCAATCGCCGACCGCCGTGGGGCATGGCGTCAGGTCTTCCCGCACAGAACAAATCATAACAGTCAGCTGATAAAGCGACACTCGTGCGGCCTGCTCAACCGGCCGACCTTCCCAAACATTCGTTTTACCTTGTCATCGACAGGACGATGCATCTTCAAGAGCTAAAAGCAAAAACCCCCCAAGATCTTCTTGCCTATGCGGAAGAATTGGAGATTGAGAACGCAAGTGTTCTGCGCAAGCAGGATATGATGTTTGCTATTCTCAAACAGTTAGCTGACAACGATCTTCCGATCTATGGCACCGGCGTTCTTGAAACGCTGCCGGACGGGTTCGGCTTTCTCAGATCACCCGAGTCCAATTACTTGCCGGGGCCGGACGATATTTATATCTCTCCGAGCCAGGTGCGGCGTTTCGGACTGCGCACGGGCGATACGGTCGAGGGACAGATCCGGGCACCGAAGGACGGAGAGCGGTACTTCGCGCTGCTCAAGGTCAACAAGATCAACTTCGAAGACCCGGACGCGGTTCGCCACCGGATCAATTTCGACAATCTGACGCCGCTCTACCCAGAGCAGCGTCTGAATCTCGAGCTTGAGAAGGCGGAGAACAAGCAGCAGGACGTGACCACGCGGGTGATCGATCTGATCGCGCCGCTCGGCATGGGACAGCGCGGCCTCATCGTGGCGCCGCCGCGGACCGGTAAGACGGTCATGCTGCAGAATATCGCCCATGCGGTCGCCGAGAACCATCCGGACGCCTATCTGCTTGTGCTTCTGATCGACGAGCGTCCCGAGGAAGTGACCGACATGGACCGTTCGGTGAAGGGGGAGGTTATCAGCTCCACCTTCGACGAGCCGGCCGCGCGTCACGTCCAGGTCGCCGAGATGGTGATCGAGAAGGCCAAGCGCCTGGTCGAGCACAAGCGCGACGTAGTGATCCTGCTGGACTCCATCACGCGGCTTGCGCGCGCCTACAACACCGTCGTGCCGTCCTCCGGGAAGGTGCTGACCGGCGGTGTCGACGCCAATGCACTGCAGCGCCCCAAGCGCTTCTTCGGTGCAGCCCGGAACATCGAGGAGGGCGGCTCGCTGACTATCATCGCGACCGCGCTGATCGATACCGGCTCGCGGATGGACGAGGTCATCTTCGAAGAGTTCAAGGGCACCGGTAACTCCGAGATCATTCTCGACCGCAAGCTCGCCGACAAGCGGACTTTCCCGGCCATCGACATCACCCGGTCGGGTACCCGCAAGGAAGAACTTCTGGTGGAGCGTGCAACCCTCAACAAGATGTGGGTCCTGCGCCGTATCCTGACCCAGATGGGGACGGTCGACGCGATGGAGTTCCTGCTCGACAAGCTGAAGGTCTCGAAGAGCAACCAGGATTTCTTCGACGCGATGAATTCCTGATTTCCGGAAGAGCGTTGACCGGAAAAGAAAAGAGCGGCCTTCTGAGGCCGCTCTTGCTTTTTGTGGCATGCGCAGAAGCTCAGTCTCTCGCTCGGTACTCCGGCGGCAGCACGAAGATCTCATCGGCGCGGCCATAGCCGCCGTCACGGACTTCCTCGATCAGCACCATGGTATGCGGTCGGACCGCTTCACCGAAATAGCTGACCATCAGATCCGTCGTCTTGTGCAGAAGATCTTCTTTCTGCGCTCTGGAGAGTGCTGCCTCTGGCAGTTTGAAGTTGGCGAAGGGCATTCGGTCGTCCTTTCCTTGAAAGAGTTGCCTCCTGAAAATGCGAGGTCAGATCATTCCGCCGTTGGCGCGGATGGTCTGGCCATTGATCCAGCCCCCGCCCGGTCCGGCGATGAAGGCGACGGTTTCGGCGATGTCTTCCGGTGCGCCGAGGCGCCCGAGTGGAATGGAGCGGGTGATGGCCTGGATCATTTCCTCCGATTTGCCGTTGAAGAAGAGCTCGGTGGCGACAGGACCGGGCGCCACGGCATTGACCGTGATGCCGCGCGGCCCGAGTTCCTTGGCGAGAACCTGGCCCATGGCCTCGACCGCCGCCTTGGTAGCGGCATAGAGACCGTAGCCGGGCATCCGCATGCCGATCACGCTGCTCGAGATATTGATGATGCGTCCGCCGTCGCGGAGTCTCCTGGAGCCGGCACGCATGCCCCGGAAGGCGCCGGCCAGATTGACCGCGACATGAGCGTCGAGATCGGCGTCTGACGTCTCGGAAATGGCGCCAAGGCGCATGATCCCGGCATTGTTCACAAGGATGTCGACAGGTCCGAAGGCGGTTTCCGCGGCATCGAACATTTTCTCGATACCGGAGGCTGCACTCACGTCGGCCTTGAGGGCGACCGCTTGCCCGCCTTTCTCGGCAATCCGTTGGACAACGTTCTCGGCTGCTGCCGCATCACGGGCGTAATTTACTAGGATTGCAGCACCTTCGCGGGCGAGCTTGAGTGCAATCGCGGCGCCGATGCCTTTCCCGCCGCCGGTGACGATGGCTGTCTTGTCTTTCAGGGTCATCTCTGCATCCCTTTCGCTGCTGCGTGTCGATGTCCCTTGACTTAGTCCATCCCTTTATCCGGATAATCAGGCTTCTCTTGGCAAGTTAATTCGGAAAGAGCGAATTATTATGGATCGGCTCGATTCAATGCGACTCTTCGTTCGGGTGGTGGAACGCCGGAGTTTCAAGGCTGCCGCAGCAGATCTCTCGATCCCGCGATCGACCGCAACGGAAGCGATCCGGCGGCTTGAGGAGAGTCTGGATAGCCGGCTTCTCGAACGTACGACCCGCCATGTCGCGCCGACCCCGGACGGTGAGGCCTATTACCGCCGCTGCGTCGGCATTCTGGCGGAAATCGACGATGCCGAGCGGGCACTCAGAAGCAACGAGGTGACGGGGTTGCTGCGGATCGATGCGCACGGTGCCCTGACACGGCGCTTCTTTCTGCCGCGCCTTCCCGAATTTCTGGATCGTTATCCCGGTCTGAACCTGCATCTCGGGCAGGGGGACAGGCTGGTGGATCTCATCCGGGAAGGGGTCGATTGCGTGATCCGGGCGGGCGAGCCGGAGGAAAGCGGGCTGATCATGCGGCGGCTGGGAAGTATTCCGGAGATCACCTGCGCCAGTCCGGCCTACCTGATGGGGCGAGGCGTCCCATCGTCGCTCGCGGATCTCGCCGGGCACGAGGCGGTGGGATTCCTGTCGTCCCGGACCGGGAGGGTCATTCCCCTGGAATTCGGTAGCGGCGGCAAAACGGTGGAGATCACGCTGCCGAGCCGGGTGACGGTCAATGACGCGGAAACGGCCCACCACCTTGCGCGTCTCGGCTACGGCCTGATCCAGGCGCCGCGCTACAGGTTTCGCGAGGATTTGGAGAGCGGCGCGCTGGTCCAGGTGCTGCCCGAGCATCCGCCGCAGCCGACCCCGCTGGTTGCGCTCTTTCCGCAGAACCGTCAGATGTCGCCCCGGGTTCGCGTCTTTCTCGACTGGATTGCGTCTGTCGTTGCGGAGGCGGATCTCTGAGTGCGCATGGCATTCGGGCGCCCGCCATCATGGCGGGCGCCCGAATGGAAGGTTTTACGGCAGAAGAATGGTCGAGCCCGTGGTCTTGCGGGCTTCCAGCGCCTCGTGCGCCGCGCGGGCTTCGGCGAGCGGGAAGGTCTGGTCGATATGGATCTTCACCGCGCCGGACTTGACCGCGTCGAACAGATCGCCGGCGGTGGCCCGGAGATCGTCGGCCGTCGAGATGTAGTTGAACAGGGTCGGCCGGGTGAAGAAGAGCGAGCCCTTCTGCGCGAAGATACCGAGATTGACCGGCGGGATCGGCCCGGCGGCCTGGCCGAAGCTCACCATCAGTCCTCTCGGACGCAGGCAGTCCAGCGACTTCTCGAAGGTGGTGGAGCCGATCGAATCATAGACGACCGGGAGCTTCTTTCCATCGGTGATCTCGGTCACCCGGGCGACGAAATCCTCCTCGTTGTAGAGGATCGGATGATGGCAGCCGTTCGCCTTGGCGATTTCCGCCTTCTCCTTGCTGCCGACCGTGCCGATGACGGTGGCGCCGAGAGAGCTGGCCCACTGGCAGACGATCTGGCCGACGCCGCCGGCGGCGGCATGGATCAGGATCGTATCGCCTTTGGCGACCTTGTAGATCTGCCGGATCAGGTACTGCGCGGTCATGCCCTTCAGCATCATCGCGGCCGCGGTCTTGTCGTCGACGCCGTCGGGGATCTTCACCACGCGATCGGCGGCGATATTGCGGGCTTCGGCGTAGGAGCCTGGCGGCGGGGAGGCATAGGCGACACGGTCGCCTTCCTTCAGATCGGTGACGCCACTGCCGACCGCGGCGACCACGCCGGCGCCTTCCATGCCGATATTGGAGGGCAGGGGCAGGGGATAGAGGCCGCTGCGGTGGTAGGTGTCGATGAAGTTGAGCCCGATGGCGGTGTGCTTGACCTGGATCTCGCCCGCACCCGGTGCCGCGAGATCGACGTCGGTCATCTCGAGGACTTCGGGTCCGCCTGTTGTCTTGAACTGGATAGCCTTGACCATATTGGTTGTTCCCTTGTGAGCCTTGTTATCCGAGGTTGGCCTTGAAGAAATCTGATGTCCGGCCGTTGGCGAGCTTCGCCGCCGCTGCGTCGTAATGGGCGCCGCCCTGGCGCGCGAAGGCATGATCCTGGCCTTCGTAGACATGCAGCGTCACCAGCGGATTGCCGGAAAGCCCGGCCTTGATCTTCTCCTGCGCCTCCTTCGGCACGAAGCCGTCCTCGGAGGCGATATGGGAAAGATAAGGCTTTGAAATAGCTGATGATTCTCCGAGAAGTTCATCGAGTCCGACGCCATAATAGGAGACGTTGCAGTCCGCGTCGGAGCGGGTGGCCATGAGATAGGCGAGCTTGCCGCCGAGGCAATAGCCGACCGACCCGGCCTTGCCGGTGCAGCCGCTCATGCCTTTCAGATGCGCGAGAGTCGCCTTCAGGTCCTCGACGCCCTTGTCGACGTCGAAGGCGTTGAACAGCGCAAAGGCCTTGTCCCATTCCGCCTGACTCTGGTCGGTGATGTCGATGCCGGGCTCGATGCGCCAGAAAATGTCGGGGCAGAGCACGTGATAGCCTTCCGCCGCATAGGCGTCGGCCTGGTCGCGCATGACCTTGTTCACCCCGAAGATTTCCTGGATCAGAACGATCCCTGGCGCGTCGCCACCGCTTGGAGGCGCGGCGTGATAGGCCTGGAAGCTGCCGCCGTCGGCGGCCTTGACGGTCACATATGCCATGGGTCTCCCTCCCTTGTGATGCAGCCGATTGGCCCCGAGACTAGGCGCGGGTATCGGGGCCTGTCCACGCTTCTGGTGGAACGAGTGTTCTTCAAAACAGGGTGAGCTGATCGGACTCGTGATCGAGCAGACGCTGCTTGGTCGCGATCCCGCCATCGCCCGAGAATCCGGTGAGCTTCCCGTCGCTGCCGACCACCCTGTGGCAAGGAATGATCAGCGGGATCGGATTGGCACCGCAGGCCCCGCCGACGGCGCGTGCAACGCCGCCGATCCGGTCTGCGATCTCGCCGTAGGTCAGCAGCTTGCCGAAGGGGATCTCCTTCATTGCATCCCAGACGGAGTGTTCGAAAGCGGAGCCGCGATCATAGGCGAGCGGCAGGTCGAAGACTTTCAGCGTCTTGTCGAAATAGGCGCGGATCTGACGCTCGGCCTCAAGCAAGACATGGCTTGTCTCGGAATCGGAACGAACAGAGGATGTTTCACGTGAAACCCATGTGAGGCGGATGATGGATCCGTTCTCCTCCGTTAGGTGAATGCGGCCGATCGGGCTGTGGAAACTATGCTGCTGACGTGTGCTCATCTCCGCGCCTCGAGAATTTCCCGGAAGCGCTCCGGATCGGTCTCCGGGGGAGAGCAGGTCTGCTCTACGCAAAGATAGGCCGCCGGGCGCCCGTCGACAGGTCCTTTGCCGCGTGCTGGATGGCCTTCGGCGAGAGACTCTTCGGTGGAGACGATATCGAGTACCGAGAGCGCCCGGCCTGCCGTGCGTGCCGTTTGGATGAGGGCCTGGCAATCCTTGTCCGACGGATCGCTGGCGACGACGATCTGCCGCCCGTGCCGCAACCATTCGACTCCGTTGAGCAGGCCCGGAAAACCGATGGGCTGCTGCTGGAAGGACCCTGCGAAGGCGCGCGTGATCGCCTCGGCGCGCAACGCGTAGGTCGCATCCCCGGTCTTGAGCCAGAGCCGCGCCAGGACCTCCACCATCGTGCTGTTGCCAGCCGGGGTGACATTGTCGATGGCCGTCTTGGTGCGGATCATCAGATCGGTCTGGTCGTCGGCGGTGAAGAAATAGGCACCGTCCTTCGGGTCGAGAAAATGCTCCTCGAGAAGGGCGGCCCAGGCGATCGCCCGGTCGAGATAATGCCGCTCGCCGGTGCCGCCCTCAAGGGCGAGGGCGGCAAGGCTCATATTGGCGTAATCGTCGAGGGTCGCCGCATGTTTGGCTTTTCCGTCCCGCCAGGAATGCAGCAGCCGTCCCTCCGCTTCCATGTGGGAGGTGATGAAGCCGAAGGCCGTCTCCGCCCGCTCCAGCCACTCAGGCTCCTGGAGGAGGCTTGCGGCGTCCGCCAATGCGGCGATCGTCAGTCCGTTCCAGTCCGCCAGCACTTTGTCGTCCCAGCCGGGACGGATGCGGCGGTCGCGGATCGCAAGCAGATGGGTCCGCGCGGCCGCAAGCTTTTCCTCGGTTTCGGCGTCGAACGGCCCCTTGCGATGGCTGCGGTTGAGGATTGTCGTGCCTTCCCAGTTCCCGCCCGGGACAACGTCGTAATGCGCGGCGAAGAGGGCGGCATCGAGTCCCGCCACCGTCAGCTCCCGCTCGATCTCCTCCGCGTCCCAGACGTAGAACTTTCCTTCCACACCCTCGCTGTCCGCATCGAGGGAGGAAGCGAAGCCGCCGCCCTCGGAGATCATTTCCCGGAACAGCCAGCCGGCCGTCTCGCGGATGCGCTGCTCATAGAGCGGGTTCGGCTCCTGGCGCTGCATCTCGGTCATCAGCGCGAGCAGCTGCGCATTGTCGTAGAGCATCTTCTCGAAATGCGGCACGAGCCATTCCGCGTCGGTCGAATAACGCGCGAAACCGCCGCCGAGATGGTCGTAGATGCCGCCCTCGCACATGGCAGTCACGGTCGTGCGGACCGCCTGCAGCATCTGTCCGCTCTCAGTCCGCTGTCCGGTGCGCCAGAGAAACTTCAGGATCGTCGGCTGCGGGAATTTCGGCGCATCGCCGATCCCGCCAAGGATCGGATCGTGCTCCGCGAGGAAGCGCCGGGCGACCTCGGGCGCAGCCTCCAGCGGGACGGCGTCGCCCGGATTGCTGGCAAATACCGCGTCGAGGCGCTGGGAAATGGCGGTGACGTTGCCCGCGACCCGCCCGGGCTCTTCGCGATAGACGCCCGCGACCTGGCGCAGCACGTCGCGGAAGGAGGGGCGGCCGTAGCGCGGTTCGGGCGGGAAGTAGGTGCCGCCCCAGAAAGGCGCGCCTTCCGGGGTCAGGAACATGGTCAGCGGCCAGCCGCCCTGCTGTCCGGTGATCGCGAGCGCGGTCTGGTAGATCATGTCCAGATCCGGCCGCTCCTCGCGATCGACCTTGACGTTGACGAAGAGCTCGTTCATCACCGCCGCCGTGTCCGGATCCTCGAAGCTCTCGTGGGCCATGACGTGGCACCAGTGGCAGGCCGCGTAGCCGACGGAAAGCAGGATCGGCTTGTCGGCGACGCGGGCGGCGGCGATGGTGTCCTCGGACCAGGTCTGCCAGTGCACGGGATTTTCCCTGTGCTGCAGCAGATAGGGGCTGGTTTCCTTGTCGAGCTCGTTGCGCATGGGGGCTGGGTCCGGTCCGGGAATGAAGATGATCGCCTCCAACCCAAGGTGAGGGCTGAGGCGCCGAAGGTCCAGCGCTGCGAAAGGCACGGGAGTCTGCCAGCTCATGAACGGGTCGCCTGACGATACGATCTACGCACTCGCCTCCGCGGCGGGACGCGCGGGCGTCGCCGTCTTCCGGGTGTCCGGTCCGCGCGCCTTTGAGGGTCTGCAGAAACTTACGGGGCTGGTTGGACTGGAGCCGCGCTATGCGGTCCGCGCGACCGTCCGGGACGGCGATGAGACCGTCGATGACGGCCTCGTTCTCGCCTTTGCGGCGCCGGCGAGCTTCACCGGCGAGGATGTGGTCGAATATCAGCTCCATGGCGGCCGGGCGGTGGAAACCGCGATGCTCCGGGCTCTTGGAAGACTGCCGGGATACCGCATCGCGGAGCCCGGGGAGTTTTCCCGCCGCGCGGTACTCAACGGAAAGATGGATCTGACCGCCGCCGAAGGCATCGCGGACCTCGTGGACGCGGAAACTGACGCCCAGCGCATCCAGGCACGGCGGCAGAGCCGTGGCGCGCTCGGAGTGCTTTATTCGGACTGGCGCGCGCAAATCATCAAGATCCTGGCCTATATCGAGGCTCTGGTGGATTTCCCGGACGAGGATCTGCCGGAAGAAGTCTGGCAGCAGATCCGGGACCGGATGGAAGCGCTCGAGACCGGTATCGCGGTTCATCTTGACGACGGTGGGCGCGGGGAGCGCCTTCGGGACGGACTCCGTATGGCCATTGTCGGCCCCCCGAACACCGGCAAGTCATCCCTGCTGAACTGGCTCTCCAGAAGGGATGCGGCGATAGTGTCGGATGTAGCGGGTACGACTCGGGACGTGATCGAGGTTCATCTTGATATTGGGGGATTCCCCGTGCTGGTAGCGGATACGGCCGGGCTCCGGGAAAGTATGGATTCGGTCGAGACGGAGGGAATTCGGAGGGCGAGGGCCTGGGCCGCGAGCGCCGACCTGGTGCTCGATCTCCGGGATGCGGCCGAAGAGGGCGCACCATCAAAGGCCTGCGAGAATCAGGAACGGATCTTAGTGGCGACGAAAGTGGACCGTCTGTCAGAAGCGGCCCGGGCAGGTCTTTCCGGAGAAAGGATGGCGATATCCGTGAAGACCGGGGAGGGGATGGACGCTTTTCTCTCCCGGATCGGCAATGTCGCGGCAGACCTGATGGATGTGGGCGAGGCACCGGCCCTGACGCGGGCGCGGCACCGCGAAGGCCTTACGGAGTGCCTGGAGCATCTGCGCCGCGCCGGGGCGCTCGCGCGTTTCGAGGCGGGCGAGGAGGAGGTCGAATACGGCCTCGTGGCCGAGGATTTGCGCCTCGCTGCCCGCGCGCTGGGACGCGTCACTGGGGCGGTGGATATCGAAGAGATACTGGATCTTGTGTTTTCAGAGTTCTGCATCGGTAAATAGGCGGTCCTGTTTCACGTGAAACACGCAGGGCCGGTATCGCGAATGAAGCATTGCGTTTTGTCGGACGGAACCTCATTTTGTGCCACACAGAGAGCCATGCGATCCGGAGACTGGTTCCATGTATGACGTGATTGTCGTGGGCGGCGGCCACGCGGGCTGCGAAGCGGCGGCCGCGGCGGCCCGGATGGGCGCCCGGACGCTTCTGGCCACCCACAAGATCGAGACCATCGGAGAGATGTCCTGCAACCCGGCCATTGGCGGCCTGGGTAAGGGTCATCTCGTGCGCGAGGTCGATGCGCTAGACGGCATCATGGGCCGCGCCATCGATCGCGCAGGCATCCAGTTCCGCATGCTGAACCGGAGCAAGGGTCCGGCCGTACGCGGCCCGCGGGCCCAGGCGGACCGGGCGCTCTACCGCAAGGCCATCCAGGATCTTCTCGCGGATGAGAAGCAGCTCACTATCGAGGCGGCTTCGGTCGAGGACCTGATTCTGGACGAGAGCGGCGCGATTGCCGGAATCGTGGTCGAGGGCGGGCGCGAGATTCGCGCGGGCGCCGTGGTGCTCACCACGGGAACATTCCTGCGCGGCGAGATCCATCTCGGCGAGGAACGACGCCCCGCGGGACGGGTCGGCGATGCGCCGGCGGTGGCGCTGGCCGAAACTCTGGCGCGTTTCCAGTTCCGCCTCGGCCGGCTCAAGACCGGCACGCCGGCGCGGCTCGACGGCACGACGATCGACTGGTCGGGCCTGCAGGAGCAGAAAGCCGACGATCCGCCGGAACCCTTCTCCTATCTGACGGACCGGATCGAGGTGCCGCAGATCAGCTGCTACATCACCTATACCAACGAGCGCACGCACCAGCTCATTCGGGACAATCTGCATCGCTCGGCGATGTATGGCGGCCGAATCGAGGGGGTCGGACCGCGCTACTGTCCGTCCATCGAGGACAAGGTGGTCCGCTTCGAGGATCGCTCGCAGCACCAGATCTTCCTCGAGCCCGAGGGGCTGGACGATCCGACGGTCTATCCGAACGGGATCTCCACCTCGCTTCCGGCCGATGTGCAGCGCGAGATGTTCAAGACCATCCCGGGGCTGGAGAACGCGCAGATCATCCGCCCGGGCTACGCGATCGAGTACGATTACGTGGATCCGCGGGAACTTTCGCACACGCTGGAGACCAAGCGGGTGCCGAGGCTCTATTTTGCGGGGCAGATCAACGGAACCACGGGCTACGAGGAAGCCGCGGCGCAGGGCCTGATGGCCGGCGTCAACGCGGCGCTCCGGACCGGTGGCCGGGACGAGCGGTTCGTCCTCGACAGGGCGGATGCCTATATCGGCGTACTGATCGACGACCTGGTGACCAAGGGCGTCAGCGAGCCCTACCGCATGCTGACCTCGCGGGCCGAGTACCGGCTCCGGCTGCGCGCCGACAATGCAGATCAGCGTCTGACGGCGAAGGGCATGGAGATCGGCTGCGTCGGCGATGGGCGCGCGACGCGTTTCATGGAGAAGCTTGCAGCGGTCGAGGAGGGGCGGGCGCTGGCCCGCACGCTCGGCGGAACGCCGAACGCGCTGCAGAAAGCCGGGATCAAGGTCAATCAGGACGGCGTCTGGCGCAGTGCCTTCGACATTCTCGGCTACCGGACCGTGAGCTGGGACAATCTGGTGGCGCTCTGGCCGGAGCTTGGCGCGCTGGAGCCCGCCGTGGCCGAGCAGGTGCAGATCGACGCGCAATATGCCGGCTATATCGAGCGCCAGGAAAGCGATGTCGCGGCCTACCGGCGGGACGAGGCGCTGGAGATCCCGGAGACGCTGGACTATGCCGCGATCTCCGGGCTTTCGAACGAGGTGCGGGAGAAGCTGATCAAGGTTGCGCCCCGCACCATCGGCCAGGCGGCCCGGATCGACGGCGTGACGCCGGCGGCCGTAATTCTGCTGCTGCGCCACGTGCGCCGGATCGGCAGGGACGCAGCGTGAGTCCTGAGGAGTTCGCTGGCCGGACGGGCGTTTCACGTGAAACGCTCGAACGCCTGAAAATCTACGCTGGGATGGTGGAGCGCTATCAGCGTGCCATCAATCTCGTCTCCAAGAGCACGTTGCCGGACATCTGGCTCCGTCATTTCCTCGATTCGGCTCAGATATTCCCCGAACTTCCGCCGGCTCACCGGCGCCTGCTCGATATCGGCAGCGGTGCCGGCTTCCCTGGGCTCGTTCTGGCGATCATGGGCGCGCATGATGTGCATCTATGCGAGTCGGATCAGCGCAAGGCGGTTTTCCTGCGCGAATCAGCTCGCGCCTGCGGCGCCGAAGTGACGGTTCACGCTAGTAGGGTAGAATCGGTCAGCCCACTAGATGTTGATATTGTGACCGCAAGAGCGCTCGCGTCTGTCGATGTATTACTTGACTACTCCAAGCCGCATCTAAGGGATGACGGCATTTGCCTCTTTCTAAAGGGTAGGGCGGTCGAGAAGGAATTGACTACCGCACGGGAAAGGTGGAATATGGCGGAAACCCTCACCCCGAGCTGGTCGGACCCCGAGGGATGTCTCTTGTGCTTGGAGGGCATATCGTATGTCGAAAGCCATGATGCTGAGGGGTGATGCCGCCGTAGCGCCCCGGATTCTCGCCGTCGTGAACCAGAAGGGCGGGGTCGGCAAGACCACAACCACCATCAATCTCGCCACCGCGCTCGCCGCCTGCCAGAAAAAGGTGTTGGTCATCGATCTCGATCCGCAGGGCAATGCGAGCACCGGGCTCGGTGTGCCGCGGAAGAACCGGGACGAGGATTCCTATTCGGTGCTGATCGGCGCCTCGGCCATCGCCGACGCGACCCTCGAGACGGAAGTGCCCCGGCTCTGCATCGTGCCGTCCTCGCAGGACCTCTCCGGCGCGGAGATCGAGCTGGTGACGATCGAGGACCGGGAGTTCAGGCTGCGCGAGGCGCTGGTCCGGCATATGGCTCCGGGGACCAACACCTATGACTATATCCTGATCGACTGTCCGCCGTCGCTCGGCCTGCTGACACTCAACGCGCTGGTCGCGGCGGACGCGGTGCTTGTGCCGCTGCAGTGCGAGTTCTACGCACTGGAGGGTCTCAGCCAGCTGATGCGGACGGTGGAGCGCGTGCGCACCGCCTTCAATCCGGACCTGGAGATCCAGGGCGTGGTGCTGACCATGTTCGACCGCCGCAACAATCTCTCCATCGCGGTGGCCGAGGACGTGCGGGAGCATTTCGGCGACAAGGTCTACCGCACCGTGATCCCGCGCAACGTCCGGGTCTCCGAGGCGCCCTCGCACGGGCTGCCGGTCATCGTCTATGATATGCGCTGCTCGGGCTCGCAGGCCTATATCCATCTGGCCAGCGAAGTCATGAAGCGCGAAAGGAGCATCGCCGCGTGAGCATGGAAAACGGCAGCGCCAGCGCCAAGAACCGGCGGCTCGGCCGCGGGCTCGCCTCGCTCCTCGGTGAGGGCGAGACGGATGGCGGCTCCGTCGACCGGCTGCAGCAGAGCAGGTCGGTTCCGATCGAGAAGGTGCATCCGGGCCGCTTCCAGCCGCGCCGGATCTTCGACGAGGAGGAACTGGACGCGCTGGCGGACAGCATCCGCGAGAAGGGCGTCATCCAGCCGATCCTGCTGCGCCGCGATCCGGACCAGTCCGGCACGTTCGAGATCATCGCCGGCGAGCGCCGTTGGCGCGCGGCCCAGCGCGCCCAGCTGCACGAGATCCCGGCGCATATACGTGAGTTCGACGATCGCGAAGCGCTCGAGATCGCGATCATCGAGAACGTCCAGCGCGAGGACCTCAATCCGCTCGAAGAAGCCGAGGGCTATCACCGTCTGGTCGAGGAGCATGGACACTCCCAGCAGGACGTTGCGCGGGCGGTCGGCAAGAGCCGCAGCCATGTTGCCAACACCATGCGCCTGCTGGCGCTACCGACGGAAGTACGCGGTTATCTCGATGCCGGCGAGATCAGCGCCGGCCATGCCCGCGCGCTGCTGACGGCGGAGAATCCGGCGGCGCTGGCGGCCGAGGTAGTGCGCCGGAAGCTCAATGTCCGCGAGACAGAACGCCTCGTTCAGAAGGAAAAGCAGCCGTCCGGTCAGACCGCGCCGAAGCAGGCTCGCCGGAAGGCTTCGGTCGAGAAGGATGCCGACACCAGGGCGCTGGAGCAGGATCTGTCCCAGAAGCTCGGCATGCATGTGGAGATCGCGACAGGCGTCGACGGCCAGTCGGGCGCGCTGATGATCCAGTACGAGAGCTTGGAGCAGCTCGACGCGCTGCTCGCGATCATGTCGGCGCCGCGTACGGTGAGTGCCGACTTCGGTTCGCCTGCGATGAGCGGCTTTCTCGGGGACGTGCCCGACTACGATCAGGAGACGGCGGAAGAGATCGCGAAGGCCGACGGCAACTCGATCGATTTCAGCGAGCTGATCGAAGACGGCGAGACGACCCCGTCATCCTGATTTTCCTGGCGAGAACCGCGACGGTTACCGGCCGGGTGCCCGGGCCCGGCTACGCGCCGCGCTGTAGGCGAGGCCGAGCAGGGTCTGTCCGGCGACGGCAAGATCCGGCGTGCCGGTCGACTTGCACTGGGTCTCGGCTTCCGCGAGGCGGGTGAGGGCAAGACGCAGGCGCTGGATCGGCCAGGCCCTGAGCTGCGCCATGAAGGCCGGTTTCACCGCGAAAAAGAGAGGCGGCCGCAGTTTCTGCACCGCCTGATCGGCGCTGTCCCCGTCCGCCATATGCGCCGCCGCCCGATGCAGCCGCTGAAAGTGCCTCAGCACCGCACGAAGGACAGCGATCGCGTTCAATCCGTCGGCATAGCCGCGCTGCAACATGCGATCCGCTGTGGCCACATCGCCGCTCGCGACCGCAAGGGCGATCTGGTCCAGGGCGAGGGCGCTGCTGTCGCCGACGAGCTGCTGGGCGTCCTCCAGGCTCGCCTCGCCTCCCTTGCCGACATAGAGCGCCAGCTTCTCGATCTCGGAGCGGGTTACCCGCCGATCGCCGCCGAGATGCGCGATCATGTACGCGAGGGCGTCCGGTGTGGCGCGCACCTCGAAGCTCGCGAGGGTCTCCCGTATGACTGCGTCGAGGCCGGCGCCGCTGTCGAGATAGCAGGGGATGGCCGCTGCATGTTTCTCGGTCTCGAAGAGCTTGCGCAGTTTCGAACGCGCCTCGAGCGCTCCCGCCTCGATGATCACGAGGCTGTCGCCGGTCTCGGTGCCCAGCGCGAGTTCGGCCGAGGCGGTCACCGTATCGGTCGCGCCACGGAGCCTTACCAGCCGCCGCCCGCCGGTCAGCGAGATCGCGGCGGCCTCGTCCGCGATGCGGCTCGGCTCGTCTTTCAGGCTTTCCGGCACGAGGTCGGCGACCTGGAACGGGTCGGCGAGATTCTCGACGACGGTCTTGGCGATCTGGTCGGAGATTTCACGAACCTGGCCGCCGTCCGGCCCGTATATCAGGATGGCCCGGACATGCTCCGGCGGGCGGCGGATGAAACCAGCAATCTCGTTCGATTTCAGCTTCATCGCCGGTCTCCGTCAGGAGCCGCGGATACGATTGAAGTAGAGGCCGAGACGCAGCCGGATGTCCTCGCTGATCTCGTCGGCGGCACGGCGGCGTGCGTCTTTCTCGGCGGACAGCGTGGCGAAATCCGAATCCACCCGGTTGAAGGTCGTCGTGGACTCGGACTGTCCGCGGTGCACCGGCTGTCCGGTCTCCAGATCGACCAGGATGAAGGTGGCGGCGAACCGTACCTTCGCGAAGGTCGACGTCGAGTCCTTCAGGATCACCAAGTTGGATCGGGTCTCACTGAGGCCGACATCGAGCCGGTAGCGGGCCCGGCCCGGTGTCCCCCGCGGGGTCAACTTGTCGAGCAGGCTGTTGCGCAGGAGCTGACCGGCCCGGTCCGAGATCGGCGATATCGCAATGGAGGCGAGATCCTCGGTGACGGCACTCTGCCGCCCGGTATCGCCGGACCGTTTCCCATAGACCGGCTGGAACCCGCAGGCGCCGAGGGCGAGGAGAAGAACCAGGACGGAGGCGGTGAGCGCTCTAGGCAACGATGTTCACAATCTTGTTCGGTACGACGATCACGCGGCGCGGTGCCTTGCCTTCGAGGATCTTCTGCACGTTCTCGAGTGCCAGTGCGGCCTCCTCGACGCCGGCTTTGTCCGCATCGCGTGCGGCGTCTATTGTCCCGCGCAACTTTCCGTTGACCTGTACGGCGATGGTAAGCGTGTCGTCGCGTACCAAATCCTCGCTAAAGACGGGCCAGGGCTCGCTTGTGAGCAGGCTTTCGCCGCCCAGTTCGACCCAGAGCTCCTCGGCGATGTGCGGAACCATCGGTTCGATGAGCCGGACGAGGGTCTCGTAGCCGAAACGGCGGGCCCAGGCGGAACCTTCGTCGTCACCGTCGAGATCCGCCAGCGTGTTGCTGAGTTCACGCACCTGGGCGACGGCTGTGTTGAAACGGAACCGTTCGATCGCCTCGCCGATGCCCTTGATCGCCTTGTGCACGGCCTTCTCGGCCGCTTCCGCCTTGCCGGAAAGTTCGGACGGACGCGCGGCGCCGCGCGGCGCGAAGGGTTTCGCCGGCTCGGTGATCAGGCGCCAGAGACGGCTGAGATAGCGCCAGGATCCCTCGACCCCGGACTCGGTCCATTCGAGATCGCGCTCCGGCGGCGAGTCCGACAGCATGAAGAGCCGGGCCGTATCGGCGCCGTAGCTGCCGATGATGTTCTCCGGATCGACCACATTGCGCTTCGACTTGCTCATCTTCTCGATGCGGCCGGCCTTGACGGGCGTTCCGTCGGCCGCCTTGACGAAGCCGGAGCCTTCCTTCTTCACCTCGGTCGGAAACAGCCAGGCGCCTTTTTCATCCTTGTAGGTCTCGTGACAGACCATGCCCTGGGTCATCAGGCCGGCGAAGGGCTCGTCCAGATTGAGGTAGCCGCACTTCTTCAGCGCGCGGGTGAAGAAGCGGGAATAGAGCAGATGCAGGACCGCGTGCTCGATGCCGCCGATATACTGGTCGACCGGCAGCCAGTACTCCGCCGCGTCCCTGGAGAAAGCATTCTCCGCCTGGGCGTCGGCGAAGCGCGCGAAGTACCAGGAGGATTCGAAGAAAGTGTCGAAGGTGTCGGTCTCGCGCTCGGCCTTGCCGCCGCAGCTCGGGCAGGTGACGTGTTTCCAGGTCGGATGGCGGTCGAGCGGGTTGCCTGCGCCTTCGAACTCGACGTCTTCCGGCAGTTCGACCGGGAGATCCGCTTCCGGAACCGGAACCTCGCCGCAATCCGGGCAGTGAATGAAAGGAACCGGACAGCCCCAGTAGCGTTGACGGGAAACGCCCCAGTCGCGGAGACGGTAGGTCGTCGTCTTCTCACCGCAACCCATCGCCTGCAGACGCTCGGCCACTTTCGATTTCGCTTCGTCGACCGAGAGCCCGTTGAGGAAGTCCGAATTGTAGATCTTGCCCGGACCGACATAGGCTTCGGTCCCGACCTCGAAACTCGCGGCATCGGCATCGGGCGGAAGCACAACCGGCGTCACCGGCAAATCGTACTTGCGGGCGAAGTCGAGGTCGCGCTGATCGTGCGCCGGGCAGCCGAAGATCGCGCCGGTGCCGTACTCCATCAGCACGAAGTTGGCGACATAGACCGGCAGTTCCCAGCTCTCGTCGAGCGGATGCACGACCTTGAGCCCGGTATCGAAGCCTTTCTTCTCTGCCGTCTCGATCTCGGTCTCGCTGGTGCCCATGCGGTTGCACTCGGCGATGAAGTCTTTCAGGGCCGGGTTGCTCTCCGCCACTTGCGCCGCGATCGGGTGGTTCGCCGCGATGGCGCAGAAGGATGCGCCGTAGAGCGTATCGGGACGCGTGGTGAAGACCTCGAGCTTTTCTTGGCTGTCCTTCAGCTTGAAGAAGACCCGTGCACCGTCCGACTTACCGATCCAGTTATGCTGCATCAGGGTGACCCGGTCGGGCCAGCGGTCGAGACCATCGAGCGCTTCCAGCAGCTCGTCGGCATATTCCGTGATCTTCAGGAACCATTGCGAGAGCAGGCGCTTCTCGACCGGCGCGCCGGAGCGCCAGCCCATGCCGTCGATCACCTGCTCGTTGGCGAGCACCGTGTTCTCGACCGGGTCCCAGTTGACCCAGCTCTCCTTCTTGTAGGCGAGGCCCGCCTTGTAGAAGTCGAGAAACATCTTTTGCTCATGACGGTAATAGGACGGATCGCAGGTCGCGATCTCCCGCCGCCAGTCGTAGGAGAGGCCCATGCTTTTGAGCTGCTCGCGCATGGAGGCGATGTTCTCATGCGTCCATTTCGCCGGATGCACGCCGCGCTCGAATGCCGCGTTCTCCGCCGGCAGACCGAAGGCGTCCCAGCCCATCGGGTGCAGGACGTTGAAGCCCCTTGCCTTCTTGTAGCGTGCTACGAGATCGCCGAGCGTATAGTTCCGCACATGCCCCATATGGATGCGGCCCGACGGATAGGGGAACATCTCGAGGACATAGTATTTCGGCTTGTCCGGGTCTTCGCTCACTTCGAAGCAATGCTGTTCTTCCCAGACATGCTGCCACTTTGCTTCGGTTTCGCGGAAATTGTAACGGGACATCTCTCGGCCTTGGTCTTTGGCGCCCCAGGCGCCTGATCGTCTTCAAAACCGGCTCCCTGTGGGCGCCGGGCTGTCTAGGGTCCGCTCTTCTGCGTCAGTTCCCGGTGGAGCCGATACGGAGCTGGCGCGCTCGCGTAAGGATGGCGTCCTCGAGATCCCGATGGAGCTTCTCCTCGGTTCCGATATCCTGCCACTGCCCGTCGCCCGCGAGGCGTTGCTTGAACACCTTTGCACGCACGCCGTCGGAGCGGAGCGCCCGGTCGAGGATGAAGATATTGATCTTGAAGCGCTCGTTCGGGGTATCCGGCGGCGAGTACCAGTCGGTGATGATCACGCCGCCGAACGGATCCGCGGATGCCAGCGGCATGAAGGAAATGGTGTCGAGCGAGGCGCGCCAGAGAAAGCTGTTCACCGCGATGCCCGAACCGAGCGCCCCCTGCTGCTTCTGCGTGTCGGCATCCTCTCCGAAGAGTGTGAAACCGTCCTCGCCGAAGACCTTCGATTCTTTCTCGTAGGTCGGACGCCCGCCCGGCCCGGAGCGCGGATATTCGTATTCGATATCCGCGCCTTCGCATGCCGCCAGGGCGAACACGCCCAGCAACGCCGCGTATTTCAGTCGGCCGCACATTCCCAAAAGCCCCGGAATCCTCAAATCAGTCAAGATTCGCACTCGCGTTTTTCATGTGGTCGAGACGCCTTTTACCGTTTCTGTCGGTTTGGAACAACTTGCCATGTGGAGGCAGCGGCCGAGTTGGCACTAAATCCGATAAATCCCCGATGTGCCATGGGTTTGTGGCATTTTCGCCACATTGAGACAGATTTGCATAAATGTCCGGCCTGTCTTTCTTGACGGTCACTGGGGGACCGAATAGTGATGCTTTGACGTCAGGTTAGGGGGTTAAGCAGTTCATCTGCATTCAACTGACCGCGTTAATTCAACCGACGACTCTCGGGAGTAGGGGAAAATGAAAAAGATTCTTCTCGGAACGACCGCGATTGTTGCCGCTGGCATGATCGCTTCGCCGTCCGCTGACGCTGCTGAAAAGCTCAAAGTGTCGGTCGGCGGTTACATGGAACAGTGGTTCGGCTACGTCTCTCAGGACGAAGGCACTGGCGTCACCAGCGACTTCAGCGGTTTCGACGTCAAGTCCGACTCCGAAATCCACTTCACCGGCATGACCACCCTGGACAACGGCATCTCTGTCGGCATCAACGTCCAGCTGGAAGCCAACCACAACGGCAGCGACCAGATCGACGAATCCTACCTGATCGTCAAAGGCAACTTTGGTGAGATCAACCTGGGTTCCGAGAACTCCGCTCTCTACAAGATGAACTATGCTCCGGACGAGTATGGCATCGGCATCAACTCTGGTGACCAGGGCGACTGGGTGACTCAGCCGTCCACCGTCTCCGGCGGTTCCTTCCGCAGCCCGTTCGGTTCCACCAACGTTGAGCCGAACCGGACCAACGACTCCGAAAAGCTGACCTACTACACGCCGCGTATCGAAGGCTTCCAGCTTGGTGTGTCCTACATTCCGGACACCAACCAGGACGCGAATGCCCAGCCGGACCGCAACGCCAGCTTCTCTGACGGCTATGCGATCGGTGCCAACTTCAAGCGTGACCTCGGCGGCTTCGACCTCGGCGTTTCCGGTGGTTACGGTGCGTTCACCGAAGGTGCGACCGCTGGCCAGGATGACCCGGCTGCTTGGGCCCTCGGCCTGACCGTCGGCTTCGGCGGCTTCTCCGCCGGCGCGTCCTATGCCAAGTCCGAAGGCACCACCGATGCCCTGGACGAAGAAGGCTACAACCTCGGCGTCGCTTATGCCTCTGGCCCGTGGGGCGTCAGCCTCGGCTGGTACCACGGCGAGCGTGAAGGCTCCACCACTGCTGGTGTGACCTCCGGTACTGGCGAACAGAACACCTATGCTCTGTCCGGCAAGTACGCGCTCGGCCCGGGCGTGACCGCTGCGGCCACCCTCGGCCACACCGAGTTCGACACCGACAACACCGGCGCGGAAGGTACCGATGGCACCTACTTCGTCGTCGGCATGAAGCTGTCCTTCTAATCCGGTTTCGGATTACGGACTACGGGAAGGGGCCGCCTTGTGCGGCCCCTTTTCTTTTTTGCGGCATGTATCTGATTTGCCGTCTGGCGCTTTGGAACTTCCCCTGCCCCTGATATACACATCCGAAGCAGATCGGAATGAGGGGGCGAGAGCGTGCAGTTCGAGAATTTCTTCAAGAAAATCACCCGCGACCAGTTCTTGAGCGATTACTGGGACAAGGCCTATTACTTCGAAAAAGGCTCTTTCGATCCGATCGACGCGCTCTTCAGCTGGGAGCAGATGAACGATCTGATCAACCGCTCGAAACTGTGGAACGCAAGCTTCCTGGAAATGGCCGTCAACGGCGATATCCTGCCCTCCGAGCAGTACTGCAAACCCGGCCGCGACCGTAGGGGAGCCAGCGTTCTTGTTCCGGATCCCGAGCGCGTCCGCTTCCTGATGTCCAAGGGCGCCAGCCTGGTTCTCGATTTCATCGAGGGGATTCATCCGTCGGTCCAGGACGCCACGCGCTTCATCGAACGGCTGACCGGCACGCACGCCTCCTGCAACGCCTATTGCTCCTGGAACAGCGTTCAGGCCTACAACTCACACTTCGACACGATGTGCGTCTTCGCGATCCAGATCGAGGGCGAGAAGACCTGGAACATCTACCGCGGCCGGGTGAATGAAGCGAACGACGTCCCGCGGGCCCGCCCGACGGATTTCTCGCGCGAGCAGCATAGTCAGCAGAGAGGCGAGGTCATGCAGCAGATCGTGATGCAGCCGGGGGATGTGCTCTATCTACCGCGCGGGCTCTATCACGACGCGATGACCACGGATACCGCATCGCTGCACCTGTCCTTCGGCGCCACCTATGTCGACGGCCATGCTTCGGTGAACATGCTGACCCCCTACCTGCACCAGGACGAATTCTTCCGGAAGCGAATCCCACATTTCGATGACGGGGACGATCTGGCCAACTACATCACGGAGCTCGGCAAGAGGGTCGCCGAGCATATGGCGCGGCCGGAGTTCCACAATCACGTTCGCGGCTATCTGATGGCGCAAGTGGCTGACAAGGTGGTGCGCCACAATCTTCCGGACCGCACGCCCGATATTTATTTCATGGTGACCCGCCGCCCGGTGAAACTGGCGCGCAGGGGACAGGCGGCGAGCCTGACCGGCGAGGGCTTCAGCCTCGACATCGCGAAAGAGGATTACGCGGTCGTCGAAAAGATCGTCGGGTCCGAAGAAATCTGGCTTTCGGATCTTCGTGCCGCCTTCCCCGACCGGGTTCCGCAGTTCGAGGCTCTCCTGGGGGCGCTCGCCAAACACGGGGTGATCTGGCGGTTGCGCGGATGACGGGGTCGGAAACAGCGCGATGAGCGGCATTCTCTGGCTCGCCTCCTTTCCCAAGTCGGGCAACACCTGGCTCCGGATCTTCATCGAGAATCTGTTCCGGAACAGCCCGGAGCCGGCTTCGATCAACGATCTCGGGGTCGTGCGGTTCGGCGACATGATGGGGCCGCTCTATGAACAGATCGCCGGCAAGTCGCTCGCACAGCTGAGCGATGCGGATATCCATGCGCTTCGCGAGCCGCTGCAGAAATCCTGGGCATCGCAGCCGGAAACCGCGATCGTGAAGACGCACAACGCGCTGATGATGCATGAAGGCCGGCCGCTCATTCATCTGGAGCATACGGCCGGCGCCGTCTATGTCGTGCGCAACGTCTATGACGTGACGGTCTCCTATGCCGATCACTACCGGCTTTCCCTGGACGACGCGGTGGAAGCCATGACCTCCTATCTGCAGACGACGCGGACGACAAAGGCCGCCGTGTTCCAGGTACTTGGCACTTGGACCGATCATTACCGGAGCTGGCACGCGGTGGAGAATTTCAATCCGCTGACCCTGAAATACGAGGCGATGGCGAAGAATCCGACCAAACCGTTCGGCGCCTTCATGCGGTATCTCGGCGTCCCGAAGGATCCCGAAAGGCTGAAGCGCGCGATCCGCAACAGCAGCTTCTCCGTGGTTGCCGGCCAGGAAAAGCAGACCGGTTTCCGCGAGCGGGTCCACCAATCGCAGAAGTTCTTCCGGGCCGGCGGCGTCGGCGGCTACCGGCAGGTGCTGAGCGAGGATCACGTGAAACGCCTGACAGAGCGCCACTATGATCTGCTCCTCGAGCTTGGATATATTTCCAAGTCCGGAACGCCGCGCGTCTGATCCGGCGAAATCGGGGTTTGAATGGCTGCAGCTTCCTACGATCTTGGGCCGATCCAGCGTCTCGCTTCGGGCGGGCGCTGGAGGGAGGCGCGCGAAAAGTATGCGCGCGTCTTGCGTAAGGCCGGGGGCGACTGGCGGCCATACTACGCGATCGGCATGCTGGAGGCTTCCGGCGGTCATTTTGATCGCGCCGAGCAGCTTCTCGAAAAGGCCCGCAGCCTCGCACCGGCGACGGAGCTTCAGGTCGCCGTGAACCTGGCGCAGGTGCGTTTCCACAAGGGCGCCGCCGCTGCCGCCGCCGAGCTGCTGGGGCCGATCGCCGGGCGGCTTCGCGAAAACCCGCAGGTCCAGAAACTCCACGGCAGCATCTTGCTGGAGCTCGGGCGCTACGACGAGGCGGCACTCGCGCTCGAAACGGCACTGGCGCAGGGCGACGATCCGGCTGTGCTGAACAATCTGGCGGTCATCTATCGCAGTCAATGGAACCTGCCGCGCGCTGCGGAGATGCTCGAACGGGCCGCGCGGCGGGATGACGGCATCGAGATCCGCAGCAACCTTGCCAGTATCTACCTCTCGATGGGCCGGAGCGATGCCGCGAAGGAGCGCTTCGAAGAGCTTCTGCGCCGGGATACCGGCGACCCGCGGGTGCTTCGCGCGCTGGCGCAGTTCTGCCGCGAAACGGGCGATCTCGCACGAGCGGTCCGGATGGCTAGGCGTGCTGTGACAGCGGACCCGGGGCAAACCGCATCACTGAGGCTCCTTGCCGAACTGCTCGACCGGCAGTCGGCTCTGGACGAAGCGCTGCGGGTCGCGACGAACGGCGGCTTCCTCGCGCCGCACGATCAGTTTCTGACGGCTCTTCGCGGGCGCGTGCTCCGGCGGCTGAAACGTCACGATGAGGCAAAATCGTTGCTCGCGCCGGCTCTGACCGGAATTGCTCAAGGACCCGATACGTTCAGGCTCGGTTTCGAACTGGCCCAGACTCTCGATGCGCTGGGAGAATGCGAGGAGGCCCTGGAATGGTTCGAGACCGCCAATCGCGTGCAGTTCGAGGAGTTCCGCGACGGCCAGCTTGACCCTGGCCGCGCCTTCTCGGAAGTCGCGGAGCTGGCGGCGGTATTTACCAAGGCCCCGGCCTGGGCGAAGCAGGAGGCAGCCTCCGCTCCGGGCGAGTCGGACCCCGTCTTTCTCGTCGGGTTTCCGCGCTCCGGCACCACCTTGCTGGATCAGGTTCTCGATGCCCATCCGAGTGTGGAGGTGTTGGAAGAGCGCCCGCTGATCACCAATCTGGCGCTCAGGCTGCGGGCGGAAGGGGTCTATCCGGGCGCGCTGGAGACTCTGCCGGAACAGAAGCTTGCGGATCTCAGATCCGCCTATTTCGCCGAACGCTCGCGCTTCATGGTGCCGTCGGAAGGCGCCGTCTATGTCGACAAGATGCCGCTGAACATCGTCCATGCGGGCCTCATCAGGCGGTTGTTTCCGCGCGCGCGCTTCATTCTCGCGCTCCGCCATCCCTGCGACGTCTGTCTGAGCTGCCTGATGCAGAATTTCAGCCTCAACCATTCCATGGCGGTGTTCTGCTCGCTGGATGACACGATCCGTTTCTATCGTGAAGTCTTCTCGCTCTGGGAGCGCTACATGGAGACCCTCGATCCGTCGGTGGTCACGGTCAAATACGAGGACATGACCCGCGATCTCAGAAGCTCGACCGAACCGGTGTTGAATTTTCTCGGACTGGACTGGGACGAGCGCTTGCTGGCCTTTCACGAGCACGCCCGCAGCCGGGGCTATATCGCGACGCCGAGCTATGCGCAGGTGACGCAGCCCCTCTACGGACATGCCGTGGCGCGCTGGCAGCGATATGGGCCTAAACTAATGGCGGCAGCCGAGGAGCTGCACGCGGAAATCGAACGCTTTGGCTATGGGGACTGAGACGATGGACATTGCGGAAAAAGATGCCGACGTGAACGTTGCGGACAATCTCCGGACTGTCCGCACTCAAATCGCGGCGGCCGCGGAAGCCGCGGGCCGCGCGGCGGACGAGGTAACGCTCGTTGCCGTCGGCAAGGTGCAGCCGGTCGAGCGGGTCGAGGCAGCGCTGGAGGAGGGGCAACGGGTCTTCGGCGAGAACCGGATCCAGGAAGCGCAGGGCAAATGGCCGGCGCTCAAGCAGAAATATCCCGGCGTTGCCCTTCATCTGATCGGGCCGCTGCAGACCAACAAGGCAGCCGATGCCGTCGCGCTGTTCGACGTGATCGAGACGGTCGACCGCCCGAAACTCGCCCGCGTTCTGGCTGACGAGATGAAAAAGCAGGGACGCAGTCTCGAATGCTTCATCCAGGTGAATACCGGCGAGGAAGAGCAAAAGGCCGGCGTGCTGCCGTCGGAGGCGGATGCCTTCATCGCAACCTGCCGCAGCGAGCACGGGCTCAATGTCACCGGTCTGATGTGCATTCCGCCCGTGAACGAGGAGCCGGCGCTGCATTTCGCGCTCTTGCGGGAGATCGCCCGTCGCCACGGCCTCGAGAAGCTGAGCATGGGTATGAGCGGCGACTACGAGACAGCGATCGAGTTCGGTGCCACCCATGTCCGGGTCGGCACGGCGATCTTCGGAGAACGGCAGAAACCTACCGGCTAGGCGAGATCCCGCGGAACCACGATCGCGCCGTCTCCACCGCATTCTTCCAGCACCCTCAGCAGGTCCGGCAGGGCGAGCGCGATGCAGCCTTCGGTACCGGAGTAATCCGGCCGGGCAACATGCATGAAGATCGCGCTGCCGCGGCCCGGAACCGGCGGGTCGTCGTTGTAACCGAGTTCCACAACCACGTCGTAGACCGCATCCTCGCGCATCAGCCGTTCGTGCGATGCCTGATAAGGCAGGGCAACGAGGCGGTTGTAGTTGTCGGGATCGGCCGGGTCGTCGCTCCAGCCCTGATCCGGAGTGATTTCGATCGCGGCCCTGCAGCCGGGCGGCGGTGCGAGGCGGTCGCGGCGGTAGAAGATGCGGCGCAGCGGAAAGCGTCCGACCGGCGTCGCGCCGTCGCCTTCGCGTTTGTCGGCCCGGACGCCGCCCTTGCCGATCGCGCAGCGTAACAGTTCGCCATTCATGTCGAGATGGTAGATGCCGGCGGCGCCCGCCTTGAGAACGAGATCCAAGAAGTCCCTCCGTCAGAACAGCCGAAGCGCGGCTAGCCCGCCTGCTGGTTCGGAGCCTTCATGGTTTCATACTTGTCGAGCGCTTTCATCATCCAATCGGCCAGTCCGGCGCGGTTCGCGGGCGGGGTCATCGGTCCGGCGGACGCGGTCTCGACCGGGGTGGCGGACCTGTTCTTCAGGCCGGGTTCCGTGAGGGAAGGCAGCGAGGGCCCGCGCTTGCGCGTCGCCGTCTTTGCCTGGCTCTCCCGGATCAGGTCGTCGAGCCCGCGGCCGGTGACGCTCTGCAGCGACGGACCGGACTCCTGTTTCGGTGTGATCACGCCGCTGCTCCAGTCCACTGGACCGTTGGAGCGCCCAGGCATGCCGAGGGCGCTTGCCTGGGCATAGGCGGCGAGCGCCTGCGGCGAAGGGAGGTTGCCGAGATTGGCGGAGACAGGTTGTTGCGGAACCGTATCGGTTGATGCTTCCGCGAGCAATCGTGTCGAGCGGCTGGCATCGAGGCCCGGAACGGAAGAGGGGGCGGCATCGCGCTCTGTTATCTGTGCGACCATTGTGCCACCGATATCGGCGCCCGCTTCGGCCTCGACGAAGATATTCGCGACGCTCGCGATCATGCCGGCCGGACCGCCATACAGGGTTCCGCCAGCCATCCGCGCAGCCGGGGCGATGCTGTCGCCGGTCAGTTCGCGGTAGAGCGTCGAGATGAAAGGCAGATGCTGCAGCGGGTTCACGATATCGATGAAATCGTCGAACCCGAACCCGTCTTCTCCCCAACCCTGGTCGCCAGTTTCGGTCTCCGCGCTCACGGAAGCCCGTTCTCGGACATCCTGCTTCACGTCGCGTTCGCCGGACTGAAAGGACTGGGACCACCAGGCAGGTTGTGCCGCCGATTGAGTGACTTGCATCGCAAAGGCTCCTTTTGCCCTGCAGGAATGCAAGTGCCGTACCAGCTGGATGTCGTCGAAACCGCCTCGCGAGCAGCCTCTTGAGTCGCCTAGAAAAGATGGCCTGTGCGCGCCGCCTTGGTCTTCAGGTAGCCCTCGTTGTGGGCATTGGACGGGAAGATATGGGCGACCCGCTCCACGACATCGACGTTGCAGTTCTTGAGCTGGGCAATCTTTTCCGGATTGTTGGTCATCAGCCGCACCGACCGCACCCCGAGCTGAAGGAGCATCTCGGCGGCGCTGAGATAGACCCGTTCGTCTGCCTCGAAGCCGAGCTGTTCGTTGGCGTCGACGGTATCGCTTCCGAGATCCTGCAATTGGTAGGCGCGCAGTTTGTTGATGAGCCCGATATCGCGGCCTTCCTGGGCGAGATAGAGCAGAATCCCAGAACCCTGGTTGCCGATCTCCTTCAGGGCCCCCCGAAGCTGGTCACCGCAATCGCAGCGCAGGCTGCCGAGAAGATCGCCGGTCAGGCATTCGGAATGGAGGCGGACCAGAACCGGGGCGTCGAAATCGGGCTCGCCGATGATGATCGCCAGATGCTCCTCGCCGCCGTCGGCGGGTCGGAAGGCGACGATCCGCGCGTTTTCCGCGGCGGCTAGCGGCACGCGCGCGGCGGCGACGCGGCTGAGCCGGCGCGCACTTGCCTCGACATAGTCCTCGATGTCCGAGACGCCGAGCGAGAGCAGCCCCTGCGCGTGGGCCCAGCGCGCAGCCTCCGCGGCCTTCACGTCGGTGACCCGGGCCACGACGACCGAGGGAAGCAGCCGTGCCCACTTGGCGAGCTGGACCACCGCGGGCCCGAGGCGGCCGGCGCGCACCGGGACGATGGTCAGCGCCCGGCGCAGGGCGCCGAGTTTCTCGGGTTCGAAAAGCGGATCGGCGATCTGGCGGACCAGTGCCGCGTCGACCCCGCGCGGCAGCGCCATGCTCGAATAGGGCGGGATGGCCTCGTTACCGGTGATGTCGCGCGCCCGGTTCCT
Organism: Nisaea sediminum; assembly: GCF_014904705.1. Lineage (NCBI taxonomy): Bacteria > Pseudomonadati > Pseudomonadota > Alphaproteobacteria > Rhodospirillales > Thalassobaculaceae > Nisaea > Nisaea sediminum. The sequence continues at coordinate 670,309 of NZ_JACZCQ010000006.1, forward strand.
CGGCACGATCACCGAGGGCAGGCTGCCTGCAAGACGCACCATGGCGGCAAGGGCGACCTGGTTGGCCATTTCCGCGGCGAGCACCAGCAGCACGCTGTCGTCGGCCGATCCGTGCACCAGCACGAGGCCGCCGCGGCGAAGTTCCGAGATCGCCCGGTCGACGGAGGTCTGGGTCGAGGGAGAGGCGGGCGCGCCGCCGCCCGATTTGAACTGAGTGTTTTCCATGAGCCGCATCATCTTCCGCTCGAGGCCAAGGTCAAGCGCCTTGAACCGCCGCCCCGCCTAACGCAGTGTTTCTTTTCGACCACGGAAAGATGGATACGGCGATGACGCTTTTCAAAACCTATGACCGGGCTGCGCTCGACCGGGAGTACGACAACCGCAAGAAGGTAGCGAACAGCGCCGAAATCTCCGCGTCCTGGGAGGCGAAAGGGGCGGAGGTCCGCCGTCAGTTCTCCGCCGATCTCGACATCGCCTACGGGGAGCATTCCCGCCAGCGCGTCGATATCTTTCCCGCCGGGAAGCGCGATGCGCCTGTCCTGATCTTCGTTCATGGCGGCTACTGGCACATGCGCGACAAGTCGATCGCGCATTTCCTCGTGCCGACCTTCATCGCGGCGGACATCACCTTCGTGTCCGTCGGCTACCGGCTCTGCCCGGAGGTTTCGGTCTCCGACATCACGGAGGATATCCGGGCCGCGATCGGCTGGGTTTCAGAGAACGCGTCGGGCTTCGGCGGAAACCCGTCGCGGCTCTATCTCGCGGGACACTCGGCCGGCGGCCATCTCTCGGCCTTCATGGGCGGTCCGGCCGGCATGCCTCCGGGCGTGCTGAAAGGGATCTGTTCGGTGAGCGGACTGCACGATCTGGAGCCGATCCGGCTCTGTTATCTGAACGACGCGCTGTCACTCTCTGAGCAGGAAGCCGAGGCCCTGTCGCCGATCGCACGGGTCCGGGACGCGGATGCCGCGGGCCTGAAGCTACCGCCGCACCTGCTGACCGTCGGCGGCCGCGAGGGGCCGGAATATCTGCGCCAGCGCGACGAGCTTGCCGAGGCGCTCCGGGCGAAGCGGCAGCCCGTCGAGGTCGTCGATCTGCCTGATCGCGATCATTTTACCGCGCTTGAGGCCTTCGGAGATCCGCACCATCCGCTGTGCCAGGCGATGCTTCGGCTGATCCTGGCGCCGGCCTTCTGAGAGGGGGCGCAAGGTATGTTCGATCAGGTTCTGGTGGCCCGGGTCGGCGATATCGAGGTCGCGCGTGCGGCCGAACGGGACACGATGACGATCGAGGGAAGCGTCTATTTTCCGCCGGACTCCGTCAATTTCGGGCTGCTGACGCAAAGCGGAACACAGACGCGGTGTCCTTGGCGCGGGGAGGCGGTCTACTATGATGTGACGGTCGGAGAGCGTGTTGTGGAGGACGCCGCTTGGTCCTATCCGCAGCCGACAAGGAAAGCGGAACGTCTTCGAGACTTCGTCAGTTTCTGGAAAGAGGTCGTCGTGGAGCCCGTTTAAGACTCTGGTATTCGGAGCCCATTCTTCTTAAGTGTGGAACTCCATTTCATGTAACGGATCGTGTCGGGTGATGGTGAACGGTAAGAAAGTCCTGCTGGTCGAAGACGACGAAGCGCTTCGGATCACGCTGGCTGAGCAGTTGGAACTGCATGAGGAATTTGCAGTCCAGGCGGTGGGGACCGGAGCGGAAGCGCTGGAGACCGTCAAGTCGGCCCATTTCGATTTGATCCTGCTCGATGTCGGCCTGCCCGACATGGACGGGCGCGACGTCTGCCGGCTGATCCGGCGCCATGGCGTGAAGTCTCCGGTCGTGATGCTGACGGCGCAGGACGGCGATGCGGATACCATTCTCGGTCTCGATGCCGGTGCCAACGACTACGTGACCAAACCTTTCAAGATCGCCGTCCTGCTCGCGCGTATGCGGGCGCATCTGCGCCAGCACGAGCAAAGCGACGACGCGGTCTTCACCATCGGCCCCTACAGTTTCCGTCCCAGCGCGAAGCTGCTGATCGACGAGGCCAAAAATAAGAAGGTGCGTCTGACGGAAAAGGAAACCGCCATCCTGAAATACCTCTACCGGACCGGCGGGCGCATGGTGAAGCGCGAGACTCTGCTGAACGAAGTGTGGGGCTACAATGCCGGCGTAACCACCCATACGCTGGAGACCCATGTCTACAGATTGCGCCAGAAGATCGAGATCGATCCCTCGAACGCGCAGATCCTGGTGACCGATCCCGGCGGCTACCGGCTGGTCCCCTGAGCCCAATTAGGCGCTTGTCCCGATTTGATCTTTTCACGTCGGCGTGGGTCATGCAGACTTGCGGCACCGATTGAACCGGCAATTTAACCCGAAATTGGGTGGGGGGATCGAACTTGTCGCCGGGAGCCGAGTTTTTTGTCCGGATCTGGGGCGCGCGCGGAAGCCTCGCCTGCCCAGGGCCGGACTTCGTGCGCTACGGCGGCAACACGGCCTGTCTGGAAGTGCGCTGCGGCGGCCGGCTTTTCATTCTCGACGCCGGCACCGGGTTGCGAAATCTCGGGCTCGAGCTCGACAAGATGGGGGCGGTGGATGCGGACATGCTCTTCACACATTCCCATCTCGACCATATCGGCGGCCTGCCCTTCTTCACCTCCGCCTTCAAGAAAGGCAATGTGTTCAGGATCTGGTCCGGCCACCTCTCCGGAGGCAAGGACATGCGCGACGTCCTCGCCCGGCTGATGTCGTCGCCGCTCTTTCCCGTGCCGCTTGAGGTTTTCCAGTCGGAGCTGGCCTTCAGGAATTTCGCTCCGGGCGATGTCCTCGACTTCGGTCCGGACATTTCGGTGCGCACCACGATGCTGAACCATCCCCAGGGCGCAATCGGCTACCGCTTCGACTATGGCGGAAAGTCGATCTGCTACGTGACCGACACCGAACACAAACCGGGCGAGCCCGACCGGAATATCCTCGAACTGATCGAGGGCGCGGACGTGATGATCTACGACGCTTGTTACACCGACGAGGAATTCCCGAAATTCGTCGGCTGGGGCCATTCGACCTGGCAGGAAGGTATCCGGCTCGCGGATGCGGCAGGGGTGGGCAAGCTGGTTCTGTTCCATCATGATCCGAGCCACACCGACGAGGTCATGGACGAAATCGTGCGGCAGGCCGAAGAGCGTCGTCCGGGCACGGTCGCAGCCCATGAAGGCCTGACAGTTACACCCTGATATGACCCGAACCAATCACCCGTCACTGGGGCATACCTGGCGCCGGATACGCTTGGGCCTCAGCACCATTCTCGGCATAAAACCAATGGGTTACTTCATGCCCTACCGCTATGCGGCGGAGGTGCCGAGCGAAGGTAGTCGTTATGCGTGGATAGAGGAGCGCTTCGCCGGCGAGGCGCTACCGGCATTCACCGGCGTGTTGCATACGATCGGGAGCTACCGGGAGGCGCTTCTGGCGATCGGGGACGCACCGCCTCCGGAGCCGCGCTGGCGCCAGGACTGGTTTCCGGCACTCGATGCCGCGGCGGCCTATGTGATGGTCCGCGAACGCCGTCCGGCGCGGATCCTGGAGATCGGATCGGGGCACAGCACGCGATTTCTCGCCCGCGCGGTCCGCGATGGCGGCCTCGCCACCGAGATCACCTGTGTCGATCCGGTGCCCCGCGCGGATCTCACCGGCACCGGGGTCCGCTTCCTGAACCGGACGATCCAGCAGGTGGAGCCGGGAGACCTGCCACGGCTCGGATCGGGCGACATCCTGTTTCTCGATTCCAGCCACCTGGCGCTGCCGGGATCGGATGTGGATCTGGTCCTCAATCACCTGCTTCCGACGCTGCCGGCAGGCCTCTTGGTGCATATTCACGACATAGTGTTGCCTGACCCCTATCCCGAGGCCTGGGCGTGGCGCACATATAACGAGCAGCTGCTGGTCGCCGCGCTGCTCGCGGGCAAGGGCTTTGCGCCTCTCTTCTCGAGCCATTTCGCCCGGACCCGTCTGCTCGGGACGCCAGAGGTGCCGGATCTTGGCTGGCTGCCGCTCCCCGACGGAGCTCTGGAGACCAGCCTCTGGCTCGAGAAGCTCTAGGCAAGGCGGAGATGGCGGAGAGCACCGGAAAGACGAAACAGGACACCGGACGCCTGCCGAGCCGTGTCGAGGCGGCGATCCGTGAGCAGGAAGCGCAGAACGAGATCCTGATCGGCTGGGTCCAGCTGACCGTGGTCTCGATCTGGTCGGTGCTCTACACGCTGTCTCCGAAGACCTTCGCTGAAACGGCCCGGTTCGAGCCGATCCCCTGGGTTCTGAGCGCCTATTTCGCCTTTACGATCCTGCGCCTTGTCCTGTCCTACCGGCGGCTTCTGCCGCCATGGTTCCTTGCTCTATCGGTGATCGGCGACATCGTGTTGCTGATGGTGACGATCTGGAGCTTTCACCTGCAGTACGAGCAGCCGGCCTCGTTTTATCTGAAGGCGCCGACAATCCTCTATGTGTTCATTTTCATCGCTCTCCGCTCTTTCCGTCTGGAGGTCGGCTATGTCCTCCTCGCCGGTATCGGCTCGGCACTCGGCTGGCTGGCACTGGTCGCCTATGCGATGGTGGTTGATCCGACCGACCCGATGATCACGCGCGACTATGTCGACTATCTGACGTCCAACGCAGTCCTGATCGGCGCGGAATTTGACAAGGTGATCTCCATCCTGATGGTCACCGCGATCCTAGCGGTGGCGATTCACCGCGGTCGCCGCCTGCTTGTGCGTGCCGTTGCGGAAGGCACTGCGGCACGAGATCTCTCGCGCTTCTTCGCGCCAGAGGTGGCGCGCAAGATCACGCATGCGGAGGCCGAACTGTCGGCCGGTAGCGGGGAGCACCGCGAGGCGACCATCCTCTATGTCGATATCCGTGGGTTCACGGCGCTGAGCGCACGTCTGGAGCCGAAACAGGTGCTGCGGATCCTGGCCGAGTATCAGGCCCTGGTCGGCCCGGCGCTGCGGCGTCATCGCGGCAGCATCGACAAGTTTCTCGGCGACGGGGTGCTGGCGACCTTCGGCGCGGCGGAGCCGGACTCGGCGCATGCGGCGAACGCGCTCCGGGCGATCCGGGCCCTGCTCGCTGCGACCCGGGACTGGACACCGGACGCGGAGCTCCTGGCGCCGGGCGCGCTCAGGATCTGCATGGCGGCGGCCAGCGGGCGCGTCGTTTTCGGCGCTGTCGGCGATGCCGAGCGGCTGGAATACACGGTGATCGGCGACGCGGTGAACCGGGCGGCGAAGCTGGAGAAGCATACGAAGGCGCTTGGCGTTCGGGCCCTTTGCGACGGCGCGACCCGGGAGCTGGCCGCAGCAGCGCCGGATCTGCCGGGTCTTTCGGCAATCGGCGAGCAGTCCGTCGAGGGAACCGACGGTTCTGTCGAGATCTATGAAATCCGGGAAGACTGAGTGGCTGGGGCGGCAGGATTCGAACCTGCGCATGGCGGTACCAAAAACCGCTGCCTTACCGCTTGGCTACGCCCCAATCGCGCGGGAACATAGTCAGAAAGCGGATTGCTTGCAACCGCTTCGACACCGCACCCTTAACATCCGCGGGACGAGCGGTTAGACTCCTCAGATCCTTTGGCTTTTCGAGGTTGAAGACGGACATGGCCAAATCGGTGCTGCCCTGGAGCCTGAAAGGCGTGTCGCCCGAGGCGCGCGAGATCGCGAAGAAGGCGGCCGCGCAGCAGGGCATAACGATCGGCGAATGGGTGAGCCGTGCGATCCGCGATGTCGGCCCGGAGCCGGATGCTTCGGCGGAACCGCGTCCGGCCGGGCGCGTAAGCGGCGGACCGATCGTCGCCAGCCCGGATGATGAAGAGGCGCTGCGCGCCGCCGTGCGCGAACGGATCTATGCGGCCGAGGAACAGGTCGCCCATGTCGTCGGACCGCTGCAGGACATTATCGAGCGGATGGCCCGCCGTCTGACCCGGCTCGAAGAGGTGACGTCCGAAAATCCGGAACCCGCGGCACAGATACCGGAGCAGCGTCGTCTCGACGGCTGGTAAACTGGCACTTCGCACTACTTGACACCGCTTTCTACCCGGTCATATCGGGTGCGCCATATCCCCTCAAAGTCGCAGAAACCCTTGCGCTACCGGGTAACCTTTGGTACTTTTCAGCGGATCGGCCGCCGTCACGGTGGCGCGACCCTTGAAACAAGCCAAAGGCGGGTTGTCGGGTGTCAGGCAAATCTCCGTGGAGTGTGAAAGGTATCTCTGCCGAAGACCGCGAAGCGGCCAAGATCGCGGCGCGCAAGGCGGGCATGCCGATCGGCGTCTGGCTGAGCGAACAGATCCGCCACGCGGCGAGCGACAAACCTGCCGAGGAAAAGCAGGCGGTCGCGGAGTCCGAGCCCGCTCGCGAGCATATACCTTCTCCGGTCGAACGGGATGCCGACGGACCGCGCGAGCGGCATCGCAGCGGTCGGGTCGATCCGCGTTTCGCCTTCGGGCGGGGCCAATGGAGCGTCGCCGAAGAGGCGATCGATCGGGGCATGGTGGCCACGGCCTCTGCCGGCTATCCTTGGCAGTTCCGCGGTGCCCAGCATGTGGCCGCGTCGGCCCCGGTTCAGCCGCCGATGCCGGCCAATTCCGGATATCCGCCGCCCGTCCCGCAGATGCAGCACCCGGTTCCGGCGCCTGCGGCAACGCCCGCAGCGCCCGGAATGTCCGAGGCGGAAGGCGCGGCGCTGGTCAAACGGGTGGAAACGCTCGAGTCACAGTTGCGGGAACTCCGATCCAAGGTTGACGCGGCGGAGGACAGAACCCTCGCGCGCTTTGAGCCCTTGTTGAGCAAGATCGAGACTCTGACCGCCGAAGTCGGTCAGCTGAATGCACGACCGGCCGCGTTGCCCGGGACCCAGGAAGCCTCTTTCTCCACCGCACCGATCGAACGCGCCGTCATGCGGCTCTCCGAGCGCCTTGGCCGGGTCGAGCGCCTGGTTCTGCCGGGCCATAGCTCCGGACGCGGTTTCTTCTCACGCCTTTTCCGTCGCGGGTAGCGCTACCGTTCGATAGTGTATAAATTGAACGAAAGCGGAAGGTTAGGCGGTATCGATCCGACCACTACTCTCTAGCCCAGCCGATCAACCGAGGAGTGCCGGTGGTCCGGAAGCCGACAACATGGAGCGTGAAGGGCATCGAGGAAGATGTCCGCGATATCGCACGTGCGGCGGCGGATCGGGAAGAGCAGACGATAGGAGCCTGGATCGATCACGCCATTCGGGTGCATGGAGGCCAGCGCCCTCGGGACGACCGTCCGGACTCTGAGCCGGCGGCGAACGTTCCGGATGCGCTCCCGGAACCCGGCCTGGCGGGAATGGGCGGGGCAAGCGCCGACGTCCTGCTCGAGATTGTCGACGACGAACTGGATGCGTCCTCCAACAGGCTGGATAATGCCCTGCGTCCGATGGGCCTTGCTCTGCTGGATCTCGCCGAACGCATGGTCGCATTGGAGCGTAATGCCCAGGCGCAGCCCAGTATCGGCCGCGCTCCGGACGCGGAGCGGGAGCTGGAGCCAGAGTCCGACTATGACGACGATTTCGGCCCCGAAGCCCCCCCGTTGCCCGAGGAAGAAGCGTCTTGGCCCGCCGAGGCCGCAGCGCCGGACCACGGTTTCCCGCTACCTCCGATCCACGATCTGGATCCGGGCATAGACAGTTTCGACATGCCGCTGGTGACCGGCGAGGCGGGCGCGGGTTCCGACCGGGCTCGGGAAATCGACCGGCGGCTTCGAGCGCTCGCGGGCGCTGTCGACGCAGCGGATACAGAGCCGCCGCCGCCGACCGGAGACCTCGGGCCGACGGAGTTCGATCTGGAGCCGCCGTCCCGCGCTCCGGCTCCGGCCGAGCCGCTCGAATTGCCGATGGCGTTCCGCGGCGTGCAGAAAAGCGGTTATGAATCCCACCCTGGCGCCGCGGCCGGAGAGATCATCCGCCGTCCGGTACGTCCACGCCGGTCGATCCGCCGAAAACTCGCGCTATCCGCCGCCGCCGTCCTGATTCTCGCCACAGCGGGCCTTTACGTCGCGGCGGATCATGTCGGCCTTGGTCATGTGCGGGCCGGGATCGAGCGCGATGTCCGCCCGGCGATCACCACGGTGGCGATCGGAGCCTCTCACATCGTGGAGACGCTCTCGGCAAAGCTGGACCCGATCCTGAACGAGGCGAAAACCGCATTGTTCGGTGGTGACAAGACCGAACAGCCGGAACCGGGCTCCGATCAGACCCGCACGAAGGAGGAATCTCCGGCTTCGGCCAGCAGCGAGTTCGCGGCACCGGAGCCGCGGTCCGAGCCCGAACCCGCGCCCGATGCCTTGTCCTCCCGGGAGGAACCCGCACCGGCCCCGGGCGAGACGGTGCCACCCGTTGTCGCAGAGGTGCCGTCGCCGGCCGCCGAACCCCCGACAACGATTGCGGAGCCGGCACCGGAGCCGCCAGCCCCCGCCCCGGTCGAGATCGCACCAAAACCACAGGAAACGCGGCCGGTTCCAGTTCCCGAAGCGTCCCCCGCGAAGTCGGTGACCGAAGTGGCGCCGCCGCCGGCGCCGCCTCTGCCCGCGTCCCCGGGCGCGGCGGCAAGTGGCGGTCGGGTTGCCGCATTGCCGCCGAATGATGCCGGCGCCTCCGGGTCGGCGCGTGACGAACTGGCGGCGCGCGCCGAAGCAGGCGATGCGACCGCGCAGCACGACCTCGCGATCAGCTATCTCACTGGTAAGAACGGCTCGAAGGATCCGGCGCGCGCGGCGGAGCTGCTGAGGGAGGCCGCGATCCAGGGACTTCCGAGCGCGCAATACAATCTCGCCGTGCTCTATGAGACAGGTCAGGGCGTCCGCAAGGACGATGTGCGGGCGCTGCTCTGGTATCACAGTGCCGCCGAGCAGGGGCACCCGAACGCGCAGTACAATCTCGGGGTCATGTATGCTGAAGGCCGCGGCATTCCGCTCAATTTTGAGGAAGCGGCCCGCTGGTTCCGGGCTGCGGCGAACCAGGGATTGGCCCGGGCCCTCTACAATCTCGCGGTGATGACGGACGAGGGTCTGGGGGTCGCGCAGGACAAGGCGGCTGCCCTGGATCTATATCGTGCTGCCGCCGGAGCCGGCGACGAACGCGCGATCGAACTTCTGGCCGGAAGCGGGGACGTGACATCGGAAATGGAGACGCCGCTCGGCGGCGCCGATGGCGTCCAGATCGTGACCACCACACCGGCCAGCCTGGTCGCGGAAGCTCAGGGCGAGCTCACCCGTCTTGGACTCTACGACGGACGTCTCGACGGGCTGATGGGGCCAAAGACGAGGACCGCCATCCGGGCCTTCCAGAAGACCGCCGGCATTCCGCAAACGGGCGAGGTCAGCCCGGAACTCCTTAAGCGCCTGAAGGCCGCGACGCCCTGAGGGCTCCGTCAGGCCGGAAGTTCCAGCTCGTCCGAAGCCCAGTTCCGAATCACGCCGGCATGCAGCCACCAGTCCGGATGTGCCGCTTCGGCGATACGGGTTGCCTGATCGCGTCCGGCCTCGGTCTCGAACAGGGCGAAACAGGTTGCCCCGCTGCCGGACAGGCGGGCGGCCGCCACGCCCGGAAGCTCTCTCAGAAATGTCAGGACGGTTCCGATCTCCGGAGCGATGCGGCAGGCGGGGGCTTCGAGGTCGTTCCGATCGAGCGGACCTGTTTCGTCCCCCGCCACACCCGCCGGAACCGGCCCGGCGGCCAGGGCGCCGAAGACGGCCCCGGTCGGCACCGGGACCCCCGGATTGACGAGCAGAACCGGCTGCGGCGCGAAATCCTCCGCCGGTGCATCGAGGTCTATGCCGGTGCCCCGCATGATCCGATTGCGGGGCTCGAGGCAGACCGGCACATCGGCGCCGAGCGAGGCCGCGAGGCGCCGTATTTCTTCGCCCATCGGGTCGCGTCCGGAAAGACCCGCCATAAAACGCAGCATGGCCGCGGCATCCGCCGAGCCGCCGCCAAGCCCGGCAGCCACGGGGATCGACTTTTCAAGATGGATCCGGAGCGCGGGAAAGCCCGGTTCGATGCTGCGAAAGCCCGAAATCGCGCGCAGAACCAGATTGTCGCTGTCGAGCGCGCTGACAAACGCGCCGGCCACAGTCAGCGCGTCTTCGGCCCCCGGGGCCGCCGACACCGTGATGCGGTCAAATAGATCGGCGAAGGCGACGAGGCTGACCAGCTCGTGATAGCCGTCGGGCCGACGGCCGAGGATACGAAGTCCGAGATTGACCTTTGCCGGCGCGAGCAGAACCCGCGTGCCGATATCAGCCATTTCCGGGCGTGGTCGGCGCGCCGTCCGTGACCAGACCCTCGCTGAGTTTGCGCTCGATCTCCGAAGCGAGATCGGGTTCCGGGTTCATCTCCAGAGAACGGCGCCACTGGTAGGTTGCTTCGAGGCGGCGGCCGACCCGCCAATAGGCGTCGCCCAGGTGATCGTTGATCACCGCGTCGCCAGGCCGGAGCTGCACCGCCCGTTCGAGATGGGTGACGGCCTCCCGGTGCTGTCCGGTCCGGTAAAGCACCCAGCCGAGACTGTCGACGATGTAACCGTCGTTCGGCCGCTGCCGCACCGCGCGTTCGATCAGGGACTGCGCCTCCTTGAGGTTGATGCCCTGCTCGACCCAGGAATAGCCGAGATAGTTCATGACGTAGGGCTGTTCCGGCGACAGCTCGAGCGCTTTCAGAAAATCTGCCTCGGCCCGCTCCCACCGCTTGGCCCGTTCGAGCGCGATGCCGCGGGTATAATAGAGCGTCCAGTCGTCGTTGGCGGCCGGGCCGAGCTTTTCGAAGGCCCCATCATAGGCCGCGATCGCCTCGTCCCAGGCCTCGTCGGATCGAAGCGTGTCCGCAAGGCGGACCAGCACCGTCCCGTTGTCCGGATAGGTCCGGGCGAGATCGCGGAGCACGGAAAGCGCGGCGGCTCTCTCCCCTTCGGCATCGAGCGCCGCCGCTGTCCTCAGTCCGGCCATCAAGTGATAGATCGAATCCCGCCCGATCCCCCGGTAGATCTCCAGCGCGTCCGCATGGCGGTTGCGGTCGTCGAGAATTTCCCCGACCAGCAGACGGGCGAGCGGGAAGTCGGGCCGCATGTAAAGCGCGAGCTGGGCATAGATCAGCGCGATTTCGCTGCCGCGGTCCCGTTGCAAGGCGCTCGCGATGTCGAACATGGCCTCGGCGACGCCGTCCGTCGCCGAAGAAACGAGACCTTTGGCCGGGCCGCCGGCCTCCGCGGCTGCCAGAGCGGCGGCGAGCGCGTCTTTGTTCTGATCCGTGAGGTCGCCGCCGGCCAGGATCTCGCGTGCCGCCGTGCCATGGCCGGCCTTGGCGTAATGCAGCGCGGCGCCGATGCGAAGCCGTGCCGGTGGCCGGTCGAGCGCGGAAAGCGCGGAACGGAACGATTTGTCGAGAGCCTCGAAATCCCCCTTGAGGCTCGCGATGTAACCGGCATGAAGATCAGCCAGGAGGGCGAACCCTCCCTGTTTGCGGATCGCGTCCAGATGTTTTTCGGTCGCCGCCCAGTTCCCGCTGCCGGCTTCGACCCAGGCAAGCAGCAGCGGACGCAGGATCTGCGTCAGGCGCGACTCTTCAAGGGCCTCGAGCTGTCCGCGGGCGGCAGCAAAGTCCCCGTCTTTCATGGCGGCGAGGGCAAGCACGAGACGGCCGAAGGCATAGCCGTTCTGCTGCGCGACCAGATCGGATGCCATATCCAGCGCGTCTGCGGTTCGCCCGTCGGAAATGCGGGCGAGAAAAGTGCGCTGAGTCAGGCCTGGATTGCCAGGATCGGCTGCCAGCACGGCGCCAAAATTCTGAGCCGCGGCGCCGAGGTCGCTGCTTCGATAGGCGTGCAGGGCCTTGAGATAATCACCGGAGACCGTATCGCGCTGCGGGATCTCGGGGAGATCCGCCGCCGGACCGGTCGCGGCGCAGGATGACAGCGTCACGGCCGCAAGGATTGCCACTGCGAGGCATCCGTTACGCGGTCCTCGTGCAGTCATGATTCTACCCTCTCGTTTCCGGCGGTCTGGCGATACGGCCTCAGGAGTCAGTCGGTTTACATGTTCGGATAGTTAGGTCCACCCCCGCCTTCGGGAACCACCCAATTGATATTCTGGGTCGGATCCTTGATGTCGCAGGTTTTGCAGTGGACGCAGTTCTGCGCATTGATCTGCAGGCGCGGATTGCTGCCGTCGTCGTCGCGCACGATCTCGTAGACTCCCGCCGGGCAATAACGCTGCTCCGGCGCGTCGTAGAGCGCGAGATTGTGCTGCACCGGGATCGAGGGATCCTTCAGGGTCAGGTGCGCCGGCTGATTTTCCTCGTGGTTGGTGTTGGAGAGGAAGACAGAGGACAGGCGATCGAAGCTGACCTTACCGTCCGGCTTCGGATAGTCGATCTTCTCGCAATGATCCGCCGGCTTCAGGCTTTCGTGATCGTGGTGGTGATGCAGGGTCCAGGGGCTCTTGCCCTTGAACAGGGTCTCGATACCGGCATTGGCCATGCCCATCAGGAAGCCGGCCTTGAAGCCCGGACGGATGTTGCGTACCGCCTTGAGTTCGTCCCAGACCCAGCTCTTCTCCATCCGGGCGCGGTAATCGGCGATTTCCAGTCCCGCGCCGGCACCGTCCTTCATGGCGTCGAACAGGGCTTCGGCGGCGGTCATGCCGGACTTCATCGCGGTGTGCGAGCCCTTGATCTTCGGCACGTTCAGGAACCCGGCCGAGCAGCCGAGGATCGCGCCGCCGGGGAAGGTGATCTTCGGGATCGACTGGAAACCGCCCTCGTTGATCGCCCGCGCGCCGTAGGAGATGCGCCGGCCGCCCTCGAAGAAGGGGCGGATCTTCGGATGGGTCTTGTAGCGCTGGAATTCCTCGAAGGGGCTGAGATGAGGGTTCTCGTAATCGAGGCCGATCACGTAGCCGACCGCCACCTGGTTGTTTTCCAGATGGTAGAGGAAGGAGCCGCCATAGGTGCCGCCGTCGATCGGCCAGCCGACCGTGTGGAGGACGAGGCCCTCCTGATGCACAGCCGGATCGACTTCCCAGAGCTCCTTGATGCCGATGCCGTAGGTCTGCGGGTCGACGCCGTCGCGCAGGTTGAAGCGTTCGAACAGGGTCTTGGTCAGGGAGCCGCGCACGCCCTCGGCGAAGAGGGTCTGCTTTGCATGCAGCTCGATGCCCGGTGTGTAGTTCGCGGTCTGCTCGCCATCCTTGCCGATGCCCATGTCGCCGGTCGCGACGCCGCGCACGGCGCCGTTCTCGTCATAGAGCACCTCGGCGGCGGCGAAGCCCGGATAGATCTCGACGCCCATACCCTCGGCCTGCTCGGCGAGCCAACGGCAGACATTGCCAAGGCTGATGATGTAGTTGCCGTGGTTGTTCATCTGCGGCGGGCAGGGCAGCTGGTATCCGCCGTTGCGGGTCAGGTACATGAAGCGGTCCTGGGTAACCGGCGTGTTCAGCGGCGCACCGCGCTCCTTCCAATCCGGGAAGAGCTCTGCCATCGCCCGCGGCTCCATCACCGCGCCGGACAGGATATGGGCGCCGACCTCGGAGCCCTTCTCGATCACGCAGACACTCAGATCCTGGCCATGCTGCTCCGAAAGCTGGCGCAACCGGATCGCGGCCGACAGGCCGGCAGGACCGGCCCCGACGATAACGACGTCGTATTCCATCGACTCGCGTTCCATGAACCTCTCCAAATCGTTTCTTACACAGGTTAGTGTCTTACTTGGCACAGCTCCCGGGCGTCGACAAGCGACGCGACGCGGCCTGTGTCACGAATGAGAGACGAGGAACGCGTGAGCCTTTCGCTGGACGAGACCCAACCGGACCCCGAAGCGCTGCTTCGGTGGTATGTCGAACTCGGTGCCGACGAGGCCATCGGGGACGAGCCGGTGGACTGGTTCGCCGCCGCCACCGCCGCAGCCTCTGTCCCGATCCCGGCCCAGTCTCCCGCGAGCGCTGCCCCGGCATCTGTTACGCCCCCGCAACAAATGCCGAAACCCGCTGCCGAAGCCGCTCCCCGGCGTGCGCCGGCCGCTGCGGAGCCACCGTCGGACAGTGCCGCCCGGGCCCTTGCCTCTGCGGCGCAGACACTCGACGAGCTGCGCGCCGCGCTTGAAGCTCTCGAGGGTTTCCCGCTGAAGGTGACTGCGACCAATCTCGTTTTCGGCGAGGGCGTGGAACAGCCGGATGTGATGTTCATCGGCGAGGCGCCGGGCGCGGACGAGGACCGGCAGGGGCGCCCGTTCGTCGGTGCCAGCGGACGGTTGCTGGACCGGATGATGCAGTCGATCGGACTCGATCGGGAAAAAAACGCCTATATCACCAATATCCTGCCCTGGCGCCCGCCGGGGAACCGGGAGCCGACACCGGCCGAAATCGCGACCTGCCTGCCGTTCATCCGGCGCCATATCGAGCTGGTCCGTCCGCGCGTTCTGGTTCCAGTCGGAGGGACTTCGGCCAAAACGCTTCTCGACCAGCGACAGGGCATCATGAGGCTGCGCGGACGGCAGTTCGAATATGCCGGTCCGGGGCTCGACGGACCCATTCCGGCAATCCCGCTTTTTCATCCTGCTTTTCTGCTCCGATCCTCCGGTCAGAAGGCCCTCGCATGGCGCGATCTGCTCGCAATAAAGCAAATTATTCAATAATTTACGGAAATGTTTTCGCTTAAATTGGTGAGAATTCTCCGCTTCCGTTAACCAATCTGGTTATACCGTCTAACCTATTGAAATAATGACGAGTATTACCTTGTATTAAGCCTTTACATCAAAATCCAAACTTAAGTAGTTGTGGCGATTGGCGGGATGCAGGTACCCGAAATCGCTGCTTGAGATTGCCTTCTTCTTGCCCTACTTAGCGTGGTCATGATGAGAGGTGAAAAACCGACTCCGACCCGCCGGGGGTGGCTCTCGATCCAGGTGATCGCAGGCGCGATCCTCGGTCTGGCCACGGGGATATCAACCAGTTACGGGCCGGCTGACGCCGCGGCGCGCAACGATGCGATTCCGCCGCGAGCATCATCATACGACGTTCTCGATACCGACTCGGCCGCGACGCAAATCCGGTTCGAGGTGATTGGCGAAGAAGACGTCGTCCGATATCGCAAAATTTTCGAATTGCAGGATGCCGGCAAATGGCGCGCCGCGGACAAACTGATTGCGGAACTCGATGACGAGGTCCTGATCGGCCACGTGCTCTATCAGCGCTACATGCATCCCACCGCCTATCGGTCCAAATACAAGGAACTGAAGGACTGGATGGCGCAGTACGCGGACCATCCGGGCGCGCGTAAGGTCTATCGTCTGGCGCTGCGCCGGAAACCCGGCAACTGGAAGCCCCCGGCGCGGCCCGAGAAGGGCTATCTGACCGGCAGCGGCGCCTCCCAGGTGAACGGTGCGGTCGAGCCGCAACAGCATCTGAGCCGCAAGGGGCCGGCCGTATCGCGCCAGGGGCGGAGCGTGATCCGCGAAATCCGGAGGTTTGTCCGTCAGGGATATCCGACCGGCGGCGTCAAATATCTGAGTTCCAAGGCTGGAAAAGGTCTCGACAAAACGGATCGGGCCCATGCGCTGGCCGAGATCGCGCATGGCTATTTCGTCTTCAATGTCGACGAAAAGGCGATCCGCTACGCCAAGGAAAGCCTCGAGCTGTCCGGCGACCTGATCCCGACCGCGCACTGGACGGCGGGCCTCGCCTATTGGCGCCAGGGCGATTACGACGCCGCATCGGGCCATTTCGAGTCGCTTGCCCGTGCCCCCGACGTCTCCCGCTGGGTGAAGGCTGCCGGGGCCTACTGGGCATCGCGCGCGCATCTGGCGGAGCGGCGGCCGCGTCAGGCCACTCTCTGGCTGGCGCAGGCGGCAACCCATTCGGCGACCTTCTATGGGCTTCTGGCGCGGCGGGCGCTCGGCATTGACATGCCGCTGGACTGGACCCTGCCGGAGCTGAACGAGGATACCAAGGAATCGCTTCTCGGCGCTCCGGGCGGACGCCGGACCTTTGCACTGCTGCAGGTCGGCCGCATGGACCTCGCGGAGAAGGAACTCCGCCGGCTCTATCCGAACATGCCGGACTACATGCACGGGGCGATCATGACCGTCGCCGCCAGCAACGGCATGCCGGGCCTCGCCATGCGGATCGCCGGGATTCTTCGGGCGCGCGGTGACCGGCCCTATTACGCGGCCTTCTATCCGCTCCCGGACTGGCAGCTTGACTCGATCGCCGGGATCGACAAGGCCCTGATCTACGCCATCGCGCGGCAGGAATCGAAATTCAACGCCAATGCGCGCAGCGGTCGCGGGGCCATCGGCGTCATGCAGATCATGCCGCGCACCGCCGCTTGGGTTGCGGGCGACCACAGCTTCCGCAGCCGCGACGGGCGCAAGGCGCTGATGGATCCGAGCCTGAATCTCAAGCTCGGCCAGGAATATGTCGGCCACCTGCTGAAGCAGGACAGCGTGAACGAGGGCCTGTTCCAGCTTCTCGCCGCCTACAATGCCGGCCCGGGCACGCTCCGGAAATGGACCAAGGATGTCGATTTCAAGCAGGATCCGCTGCTTTTCATCGAGTCAATCCCGCGGCACGAGACCCGCGAATTCATCGAGCGGGTGCTGACCAATCTCTGGATGTACCGGCTGCGCCTCGGCCAGCCCGCTCCGTCGCTGGATCACATTGCCGCCGGGTCCTGGCCGCGCTATGAGTCAATCGATCTCTCAGAGCAGCCGGGCGACCCGAAACATGCCAGGAATTGACGAGTCCCGTCCTTTCGTACCCGTTCACATTGCCGTTCTGACCGTTTCCGACACACGGACACTGGAAACGGACCGTTCCGGCGACACGCTGGTCGAGCGCCTGACCGGCGCGGGCCACATCCTCGCCGACCGCAAGATCGTGAAGGACGACGTTCCCGAGATCACCGGCCAGCTCCGCAGCTGGATCGAGGATGACGGGATCGACGTTGTGCTCTCGACCGGCGGAACCGGGCTCACCGGCCGGGACGTGACGCCGGAGGCGTTCCGCTCAGTCTTCGAGAAGGAGATCGAGGGCTTCGGCGAGCTCTTCCGCTGGATCAGCTACCCGAAGATCGGCACCTCGACGATCCAGTCGCGGGCGATCGCCGGGGTGGCGCGCGGAACCTATCTCTTCGCCCTGCCGGGTTCGACCGGGGCCTGCAAGGATGCCTGGGACGAGATCCTCGTCAACCAGCTCGATATCCGCTTCCGCCCCTGCAATTTCGTTGAGATCATGCCGCGCCTGCGCGAGCACGAGCTTTACGGCCGCTCCGCCTGACAGGTTAGGTCTTGGGGGCCTCTAGGTCGGCACCCGTATCCACGTCCCTTAATTCCGCGACGAACCCGATTCGGTGGCCTGGGGCGAATCCCCTGAGCGTGTCCGCAAGGGCATGTTCCGACGACCAGCGCACCTGCCGGAACGGGTCGCCGCGATAGCGTGGCGAGAAACCGACCAGCCAGTAGCCGCCGTCGGCCGAAGGTCCGAAAACCGCGTCGTTGCGCCCGAGCTTCCGGAAGGCCTCCGCGATATGCGCCGGCGCGATCCCCGGGATGTCGCTGCCGATCAGCACCACGGGTCCTCCACCGAACGTGCGGAGCGCGTGCAGCATCCGATGTCCGAGATCGCCGGAGGCCTGATGATGGAAGCGCCAGGGACGCGGCCAGGGCCAGCGGGCGGCATGATGCGGTGTGCCGAAGATGCGGCAGTCCCATTGCCGGCTGCGGGCGAGCCGCCTCAGGGTTCCGGAGAGATTCCCGCGATACCAGCGGGTCGCGGCGAGGCGCCCGATATCACGGGCCAGGCGACTCTTGACGAGGCCGGCGCGCGGCGTCTTTGCGAACAGGATCAGGGTCTTGCGGGGCATGGGCTCAGCTGTAGATCCGGGCAATCAGCCGCGGCGGGACACGGCAGAAGAACAGGGTCAGGCAGACGAAATTCCGGAGCATGCGCCGGAGATACCCGCTGCGGACATAGCGTTCGGCGGAGGTCACGGCGCGGACGTCGAACAGGGCGAGACGGGCAAGGCCGATCCGCCGGATCATATCAACATCCTCCATCAGCGGGATCTCCTTGTAGCCGCCGAGACGGCGATAGAAGCGCCGGT
The DNA here is from genome assembly GCF_014904705.1 of Nisaea sediminum. Classification (NCBI taxonomy): domain Bacteria; kingdom Pseudomonadati; phylum Pseudomonadota; class Alphaproteobacteria; order Rhodospirillales; family Thalassobaculaceae; genus Nisaea; species Nisaea sediminum. The sequence continues at coordinate 688,465 of NZ_JACZCQ010000006.1, forward strand.
GGATCAGCAGGCCCTGATCGCCGTAAGGCAGGCCGAGCCACCTGTTGCGCCAGCGCACGATCTTCTCGAGCCGTCTGGCCGCCGTGCTGCCGTCGTCGAGGGCAAAGCTGAAGACCGCCGCCCGCTCCCGGTTGCGCTCGTTGCTGGTGAACACCATGACGCTGGCGGCCCAGCCGCGGTCGAGGGCGGTGTCCCCGTGCAGGAACAGCAGCCAGTCGCCTTTCGCGGCCCGTGCCCCGGCGGCGAGCTGCGTGCCGCGTCCGGATGGGCTCTCGATGACGCGCGCGCCGGCCGCCTCAGCGATCTCTCTTGTACGGTCCGTCGAGCCGCCGTCGACCACGACGATCTCCGGCGTGAAACCCGAGCGCGCGGCACTGGCGAGGGCGTCGAGGGTTCGCTGCAGCCCGCGCTCGGCGTTCAGGCAGGGGATGACGATGCTGAGCGACAATTCCGGTGCCGGCACGCCGATGCGGCGGCCGTGCTCGTCGAGCGGACCGAAAGCGCCCGGCGGCGGAACACGCCACAGATCCTCGTTCTTCGATGTCCCGCGCTTAACCAAGACCGACCTTATTTTTCCGTTACTTCACCTGCTGTGCTAACAGATGCGGGAGAGGCGCGCCTGCTGTCAGCGGTGCGCCAGATTAGACCATTTCAGAACGTTTGCGGCCATGACCACCGATCTCGACCTGCGCAATCTCCATGCCGAGCTGATGAAGCTCAAGACTTACCATGGGCTCGCTCTCGAAGATCTGATCAAACTGCCGGAACGGGGCCTCACGCACGATCACGTTCTGCTCGGCGACAGAACATGGAAGGGGCAGAAGCTGCTCGTCAGGGTGCCGCGCCATGCCGGGCGCGATATGACGCCGGAAGAAGCGCTTTCCCTGCAGGCCGAGTGTTTCCGTCGTGCCGCGCCAAGCCGCCATACCCCGGCTATTCAAGGCCAGCTCGACCCGAGCCCGCGGTTGCCGAACGGCGCCCTCATCGTGGATGCGGTCGAAGGCAAGCCTGCCCTGCTTCCGCGCGACCTGCCCCAGATCGCGGAGACGCTCGCCAGCGTGCACCGCCTGCCGGTGCCGGAAAAAATGGCGCCGCTGGCCCGGACCGTACGTCCGATCGAGGCGCTGGTCGCATTGATCGAGGCGCAGGCGGAATTCATCCCGGCTCTGATTGATGACCGGGGCGCACGGGCGATCCTCGAGGAGGAGCGCAAGTGGGCACGGGATTTCGCCGCCGAGCACGGCATGACCCCTTTGCCGCCCACACTTGTCCTGACGGACACCCACCCGGGAAATTATGTGGTCCAGAAGGACGGCCGCGCGATCTTCGTCGACATGGAGAAGACCCAGTACGGAAATCCGGCGATCGACCTCGCGCATGCCTCGCTCCACACCTCCGTGACCTGGGATCCGGACGTCACGGGAGAGGTGAGCCGCGAGGATGTCATCGATTTCTACGACACCTACAGGACGGCCGTTCCGCCGTCGCTCGCGCGCTCTCTGGAGCCCTGGCTTCTGCCGTTCCGCCGGCTGACCTGGCTCCGGACCACAACCTGGGGCTGCCGCTGGTATGCCGAAAACGTCGCGCAGGTCTCGAAGGGCGGGGACGGCCAGCGCGACCATATGCTCAAGGGGGTTCTGGAGCGCTTGCGCCGGATCGCCCGTCGCGAGACCATGGAACGGGTCCGCGGCGAATGGCAGGGTCCCGACCCGCTGGTGCTGGATTGAGCGCCGGGCGGACGTTCCGGAGGAAGGGATGAGCGGCAAGATCGTCAACCTGCGTCAGGCCCGCAAGCGCAAAGCGCGCGAGACCGATGCGCGAAAAGCCGAGGAAAACCGGACCAAATTCGGCCGTACCCGCGCCGAACGGGCCGAGGATAACGCCGGCACGGCCCGCCGCGAGCAGCAGGCGGAACGGCTCGAAGGACACCGGATGGAAAAGGAGACCCCGTCCGGGGAGTCCTAATTGTTCTTGTTTTGTTCTAAATCCAGTTCTACCATGCGTCCATGGTCGAAACCGATTTCAATATGCCGGAGGCGGCGGACCCCGAGGTCCTGATCCGCTCGCCCATGAAGGGGCGGGGCGCGGTCACCAACGCGACCGGGCGGTTCGAACGCGAGCGCCGGGAGCGCGTCATCGGCGGCTGGCCCGGCGACAATCCCTTCCAGGGCAGCTCGCCGGACGGCTGGGACGCCGAAAAGCGGCCGAAGACGGAGGTCGCGGTGGATGCCTCGCGCACCATCATCGCCCGCAACCAGTCCCCCGACGTGCCGTTCGACCGCTCGATCAACCCCTACCGGGGATGCGAGCATGGCTGCATCTACTGCTTCGCCCGGCCGACCCATGCCTATCTCGGCTATTCGCCGGGGCTCGATTTCGAGACCAAGCTGCTGGCGAAGCCGGATGCGGCGGCGCTCCTGGACGCGGCGCTGCGCAAGCCGGGATATCGGCCGGAAGTAATGGCGCTCGGCACCAATACCGACCCCTACCAGCCGATCGAGAAGGAGCGGCGGATCACCCGCGAGATCCTGCAGGTGCTCTCGGATTTCGGCCATCCGCTTTCGATCGTCACCAAGTCGGCTCTGGTTACCCGCGACATCGATATCCTGGCGCCGATGGCGGCACGCGGCCTCGTTTCCGTGGCGCTCAGCATTACCACGCTGGATCGCGATCTCGCCCGCATCATGGAGCCGAGGGCCGCCACCCCTGCGCGCCGGCTCGATGCGGTACACGCGCTGAAGTCGGAAGGTATCCCGGTGCACGTTCTGGCGGCGCCGATCATTCCGGCGATCAATGACGGCGAGATCGAGGCGCTGGTCGAGGCCTCGGCGGAAGCCGGCGCGCGCGGCATGGGACACATCCTCCTCCGGCTGCCGCTGGAGATAAAAGACCTGTTCCGCGAGTGGCTGGAGGAGCATTTCCCGGACCGGGCGGAGCGGGTCTATTCGCTGATCCGGCAGACCCGGGACGGTGCACTCTACCGTGCCGAGTGGGGCGAGCGCATGCGCGGCTCGGGTCCCTATGCCGCGCTCATACATCGCCGCTTCGAGGTGGCGAAGAAACGGGCGGGGCTCGCCTCGAAGTTTCCGCCGCTCCGGACGGACCGGTTCCAGGTCCCGCCGCGGACGGGAGACCAGCTCAGCCTGCTTTGACCCGCCGTCAGGTCAGGAAGAGCGAGGAGAGCAGCAGCAGGGCGAGCGCGATGTTCGCGGCGCGGAGCCGCGGGCCCTGGAGCCAGCGGGACAGTCCTGCCCCGATCCCGGCCCAGGTGAAGCCTGAGATGATCACCGCAGCGAAGAACAGAACGCACATCACCGGCAGCCTTGAGGCAATCGCGGAGGAACCGTCTGCGAGCACGCCGCCGAAGGTCGTGATGGCGCCGGCGGAGATCAGCCAGGCCTTGGGATTGACCCACTGGAAGGCGGCAGCCTCGTGAAACCGCATCGGCCTTGCGGGCTTGCCGAGATTGTTCGCCGAGCCGCCGGCGATCTTCCAGGCGAGATAGACGAGGAAGGCCATGGAGGCATAGCGCAGCGCCTCAAGCAGCCCGGGCACGGCGCTGAGCAGCGACCATAGGCCCAGCGCGACGGCAGCGATCATCGCGGGAAAGCCAATGGCCACGCCGAGGATGTGTGGAACGGACCGGGCAATGCCGAAATTCACGCCCGAGGTGGCAAAGAGGGTGTTGTTCGGGCCGGGTGTGATGCTCAGGGTCAGAGCGAAAATGGCGAACCCGGCAATCCAGTCTTCGAGCATGGCGCTTTCCCGGTTGGAATCCCGGAGATTATCTCGTCGCGGGCCCCGGGAGTCGCAAGCCGGAACATGTCACCGATACAATATTTCGGGGATAGTGCCTGTCGCATAACTACTTGTAGCGCCGAGGCGGACCGTGATGTAAGTCTGGGTCGGAACCGGCGGCGGACTCGGGCCGTCCCGGCCATGGCCTACCCGGTCAACCATATGAAGTTTCAAGGTTATTTGGGTAGCTTCCGAACCGGTACTCTGTATCTGAGGAATGAGTTTTTTGCCCGATCTGAGCCTCGAAATCGATGCGGGCGGTGACCGCGGAACGCTCGTCGCGGGGATCGACGAAGTCGGCCGTGGACCTCTTGCCGGCCCTGTCGTCGCCGCCGCGGCCTGCATTCCGCCGGCACTCTACGCCGATCCCCTGATCGCCGAGGTCAACGATTCCAAGAAGCTTTCCATCGCCAGACGGGATGCGATCGCGGCTAGGTTGCGGGAAACCGTTCCGTTCGGGATCGGGATGGCCGATGTCGAGGAGATCGACCGGATCAACATCCTGCAGGCTACCTTCCTGGCGATGAGCCGGGCCGTCGAGGCGCTTGGCCGCGAACTGGGGACCACGCCGGACCTTTGCCTCGTCGACGGGAACCGATTGCCGAAACTCGCGATGCCGGCCCGCACGGTGGTCAAGGGCGACCAGCGCTCGGCGAGCATCGCCGCCGCCTCGATCATCGCCAAGGTGCACCGCGACGCCATCATGATCGCGCTCGCCGAGAGTCATCCGGGCTACGGCTGGGAGCGCAATGCGGGCTATGGAACGGCGCAGCATCTGGCCGCGCTCGCGACCCTCGGTCCAACGCCGCATCACCGCCAGTCCTTCCGGCCGGTGCGCGAAGCTGTTTCGGCCGTTCGGACCCGCTAGAGGTCCGGGCAGGGTTCCGAGTTCACACAACATCTGGTGTTCGACTTGTAAGTATTTGACTCTATTTAGTAAATAGACATCGCCGTCTTGACGGGATTCCGCGAATACCGGAGACTCCGCGGATCTTTCCTTGGCGCGGACGGACCAAATGACGGCGCAAATCAGGCTGCCGCTGGACCAGATTCTGGTCGGCGACTGCATCGAACAAATCAATAAACTACCCGAGAATTCGGTGGATCTGGTGTTTGCCGATCCGCCCTACAATCTCCAGCTTCAGGGCGAACTCGTCCGGCCGAACAATTCCGTGGTGGACGCGGTCGACGACCATTGGGACCAGTTCGAGACCTTCCAGGCCTACGACCAGTTTACACGGGACTGGCTTGGCGCCGTGCGCCGGGTGCTGAAGGACGATGGCGGGCTCTGGGTGATCGGCAGCTATCACAACATCTTCCGGGTCGGCTCGATCCTGCAGGATCTCGGCTTCTGGATCCTGAACGACGTGATCTGGCGCAAGACGAACCCGATGCCGAACTTCCGAGGCAAGCGCTTCACCAACGCGCACGAGACCCTGATCTGGTGCGCCAAGAGCGAGTCGAGCAAGCGCTACACCTTCAATTACGAGGCCATGAAGGCCTTCAACGACGATCAGCAGATGCGCAGCGACTGGCTGCTGCCGCTCTGTACCGGCTCCGAGCGCCTGAAAGTGGATGGCCGCAAGGCGCATCCGACGCAGAAGCCGGAAAGCCTGCTGGCCCGTGTGCTGCTTTCGACCTCGCAGCCGGGCGACGTCGTGCTCGATCCGTTCTTCGGCTCCGGCACCACCGGCGCCGTGGCGAAGAAGCTCGGCCGCCGCTTCATCGGTATCGAGCGCGAGCAGGAATATGCCGAGATCGCCATGAACCGCATTGCGCATGTGAAGCGGATCGAGGACGAGAGCCTGCTGAAGATCGAAAGCAAGCGGACCGAGCCCCGCGTGCCGTTCGGCAATATCGTCGAACGCGGCATGCTGCGCCCGGGCGAGGTCCTGTTCGACCAGCGCCGCCGCTGGTTCGCCAAGGTGCGTCCTGACGGCTCGCTCGTCTCTGACAGCGCCAAGGGCTCGATCCATTCCGTCGGTGCGGCGGTTCAGGGGGCGCCAGCCTGCAACGGCTGGACCTTCTGGCATGTCGACCGGGGCGGAAACCCGGTCCCGATCGATGTCTTCAGGCAGCAGGTCCGCGCGGAGATGCGGGCCTGACGAGCGCGAGCAGGGCAAGGCCGGCGATCCAGAACAGCAGGATCGTCGCCATGCCCCAGCGCTGGCTGTCGAACGCCACCGTGACCCATCCGAGCAGAGCCGGACCGAGGAAGCTCGTCGCCTTGCCGGAGAGCGCATAGAGTCCGAACATCTGTGCACGGGCCACTGCGGGCGCCATCTGCGTCAACAGCGTGCGGCTGGCCGCCTGAGACGGGCCGACGAAGATCCCGAGCGCCAGCGCGAAGATCCAGAACCAGGCGACATCCTCGACCACAAGAACCGCGAAGCCGAAACCGATCAGCCCGACAAGCGAGATCGCGATGGTCGGCTTGGCGCCGATCCAGTCGTCGACCCAGGCGAAGAGGAAGGCGCCGATCCCTGCGGTGACGTTGAGGGCGATGCCGAACTGGATGATCTCGGCGAAGCTCATGCCGAAAGTGCCGGCGGCATAAAGCCCGCCGAACTGGAACAGCGTGGCGAGCCCGTCGGCATAGAGCATGCGCGCGATCAGAAAGATGCAGATATCCGGGTGGCGACGCAGCCCGCGCAGCGTACCCCAGAGCGTTGTCAGACCCTCGCGCGCCGCCCGGAATACCGGCAGTGGCGTGTGCAGGTCGTCCGGCACATAGCGCAGCAAGGGGATCGAGAAGAGCATGAACCAGATGGCGGCCAGCAGAGCCGTCGCCCGGACATGCTCCGCCGCTCCCTTGTCGAGCCCAAAGGGCGGCACCTCAGCCTGCACGAAGCCGAAGAGGGCGATCAGCAGGCAGACGATGGCGCCCAGATAGCCGAGCGCCCAGCCCCAGCCGCCGATGCGACCGAGCTTGCCGGGCGGGGCGATGCCGCCGAGCATGGCGTTGTAGAAAATGTTCGCGAATTCGGTGCCGATCAGCACCAGCCCAACCGCAACAAGAGCAAGCACGGTGTCACCGGGGTCGGGATGAACGAACCAGAGCGCCCCGGCGGCGAGGATCGCCAGCAGGGAAAAGCCGGTGATCCAGGGCTTCTTCGGGCCCGAACGGTCTGCGATGGCGCCGAGCACGGGCGCCAGGATCGCGACCGCGAGCCCGGCGATCGTCAGCGCCCGGCTCCAGAGCACGGTGCCCTCGACCTCGTCCCCGACCACCCCGCGGGCGAAATAGGCCGAGAAGACGAAGGTGATGATCACCGTCGGCAGCGGCGAGTTCGCCCAGTCGAACAGACACCAGGAAATGGCCGCGCGGCGTCCGCCCGGAGGCCCGCTTCCAGCCAGGCTCACCCCCGCGCCTGCCAGCCTAGTGGGCGAGCAGGGAGCGGAACTGGCCGTTGGCGACGGCCAGCATGGAGAGATCGACGCCGTCCGCCGCGCGGAGATCGGCCAGCAGGCGGCTCATCCGCTCGGACGCCTCCTTGCGCGATGCGGCCCATCTGTCGATTTTCTTCTCGGCGTCCGCTTTCTTCATCTTGGCCTCGGTACACTCGCCGAGCACGGTCTGGGCGAGCTGGAACTGGTGATTGTAGAGATCGTCGACCACCGCCGAGACCGCCATCTTCTGCCAGTGGGATTCGGCCACCACGAGGTCGGCCCGCTCGCGGAGCCAGTCGATCGAGAACTTGTTGCCGAGGGCGAAATAGACCTCGGCCACCCGCGGCACGGTCTCGCCGGTCTGCCGGGACAGGCGGACGATGTCGCAGCCAGACACGAGGACATCGGCGCTGGCGACTCCGCGCGCGAGCTCCTTCGGAACCCCGGCCGCCTCGTGTTTCGCCGCTTTCTTCGCGATCGCGTCGCGATGCGTGTCCGTCAGCACCTTGTCGAGGGCCTGCGTCAGTTCGGCGATCCCCTCGATATAGGTTCCTGTCAGGTTCCGCAGGTCGAGGGGACGCCGCTCGTTCCGCAGGAACCAGACAGCGGCCCGTTCGACAAGATGCTTGATGTCGAGCAGCATGCTGGTCTGCACGTCGGCGGAGACCTTGTTGTCCAGATCCTCGACCGCCGACCAGAGCTGGCGGATGGCGAAGACGTCGCGGGCGACGATATAGGCACGGGCGATGTCCGGCGAGCCGTCGCCGGTCTGCTCGCGCACGGCATTGACGAACGTCGCGCCGACCCGGTTGATCATGCTGTTGGCGACATAGGTCGCGATGATCTCGCGCTTCAACCTGTGCTCCCGGATCGCCGCCGCCAGACTCTTGTGCACGCGCGCCGGGAAGTAGCGGATCAGATCCTCGGCCAGCATCGGGTCATCCGGTAGCTCGGACGGCAGGATCTCGTCATAGAGCTCCATCTTCGCATAGGCGAGCAGCACCGCCAGTTCCGGGCGGGTCAGGCCGCGGCCGGCGGCCATGCGCTCGGCCAGAGTCTCGTCGTCAGGCAGGAACTCGACTTCGCGGTTCAGCTTCAGGTGGCTGCGCTCGAGTTCTCGGATCAGCCGGGTCTCGGCGTCGAGCAGCGCGGTGCCTTCCTCCATCGCCATGGTCAGGGCCTGACTCTGGTCGTAATTGTCCTTCAGGACCAGATCCGCGACCTCGTCGGTCATTTCCTCCAGCAACTTGTCGCGTTGCTTGCGGGTCATGTCGCCCTCGGTGACCACCGCACCGAGCAGGATCTTGATGTTCACCTCGTGGTCCGAGCAGTCCACGCCGGCGGAATTGTCGATTGCGTCGGTGTTGATCCGTCCGCCGCCGAGCGCAAACTCGATCCGCGCCCGCTGGGTCACGCCGAGATTGGCGCCTTCGCCGACCACCTTGGCCCCGATGTCCCTTGCATTGATCCGCAGCGCGTCGTTGGCCCGGTCTCCCGCATCGAGATTGCTCTCGCCGCTTTCCTTGACGTAGGTCCCGATGCCGCCGAACCAGAGCAGGTCGACCTTCGCCATCAGCATGGCGCGGATCAGGTCGCTCGGCGTGATCTTGTCGCTTTTCACGCCGAGGACCGTCTTCATCTCCGGTGTGACATCGATCGACTTCGCCGAGCGGGCGTAGATCCCGCCCCCTTTGGAGATCAGCTTCGTGTCGTAGTCGGTCCAGGAACTGCGCGGCAGGTCGAACAGCCGCTTGCGTTCGGCCCAGCTCTTCGCCGCATCGGGGGACGGGTCGAAGAAGATGTGCATGTGGTTGAAGGCGCTGACGAGACGGATGTGCTTGGAGAGCAGCATTCCATTTCCGAACACGTCGCCGCTCATGTCGCCGACCCCGACCACGGTGAAGTCCGTAGTCTGGATATCGACGCCGATCTCGCGGAAATGGCGCTTCACCGATTCCCAGGCACCCTTTGCGGTGATGCCCATCTTCTTGTGATCGTAGCCGGCCGAACCGCCGGAGGCGAAGGCGTCATCGAGCCAGAAGCCGTAGTCCTGGGAGACGCCGTTCGCGATGTCGGAGAAGGTCGCCGTCCCCTTGTCGGCGGCGACCACCAGGTAGGGATCGTTCTCGTCGTGCCGGACCACCATTTCCGGCGGCACGATGTCGGTGCCGGAAATATTGTCGGTGATGTCCAGCATCCCGCGCATCATAGTCTTGTAGCATTCGATCGCCTCGGCCTGCATTGCCTCCCGGCTGCCGTCGGCGGGCGGGCGCTTTACCACGAAGCCGCCCTTGGAGCCGACCGGGACGATGACAGCGTTCTTCACTTGCTGTGCCTTCATCAGGCCGAGGATCTCGGTGCGGAAATCTTCGCGCCGATCGGACCAGCGGATGCCGCCGCGGGCGACCCGCCCGCCGCGCAGATGCACAGCCTCGGCGCGCGGCGAATAGACCCAGATCTCGACCAGCGGGCGCGGCAGCGGCAGGTCCTCGATCGCCTGACTGTCGAGCTTGAAGGAGATGTAGGGTTTCGGCCCGCCCGCCGCGTCCGGCTGGTAATAATTCGTCCGCAACGTGGACTGGATCAGGTTCAGGTAGCGGCGGATGATCCGGTCTTGGTCGAGATTGGCCACATTGTCGAGTGCGGCCTCGATCTCCGCCGAGACGGCATCGGCTTCCGAAGCCCGTTTCGACCCGTCTTTCGCCGGGTCGAAACGCGCCTCGAAGAGCTGGGCCAGCAGCCGGGCGATCGGCGCGTTTTCCGCCAGGGTCTCTTCCATGTAGGTCTGGGAGAAGGTGAAGGCGGCCTGCCGTAAATATTTCGCATAGGCACGCAGCATCGACACTTGCCGCCAGGTCAGACCCGCCTGCAGGACAAGGATATTGAAGCCGTCATCCTCCATCTTGCCGGTCCAGACGGCTTCGAAGGCGTCGTGGAACGGCTGGCGGATCCGGGCGACATCAACGGCCTGGCCGCCTTTTAGCTGCATCTCGAAATCGTGGATCCAGACCGCATTGCCGAGGTCCCTCGAGGAAACCTCATAGGGACGCTCGCTGAGTACCCGGACGCCCATATTCTCAATCATCGGCATCACGTCCGAGAGCGGGACGGGCGTGTCGCGATGGAAGAATTTCAGATGCAGCTCCCGGTCGCCGGAACCGACCGGGCGGAACAGGTTTATCGCCAGGCGGCCGTCGGACAGGGTTTCCTCGATCCGGTCGATGTCGAAGATTGCGCCTTGCGCCGAATAGGTCTCCCTGTAGGAGGACGGAAAGGCATTGCGATAGCGTCGGAGCAGGGTGTTCCCGCGCTCCTCTCCGCGGGCCTCGACCAGAGCCTGATGCAGCTTGTCGGCCCAGGACCGCGCGGTATCGGCAAGCCGGTGCTCAAGCTCCGCGAGATCGACCTCGGGAACCTGCCCCCGTTCCGTTTTGATGATGAAATGAAGCCGGGCGAGCACGGACTCCGACATCTGCGTGTAGAACGCGGCGATGGTGCCGTCGAAGGCCTTGGAGAGAATTTCGGCGAACCGCTCGCGGATCTGGGTCGTGTAGTGATCGCGCGGGACGAAAAGAATTACCGAAACGAAACGTTCGAAGGGATCGGCACGGACGAACAGCGCCGTCTTCTGCCGCTCCTGGAGATGCAGGATCCCGATCGACGTTGTGAGAAGATCGTCCTCGCTCGCCTGGAACAGCTCGTCCCGCGGATAGGTTTCCAGGATATTGACCAGCGCCTTCGCATCGTGGCTGTCCGGCGCGAAGCCGCCGCGCTGGACGATCCGGTGGACCTTCTGGCGCAGCATCGGGATGTCGCTGGGCCGCTGATTGTAGGCGACCGAGGTGAAGAGGCCGATGAAGCGGTGCTCGCCGGTGACCTTGCCGGTCTCGTCGATCTTCTTGACGATGATCGTGTCCATGTGAACGGCGCGATGAACCCGCGCTTTCCGGTTGGCTTTCATGATCAGCAACAGGTCTGGGCTGGTCAAAAAGCTGCGGACGTCCTCCGGAAGTTGGCCGAGTTCGCGCAGACCGTCGAACACGCCGACATCCGGATTTCGCAGGATGCCGAGGCCCGATCCGTCCACCACCTGCATCTTGGCACTCTTGCCGCTGCCGACATAGTCGAGCTCGCGATATCCGAGGAAGGTGAAATGGTTGTCCTCGATCCAGCGCAGGAAATCGATGACTTCGCTGACTTCCTCGCGGTTATGCGGCGTCTGCCGCGCGCCGATCTCCGTCACGACGTCGAGAACTTTCTCGCGCATGGTGCGCCAGTCCTCGACGGACGACCGGACATCCTCGAGGACCGAATGCAGCTCCCGCTCGATATCGGCGAGCACCTCGGCCGAAGTCTGCTCGGAAACCCGGAGCTGCATGAAGGATTCGCGCAGATTTCCGTCGCCAGCCGCGCCGCTCTCCAGTATGCGCTCCAGCTTGCCGTCGGCCGAGCGCTCGACGGCAAGGATCGGGTGGATCACCAGATGGACCGTAAGATCGTGGGAAATCAGAGCCGTGGTCACGGAATCCACGAGGAACGGCATATCGTCGTTGATGATTTCGATGACGGTATGCGGGGATTGCCAGCCGGTTGAATCGAAGCGCGGGTTATAGGCCCTGATGGTGGCTTTCCCCGCGGCGCGGGTCTTGCCGAATTCCCAGACTGAAAGCACCGCGCCGAGCAGATCTTCCGGCTCTTCGCCGAGAATGTCTTGTGGCGCGACATTCGCATAGAACTGCCGCACGAAGCTTTCCGCTTCCGCCTGCTTGTCTTTGGCGACCCGGTCCTGCAGCAGCGCGATCAAGCCGTCGATCAGTTCCTGTTTCAGGGTGTGCAGCTTATCGTGCATGCGATTTCCTCCCGCCACCGTAAGTCTGGCTCCGGTTCCTTGTTCGAAGGCTACCCCATTTGCCCATGCCTGAGAAACGCCGAATTATTGAATTTCAGGGACATATCGGTCCCAACGACGAAATCTCCGCGGCGGCGGCAAAATTGTTTCGATATCGTTCTAATCTGCTTGTTCCGGCGGGCCGAAACCGGGTTGGACCGCTGACCTTAAGGGATTGGTAACGCGCCTGAGCGTATGATCGAACCAAACCGGTTATCATCCAAACGATCAGAATCAGGGCGCGTGTGCCCGAGCGCCATTTTGCGGAACAGGGACCAATGCGAATTCGGATTCTTGCGATGGTGCCGGCGCTGCTGGTCTTCGCCGCAGCTATTGGCATCGGATGCTATCTCTCGGTCGAGGCCCGGCATGCGCACGAAGCACAGGCGCGTCAGGAGATCTCAAGCGAGCTGGATCTGCTGAGGGCCCGCCTTGAAGGAATCATCGCGTCGAACATCAGGCTTGTCGGTGGGCTCGCGGCGGCGATCTCGGCCAATCCGGAAATTACGGGCGATCAGTTCAACAAGATTGCCGAGCGCCTCTTCACCAGACGTCTGCAGTTGCGCAACATCGGTGCCGCCCCGGATCTGGTGATGCGCTACATTTATCCCCTGAAAGGGAATGAAGGTGCCCTCGGTCTCGATTACCGCAAGAACGAGGCGCAAAGGGCAGCCGCCTTCGCGGCCCGAGACGCGCGCGATCTGGTGATGGCCGGACCACTGAATCTTGTTCAGGGCGGTGTCGCGGTCATCGGGCGCTATCCAGTTTTCGTGAAGAATCCCGACGGAGCCGAAACGTTCTGGGGTTTGGTTTCCGCCGTCATCGATATGGAGGAGCTCTACGCCGCCGCCGGGATACCGCCCGACCCCTCTGAGATGACGTTCGAATTCGCGATCCGCGGGCGCGACGGAATGGGCCTGGGCGGGGATGTCTTCTACGGCGACGAAAGTCTTTTCCTGTCCGACCCTGTCCTGCAGCCTGTCAGTCTTCCGGTCGGCGAGTGGGTGTTTGCCGGGCGGCCGAAAGGCGGCTGGATCGTCCCCAACGGGATCTATTTGCAAATCTGGCTCCCGGTCCTTCTGATCGGCCTCGCCATCGCCGCGCCGGTCGCGGGTCTGGGCATCTATCACGAGCGCCGGCGCGGCGACGTTCAGACTCTGGCGGCGCAGGAAGCCGGACTGATCGCCGCGAAGGAACTTGCAACCGAGGCCGAGCGCCAGCTGCGTATCGCCCTCGACGCCATGAACGGCGCCTTTGTCCTATACGATAGCGAAAAGCGTCTGGTGCTCAGCAACGAGCGCTTCAAGGATTTGTATCCCAGCACGCGCCGGACAATGGTACCCGGCCGGAGTTTCGAGGAGATCATCCGCGTATCGGCATATGAAGGAGAAATCCCGGAAGCCGTCGGCCGCGAGGAGGAATGGATCTCGACGCGGCTCCGGCAGTTCGTGGAGCCCGGGCCGGTTGTCGAACAGCTGCTCCCCGATGGACGGTGGATCCGGATCCAGGATTCGAAGACCCCGGACGGTGGGTTCCTCTCTTTCCGGGTCGACATCACCGAACTGAAGCAGCGTCAGGAAGAGGCAGAGGCAGCGAGCCGCGCCAAGTCCGCTTTCGTCGCCAATATGAGTCACGAGATCCGCACGCCCCTCAACGGGATCGTCGGTCTCGGGCGGTTGCTTCAACGGACCGCATTGAACGAAACGCAGACCGACTTCGTCGCCAAGATCGTGTCGTCCTCGCAGATCCTCCTCGGCATCATCAACGACATACTCGATTTCTCGAAGATTGAGGCGGGCCAGCTCGAAATCGACGCCACCGATTTCAACCTCCGGCAAGTCATCGAGCAGGCCGGAGGGATTGCAAGGGACATGGCGGTCGAGAAAGGCCTGGAGTTCGAAGTCTTTGTCGATCCGGATACGCCGCTGGATCTTTATGGCGATCCGCTCCGGGTCGCTCAGATCCTGACCAATCTCTGCAACAACGCAGTCAAGTTCACCGGCCAGGGATCGGTCAGGCTTCACGTCAAGCCGAGAGAGATGACCGACGGTCGGGTCGAGTTGCATTTCAGGCTGGAAGACACCGGCATTGGTATGACCGCGGAGCAGCGCGAAAGGATCTTCAAACCCTTCGCGCAGGCGGACGTCTCGACAACGCGGCAATTTGGCGGCACTGGCCTCGGACTCTCTATCTGCCTGGACCTCGTTCAGCGGATGGGCGGGCGGATCTGGGTCGAAAGCACACCCGGCGAAGGCAGCGTCTTCCATGTCACCCTCCCGTTCCGGACATCCGTCAGTCCCTTGCTGACGGCCGACAGGGCGAATGCCCCTTTCAGGGACTGGAGGGTTCTGGTCGTCGATGACAGCGAGACGGCGCGCATCGTCCTGACAGGCATGTTCCGATCGATAGGGCTCGATGTCGAGGAAGCAGATTCCGGACTGGCAGCGCTTGCGCGCATCGACGAGGCCCGGCGGGAAGGAAAAGATTTCGACCTGGTGGTCCTCGACTGGATCATGCCGGAGACCGATGGCTTGGAAACGGCGCTGATGATCCAGGAGGCCCATATGGGGGACGACGTTCCGCCCAAAGTTGTCCTGGTGACCGGCGCACACGCGGAAGGTCTGACGGAGCAGGCACGTGCCGCCGGCCTGAGCGGGGTACTGACGAAGCCGATCGCGCTGGAGAGGCTGTTGCGCCTGCTGCGCGCCCTCGCGGAAGACCGCGAGATCGAGGACGATCCGTCAGACCCGCTCCCTGCACAGGTTTCGGGCATGAAGGTGCTGGTTGCGGAAGATAACGCGATCAATCAACAGGTTATCGAGGCGCTTCTGCGCCGCGTCGGGGTCGAGGTGGAACTCGTCGCCAACGGCCGGCTCGCCGTCGAAGCGGTAACCGCGGGCGGTCCACGGAACTACGATGCCGTTCTCATGGACATCCAGATGCCGGTCATGGACGGCATTGAGGCGACGCGTCTGATTCGGGCGGACGGACGCTTTGGCAACCTCCCCATCGTCGCAGCGACCGCTCACGCGATCTCGTCCGAGATCGATCGCTGTTTTGAAGCCGGAATGAATGCGCATATCGCGAAACCGATCGAGGAAGAGAAGCTCTATCGGGTGCTGGCCGGCGTGCGCTCGGGTCGGTTCGAGTTGATCACGTTCGAGGCCGAAACGGAGGCTGAAACAGAAGCAGAAACAGAAACAGAAGCCCGCTCTGCCGGATCGGATGCGGGGGAGGAGGGTGCTGCCTTCGAAGCTTTCGAGCGCACCGCGAAGATGCTTGGATCGGACGAACTCGCTGGCCGGCTTTTCAACGAGTTCTGCCGGCAGAACGCGGGAAATGCCGACAAGCTCGGAGGTCTGATCGATCGCGGGGACTACATCGCCGCATCCCGGGTTGCTCACCAGATCAAGGGAGTCGCGGGGAATCTCGGTCTGATGGACCTGAATGCCGCGGCGGCGGAACTGGAATCCCGGCTCCGGTCCGGTATTCTCGCGGATCCGGAGTCCGAAGCGCTTCGGACGCGTTTTGAGGATGAACTCAAGCAGGCCCTCGACATGACGCGCGCGCATCTCTTGAAGAAGGACCTGCTTGAGGAAGATCTGCTTCCGTCTGACCCGATCAGGCGTTGAGGAAGCCCGCGACCTCGTCTTTCAGCGCCAGACGCTTCTTCTTCAGCTCCTCCGCATAAGCGTCCGACGTCGTTTCGATCTCCGCCTCGATCCGGTGAATTTCGCGGTTCACCTCATGGTACGCGTCGGCGAGTTTGGCGAAATGAGCGTTGCTCTGCTTCAACTCGTGAATCTTGTCGGCCGCTTCGGGGAATTCTTCTGCGAGCTCGTGGAGGACGTGGGACATTTTCGTTTCCTGGTTTGGTCATTGTTGTTGTTCGCTCCGGCGAGTGGAGCATGCCGCCACTGCCGCTTCTTTGATCCAGGTCAAGTTGTTGGACGGATCTCGATCGAACCCTGCCCGCTGGCAATGCATGCAGGGCCGGGATAGTCTCGACGGGTCACACCGCTCTCAGGCTTCTCAGACATGCGTTTCATCGCCGCCTTTTCAAGGTTGCCGGCCACGGTACGGGCAACTCTCCTCATGAGCACGGCGATGGTGTTCTTCACCTCGATGGGGCTCTTCATCCGCCTCTCCTCCGAGACCCTGCATGTGCTGGAGGTCGTGTTCTTCCGCAACTTTCTCGCGGTCGTGCTGATGGCGCCCTGGATCATGCGGCAGGGATTGGGCGCGCTGCGGACGGAGAAATACGGGCTGTATAGCCTGCGCGCGGCGATCAACCTGGTTGCGATGGCGGCGGGTTTCGCTGCCATTACGATGATCCCGCTCGCAGAGGCGACCGCGCTCGGCTTCACCGCGCCGCTTTTCGCCACGATCGGTGCCGTTCTGGTGCTTGGCGAGGTTATCCGGGCGCGCCGCGTCGCGGCGCTCGTCGCGGGTTTCGTCGGCATGCTCATCGTTCTCCGTCCGGGGATGGAGGCGATCACGCCGGGGGCATTGCTCGCGCTCGGGAACGCACTTGGAATCTCGATCACCGCACTGGTGGTGAAGAAGCTCACGGCGACCGAACGGCCGGAGGCGATCGTGCTCTGGATGGTGCTGCTGCAAAGCCCGCTTTCGCTTGTGCCGGCATTGTTCTACTGGACGTGGCCGGATCCCATGACCTGGCTCTGGCTCTTCTGCCTCGCCGGCGCCGGGACGCTCGGCCATATGTGCTGGACCCGCGCCTGCAGCCTTGCCGAAATCACCCAGCTGCAGCCGCTTGAATTCATCAAGCTGCCGCTGATTGCGGTCATGGGGTTCCTGATGTTCGGAGAGGAGCCGACGCTATGGGTCTGGCTCGGCGGCGCGGTGATCTTCTGTTCGACCGCCTATATCAGCCATCGCGAGGCGGTGCTGGCGCGCCGGAAAGTCCGTGAATCGCTCGACGGGTAGAGTCTCTGGCGTGAGCCTGCGTCAATCCGGCAATTGATCGCTCATGCACGGGTTGATATGGGATCCGTATGTCCGTGAAGCGCCGCCTTCGCCGCCGTGATTCTGCGGCAATCCGAATGAGTTTCCGCCGTCAGTTCGTGGCATTGCTTGCCGCGGTACTTGTGCTGATGCGGTTCGGGCTCGGCGTTGGCCAGGCCATGGCGGCCGACGCGTTGCCGTCCGACGGCCGCGACGCCGTCATTCGCGCGGCACTGGAGATCTGTACCGCCGGCGGGATCCGTTCCGCTCCCCCCGCCGATGGGGAGGGCGGGACACCGGATCTCGCCACGCCGTTCTGTCCGGCGTGTTTGCATATTTCCGGCAGCGCCTTTGCGCTCCTGCCGGACCTGCCTGCAGTCGGACCCTCGGGCAGCTTCTCCCGTATCGAAAGAGCCATCCCGCTTCTGGCGCTTGTTGGCCGAGCCGGACGGGTTCCTTTCCACTCCCGGGCGCCTCCGATCCGCTCCTGAGCTTCTAGAGCTTCCCAAAGACCTTCGTTTCAGGTGGTACGGCCGGTCGGCCGTTTCTCGCCCCCTCCCGTGCATTTCCCCGGCATTGGCTGCTCCTGCTTGTGCGGCCGCGCGCCGGTGGGCGCATGCGCGGCGGGCGGAGGTTTGGGGGCAATCCGACATTCAGGTTGTAGATTGAAAGTGAAACCAATGAGCATTCGAAACAAGATTCCGCTCGGCCTTGCCGTCGCCGCCATGGCGTTTCCGGCCGTCGATGCGCGGGCCCAGTCATCCACGGACGGCGGCTCGGCCGCGTCCCTCCCGAAACTCGTGGTCGAGGCCCCCTGGCTTTCGAAGCCTTCCCAATCCGTTCTTCCTCCGCACAGCCCGGCCAGTCCGCCTGCGGCCGACGGCGGCGATTTCCTCCGCAGCGTCCCGGGAATCTCCGGCGTGCGGATGGGCGGGCACGGCATCGACCCGGTCATCCGCGGCATGCAGGGCAATCAGCTCAACATCACCACGGACGGCGCCTATATCTACGGCGGCTGTCCGAACCGGATGGATCCCCCGGCCTCCTTCGCGCCTGTAGAAACTTATGACCAAGTCATCGTCTCGCAAGGCTATCAGAGCGTCACTCGGGGGGCTGGAGGGCCGGGCGGTCACATCGATTTCCAACGCCTCGCACCCGTCTTCGAGACGGGGAAATCATATCTCGGACAGGTTGGCGGCGGCTGGGAGTCGAATGGCAATATCCGCGATGCCTTCGGCGATGTGGCGGCCGGACGCGACGGCGCCTATGCCCGGGTGGTCGGCGCTGCCAAGGAGGCCGACAATTACGACGACGGGGACGGCAACGAGGTCCGGTCCAGCTTCTCCCAGCGTTCGATCGACACGGTTGCGGGGTACGAGAAGGAAGACGGCGCCGCGCTTTCCCTCGGGCTTGGCTTCGCGAGCACCGAGGACGCGCTCTTCGAGGGCGCCGCGATGGATGCACCGGTGGACGATTCCCGGACCCTGCGGGGGAAGGTGAGGCTTCCGGTCGCTTTCGGGGCGTTCACTGAAGTGCGTGCCGAGGGTTTCGCGACGGGCGTCGAGCATGTGATGGACAATTACTCGCTCCGGACCCGCACGGCGCCGATGGCGATGAGGGTCGACTCCACTTCCGACACCTTCGGCGGCAGCCTTGCCGGCGATCTTGCCGTCGGATCGGCCGCTCTGACCGTCGGGCTCGACTACCAGCACAACAGCCGCGAGGCGGAACGTTATTCCGGCATGTCGGACAGCAATGTGAACACGCTGAATTCCCTCATGTGGCCGGACACGGAAATCGGCCAGCTCGGCCTTTTCGTCGAGAGCACGCTGGATGTCGCGCAGCAGACCCGTCTGGTGCTCGGCGGCCGCTACGACCGTGTCGAGGCCAGCCTCGGTCGGGCGGACGAGGTCGTCACCTCGAAAGGACGCAGCCCGAACGATCTCTACCGGATGTATTACGGAGAGACCGGGGAGGATCGTTCCGAAAACAATTTCGGCGGTCTCGCGCGGCTGGAATACGACCTGACCAGCAGAACCGTGCTCCATGCCGGCCTCAGCCGCTCCGTCCGCACAGCCGACGCGACCGAGCGTTCCATGGCGTCCGACATGATGGCGAGCAGCTGGGTCGGCAATCCGGACATCAAGCCCGAGGCGCACCATCAGCTCGAGGCGGGTCTCTCGACCCGCGATGAAGGCTGGTCGTTCGGCGCGACGGCCTATGTCGACCGGGTCAGCGACTTCATTCTGCGCGACAGCGCGCGCGGCCAGAGCGGGGTTCTGCTTTCCAACGGGGCGACGGTCTACCGCAATGTCGACGCGCTGCTGTCCGGCTTCACCGTGAGCGGTGATTATCGCTTTGCCGGAAACTGGGTGCTGGCGGGCGACGCGACCTATACCTACGGCGAAAATCTCGACGAGGATCGGCCGCTGGCCCAGATCCCGCCGCTTGAAGGCAGCCTGTCGCTGGCGTACCAAGGCGATGGCTGGGAGGTCGGCACGGTCTTCCGCGGTGCGCTGAAGCAGACCCGGGTGGATGACGACTCAAGCACGGGCTCGGGGCGTGACGCGGACAAGACCCCGGCCTGGTTTACCCAGGATCTCTACGCCTCGGTCGAGACATTCACGCCGTTCGAGGTCCGTGTCGGTGTCACCAATCTGTTCGACCGGGACTATGCCTATCACCTCAATCGCGCGAATTCGTTCGATGTGACCGAAGTGCAGGTCGACGAGCCGGGCCGCTCCTTCTATTTGCGGGCGATCGCGCGCTTCTGAGCCGGATATGCGGGAGAGCCGGCAAGCCGGCTCCCCGGCCTTTCGGCGACGCTTTGGTGCAAAAACGAAAAGCGGCCCGGAAGGGCCGCTTTTTTCGTCGCTGTCTTCACTTCTCCTAAGAGAATTTGGAGCGGGCGATGAGATTCGAACTCACGACCCCAACCTTGGCAAGGTTGTGCTCTACCCCTGAGCTACGCCCGCATCCACCAGCGTCAGCGACGCCGTGAAGAGGCCGCGATAATACAAACTGTTCTTCGCAATGCAAGCCTCGAAATTACATTTTTTTTCGGGTCCTTCGAAGCGGGACGATACGAGCACGAAACCCTTGGTTTTTCCTGCTTTTCCGGCTATTTCCTGTGCTCCTGGAGGGCGCTGCCGGCGTCGCCGGACAATGAAATCGAGAGTGGATCGTGCCATGGCAGAGAGTGAATCAGCCTCCGACGAAGGTCGGGCGGCCCCCAGGACTCCGGAACAGCTTCTGGCCCATCTCGACGCAACCGGCGTCGCCTACGATCTGCACCGGCACCCGCCGCTCTTCACCGTCGAGGACAGCAAGGCGCTGCGCGGAGAGTTGCCGGGCGGGCACTGCAAGAACCTCTTCCTGCGCGACCGCAAGGGCAAGATGTGGCTGCTGGTCACGCTTGAGGACCGGCCGATCGATCTGAAGCAACTCGGCGCGGCTTTCGGCGGCGCCCGGCTCTCCTTCGGCAGTCCCGACCGTCTGATGACCTATCTCGGCGTGATCCCGGGCGCGGTCTCCCCCTTCGCCCTGATCAACGATACCGGTCGGGAGGTCACCGTGGTGCTCGACAAGGACATGCTGGAGTTCGATCCGCTGAACTACCATCCGCTCTCCAATGAAATGACGATCGCTGTCTCCCCTTCGGGGCTTCAGGCTTTCCTGACCGGTCTCGGCTACGCTCCGGAGATTCTCGATCTCAATGCTCCTGGCTGAACCCGCGAGGGCCTTGTCAAGTGAAGCCGTCGGTCAAACTTTACCCTTAAGCAAAGAACGGACGATCCAATGGAAACCCTCATCAACGCCGCGCCGGACCCCGCCGACCTGATCAAGGACTCGAACCAGAACAGCTTCATGGCGGATGTGATCGAAGCGTCGCGCGAGACGCCGGTCATCGTCGATTTCTGGGCGCCGTGGTGCGGTCCCTGCAAACAGCTAGGGCCGGCGTTGGAGAAGGTCGTGCGCGATGCCAAGGGCGCGGTCCGCATGGTGAAGATCAATATCGACGAGAACCCGGCCATCGCGCAGCAGATGCGCGTGCAATCGATCCCGGCGGTGTTCGCGTTCTTTCAGGGCCGCCCCGTCGATGGTTTCCAGGGCGCCCTCCCGGAAAGCCAGATCCGCGAGTTCGTCAAGCGCCTGACCGGCGGAGCGGCCGGTGAGTCGCCGCTCGACGAGGCGCTGGACGCGGCGGACCAGATGCTCGAGGCGGGCGATGCCCAGGGTGCGGGTGGCATCTACAGCCAGGTCGTGCAGCACGATCCAGAGAATGTCCGCGGCAATGCCGGCCTGATCCGGGCGCTCGTCGCCATCGGACAGGTCGAGCAGGCGCAGCAGGTGATCGATCAGCTTCCCGAGCAGCTTAAAAAAGCGCCGGAAGTTCATGCAGCAATCTCCTCGCTCGAGCTGGCGAGCGAGAGCGTCGATGCCGGCGAGGTGGCGGAACTGCTCGCGGCGATCGAGGCCGATCCGAAAAACCACCAAGCCCGTTACGACCTCGCCATGGCCCTGTTCGCCGGCGGCGACCGGGAAGGCGCGGTCGATGCCCTGATCGAGAGCATCCGTCTGAACCGCGAGTGGGAGGAACAGAAGGCGCGCAAGCAGCTGGTCAAGTTCTTCGAAGCCTTTGGCCATACCGACCCGGTCACGGTCGAGGGTCGCCGCAAACTCTCCGCCGTCCTGTTTTCCTGAATATGGAGGCCTGAAGGAAATGCCGGATACCCTGTCGCGCAGCCCTTTTTCTCCGAACCTGGAGGACATGCCTGCCTGCATTCCGGTCTTTCCCCTGCCCGGCGTCCTGTTGCTGCCGGGCGGCAAGCTTCCGCTCAATATCTTCGAGCCGCGCTATCTCGTGATGACGCAGGACGCGCTCGCCACCGACCGGCTGATCGGGATGATCCAGCCGGCCGACACGGCCGAGGCCGACGCGACCTGCCTACAGCGGACGGGGTGCGCGGGCCGGATCACCTCCTTCTCCGAAACCGAGGACGGGCGCTTCCTGATCACCCTGACCGGGGTCGCGCGATTCCATGTCGAACAGGAACTGGAAAGCCGCTCCGGGTATCGCCGCGTGGTCGCCGACTG
Organism: Nisaea sediminum; assembly: GCF_014904705.1. Taxonomy (NCBI): domain Bacteria; kingdom Pseudomonadati; phylum Pseudomonadota; class Alphaproteobacteria; order Rhodospirillales; family Thalassobaculaceae; genus Nisaea; species Nisaea sediminum. The sequence continues at coordinate 710,603 of NZ_JACZCQ010000006.1, forward strand.
GTGCAGCTTTGCCGACGATTTCAAGAAGTCGGACGAGGCGCTTGTCCTGGATCGCGCCCGCCTGATGCGCGGCCTCAAGGACTATTTCGCGGTCCAGGGCATCCGTGCCGACTGGGACTCGATCGAGAATGCCGCCGATATCCAGCTCCTGACGACGCTCGCGATGGTCTGCCCCTTCGGGCCGCTGGAGAAACAGGCGCTGCTGGAGGCGCCGACGCTGCAGGAACGTGGCGACACCATGCTGGCCCTGCTAGAGATGGCGGTTCACGATCTGAGGGACGAGGAATATGCACGGCACTGACAAGCCCGCCGCCGGCTCTGCGGAACGGGAGGTCGACCCGAAGCTGCTGGAGATTCTGGTCTGCCCGATCACCAAGGCGCCGCTGGTCTACGACCGGGAGCGGTCTGAACTGGTGAGCAAGCAGGCCCGTTTGGCCTATCCGATCCGCGACGGCGTCCCGATCATGCTGCCCGACGAGGCGCGGTCTCTCGACGAGAACGGGGATCCGGTGGCAGAGGGTGCGGCCGCGTTGGCGCCCACCTCCGGAAATCAGGCGGGCTAAGGCCATGAGCGAGAGTTTCTCGACCGAGATCTGGCCGACCGAGATTCGCGTCCAGTCCGCGGAAAAATGTCTCGAGATCGATTTCGATACTGGCGAAAGCTTCAGTATTCCGGCGGAACTGCTTCGTGTCGAGAGTCCGTCGGCCGAGGTGCAGGGCCACGTGCCGTCGCAAAAGAAGCTCGTGCACGGCCGCGCGCACGTCAACATCATGGGCATGGAGCCGGTCGGCAATTACGCGGTCCGGATCAAGTTCGACGACCTGCACGACAGCGGGATCTACACCTGGCGCTATCTGCACAAGCTCGGCGCGGAGAAGGACGAGATCTGGGCGCGCTATCTCAAGGAACTGGACGAGGCCGGCCTCAGCCGCGAGCCGTAAGGCCGCGGCCCTAGCGCCGGGCCGGATCGCGCATCAGGCGCGGCAGGTTGCCGACCGTCCCCATGGCGCCGCGCATGAACGCCCGTTTCAGCGGCCCGATGCGTTGCACGAGGCCGAGGCCGGCATCGCGAAGCAGCTTCACCGCAGCCGAATTGTTCGAAAACAGCCGGTTCAACCCGTCCGTCGCCGCGATCATCGACATTACGTCGAAACGGCGCCAACGCTGGTATTTCTCAAGCACCGGGGCAGAGCCGATATCCAGTCCGAGCCGCAGCGCATCCTCGATCGTGTCGGCCAGGGCCGCGATGTCGCGGAGGCCGAGATTGAAGCCCTGTCCGGCGATCGGGTGAATGCCGTGCGCGGCGTCCCCGATCAGGACCAGACGTTGGCCGATATAGCGCTCCGCATGGATAAGGCCGAGTGGATAACCCCAGCGCTTGCCGCTGACGTGGAGCTCGCCGAGGGAATCGTCGAATGCATCCGAGAGTTCCCGGTCGAATTCCGCGTCCGACAGTTTGAGAAGCGCCTCCGCCGTCGCCGTGCGCTCGCTCCAGACGAGGCAGGACCGGTGGCTTCCGTCTTCCGCGTCCATCAGCGGCAGCATGGCAAAGGGGCCGGCCGGCCGGAAATGCTCATAGGCGACGTAGTTGTGCGGGCGGGAATGGGTGACCGTACAGGTGATCGCGGTCTGCCCGTAGGAAAACTCGGTCGCGCGGATCCCGGCCCGCCGCCGTGTCGGCGACCGGCGTCCATCGGCGGCCAAAGCAAGACGCGCCGTCACTTGTCTACCGTCCTCGAGCGTTGCTGTGACCGAACCTGTTCCGCTCTCGAGCGCCGCCACCGAGGCCGGGGCCAGAACCGTCAAGCCGTCCTTGCCAGCGGCCTGGCGGTAGAGACCGGCCTTGAGGCTGCCGTTGTCGGCGATGAAGCCCATAGCCTCCGGACCGGCATCCTCGCGGTCGAATTGCAGGAATAGGGGCGAGCCGCCTTCCTGCACGCGGATGTCTCCGATCGGGCAGGCAGGGTCAGGCATTGCCTGCCAGACCCCGAGCCGGTCCAGCATCCGTTTGCTGCTCTGGGAGATCGCCGTGGTCCGGCCGTCGTATCCTGCGGCGGCCTGAACCTCCGCCGGGACCGGATCGATCACCGTTACGCTCAGGCCGGTCGCCTGTAGCGCCAGGGCGGCCGACATGCCGGACAGGCCGCCGCCGACGATCAGGACATCGCAATCCGGGTGACTCATGACGCCGTTTCTCCGGGTGATCGCGTCTTGTTGGTGTCAGCGAAGATACAGGGCCGGAGCCGCCAAACAAGGTCCCGCGCGCTTTGTCGCATCTCCTGTTGCGATGCACAAAATTACATCACGGTTACATTCGTGCCTAAAATTTGTGCACAAAATATAGACTTAGCGAATTTCCGGATTTCCCAAGAATCTCTTAATATATTGATAAATAATACAATTTTGAGAAATACGAATTTCGGCACGCTATTTGTAATAACTCGATCGATCTGCGGTGCGCAGACATCCGCCCATGCCCGGTGACGGGCGGGCGGCAAAGCACAACAGGAGAAGGTTGGGCGGCATGAAACTGATCATGGCAATCGTAAAGCCCTTCAAGCTTGACGAGGTCCGCGAATCACTGACCGCCCTGGGGATCCAGGGGCTGACGGTCAGCGAAGTCAAGGGCTTCGGACGGCAGAAGGGGCAAACCGAAATCTATCGCGGCGCGGAATACGCCGTGAATTTCCTTCCGAAGGTCAAAGTCGAAGTGGCGGTGCCGGACGACTTGGCGGAACAGGTGGTGGAAGCCATCCAGAAGGCAGCGAATACCGGTCGCATCGGCGACGGCAAGGTCTTCGTGCTGGATGTCTCCCAAGCCGTCCGGATCCGTACCGGTGAGACCGGCAACGACGCGCTTTAAGGAGTTCACCAGATGAGAAAATTTTTCGGCTTTTCCGCTCTGGCGGCCGTTACCGCGTCGATCACGATCGCGCTGACTGAGTCCGCATCGGCTGCCGTCGAACCAGAGACGGCCTTCATCTTCAACACGCTGTCCTTCATGATTCACGGTTTCCTCGTGATGTGGATGGCGGCCGGTTTCTGCATGCTCGAGGCGGGCCTGGTCCGCACCAAGAACACGACCATGCAGTGCGCCAAGAACATCACCATCTACTCCGTCGCGGGCATCCTCTACTGGCTCGTCGGCTACAACCTTATGTACATGGACGTCAGCGGCTTCATGGGCTCCTTCGCGGTCTGGTCCGCCTCTGACGACGTGATCACCGCCGACGGCTTCACCGGCGACGGCAGCGGTTACGCGGCGGCCTCCGACTGGTACTTCCAGATGGTGTTCGTGGCGGCAACGGCTTCCATCGTCTCCGGCACCGTTGCCGAGCGCGTCAAGGTGTTCCCGTTCCTGATCTTCACGATCCTGCTGACCGGCATCATTTACCCGATCCAGGGCTCCTGGACCTGGGGCGGCGGCTGGCTGAGCGAGATGGGTTTCTCCGACTTCGCCGGTTCCACCATCGTGCACTCCGTCGGTGGCTGGGCGGCGCTTGCCGGTGCCATCATCATCGGTGCGCGCAAAGGCAAGTACGGCAGCGACGGTTCCGTTCACCCGATGCCGGGTTCGAACCTGCCGCTGGCGACTCTCGGCACCTTCTGCCTCTGGCTCGGCTGGTTCGGCTTCAATGGCGGCTCCCAGCTCGCCATGGGTTCCGCTGCCGACATTCGTGACATCGCGACCATCTACGTGAACACGAACATGGCTGCTGCTGCCGGCGTGACGGCTGCGGTGATCCTGACTCAGATCATCTACAAGAAGCTGGACCTGACCATGGCGCTGAACGGTGCCCTGGGCGGTCTCGTTGCCATCACCGCCGAGCCGCTTGCCCCGAGCATCGGCATTGCGGTGCTGATCGGTGCCATCGGCGGTATCCTCGTCGTGGTCGCGGTTCCGATGCTGGACAAGCTGAAGATCGACGATGTCGTCGGTGCGATCCCGGTTCACCTCGTCTGCGGTATCTGGGGCACCATTGCGGTGGTCCTGTCCAACGGCGATGCGAGCTTCGCAACGCAGATCATCGGTATCGTCTCCATCGGCGCCTTCGTCCTGATCACCAGCGCGATCGTCTGGATCGTCCTGAAGCTCACCATCGGGCTCCGGGCCAGCGAGGAAGAGGAAGCCCTCGGTCTCGATCGTTCCGAGTGCGGTCTCGAAGCCTACCCCGAGTTCGGCGGCGGCTCCCAGCGGGTCTGATTTCCCGAGAGTACCTGAACTATGCGGGCCCGGATGGCGACATCCGGGCCCGTTTTCTATTTAGAACAATATTTTATTTGAAATTCATATAAAGAAACCCGAAGACTGCGATATGTGAGGCTTTGCATTAAAGTTGCCCCATAACTATCGGGCTTATATTATAGATTCCCGATAGAACGCGAATGGCCTGGGGGAGGAACCCGGCCGAACAGGGCAGCAATCGATGATTAACCCGGCGCTTCAACCGCTTAGCGACTATACCTTCGCGCGCCTGAACAGAATGCTGGAGGGCATCGAGCCCGCCGCCGGCAAGCGTCCGATCATGCTCTCCGTGGGGGAACCGCAGATCCAGCCGCCCGCCTTCGTCAACGAGATCATCGCGGCCAACGGTCATCTCTGGAACAAGTACCCGCCACCGAAAGGCGATCTTGACTTCCGTGAGGCGGTCGTCGCCTGGCTCGGCCGGCGCTATGGCCTGCCGTCCGGCCTGCTCGACCCGGAGCGCCATGTCACCTCGATCTCGGGCACGCGCGAGGCGCTCTATCAGCTTGGTTTCCTGGCGGTTCCGGAACGCAAGAACGGGCAGCAGCCGGTCATCCTGATGCCGAACCCGCTTTATCATTCCTATCGCGGTGCGGCGATGCTGGGGCGGGCCGAGCCCGTCTACATGAACGCGACAGAGGAAAACGGCTTCCTGCCCCATCCGGAAAACGTGGCGCCGGAAATCCTTGAGCGGACCGCGCTCTGCTTCCTCTGTACGCCTAGCAATCCGCAGGGCCGGGTGGCGACGCTGGATTATCTGAAGCGGGCGATTGAGCTGGCGCGACGGTACGACTTCATGCTGGCGGTGGACGAGTGCTACGCCGAGATCTACCGCGGCGACCCGCCGCCGGGCGGCCTCGAGGCCGCAGCGGCGCTCGGTGACAACCTGGAGAACATCGTCGTCCTGCATTCGCTCTCGAAGCGCTCGAGCGCGCCGGGCATGCGCTCCGGTTTCCTCGCGGGCGATCCGGAACTGGTGAAGCGCTACGGCGAATACATCATGTTCGGCAGCGCCTCGACGCCGCTGCCGCTGTTGCATGCGGCGACGGCGCTCTGGAAGGATGAGGCCCATGTCGAGGCCAACCGCGCGCATTACGCCGAAAACTGGCGCATCGCCAGCCGGGTGCTTGGCAACAAGAAGGGTTATCACGAGGCGGAAGCCGGCTTCTTCGTCTGCATGCCGTCGGAGGATGCCGAGGGCCTGACCAAGACCCTCTGGCGCGAAGAGGCGGTGAAGATCGTTCCGGTCGGCCTGATGGCGCGGGAGGACGCGAACGGGGTCAATCCGGGCGATCCCTTCGTGCGCATCGCCCTCGTCTACGACACGGAAACCACGGAGGAAGGTCTGCGTCGCATCGCGCCCTATTTCTGAGGCGGCGGCGAGACCTGCGGGGAAAAAGCATATGAGCGCATCTACCAAGAGTGCCGGAAACGACATGTCGGGCGGCGGGTTCCTTCCCGAGAGCGCGCGTCTCTATCTGAGGCGCCGGGCGGCCGAGTTCTCCGGCCTTGCCCTGCTCGTCCTTGCCGGTCTCGGGGCCGCGCTGCTGCTGAGCTATGCCCCGGCCGACCCGTCCTTCAATGCCGCCGGTTCCGGAGATGTGCAGAACCTGCTCGGCCCGGCCGGAGCGATCGTTGCGGACGTCATGCTGCAGACCGTCGGTCTGGTCAGCGCCGTTCCGGTGCTTCTGTTCGCGGTCTGGGGCTGGCGCCTGATGACTCACCGGCCGCTGGAGCGGGTCGCGCTGCGCATCGCGCTGCTGCCCTTCGCGCTGATCGCGGGCTGTCTTGCGCTGTCGGTTCTGCCGGTGCCGGAAGACTGGCCGCTGAGGGCCGGACTCGGCGGTGCGGTCGGCACGCTGGTCCTGACCAAGATCTCGGCGCTCGGGCTGCTGGCGGCGCTGGACGCGCTCTGGATCGGTGCGGCCGCCGGCCTGCTGGCCGTCTCCCTCCTGCTCTGGACCTTCGGCGCCTCCTGGCGCGAATGGCTTGCGCTGGCGCGTGGGGCGGGCCGCGGTGTCGGGACCGCGGCTGCGCTCGGTGCCAAAGGCGGCGCACTTGGCGGCCGTGCGCTCGGCAGCGGCCTTGAGGCGACGGCCAACCTCGCCCGCAAGGGCTTTGACTCCGTCGGCCGGCGCGAGCCGTCTCTCAGCGGCAAGCGCGAGGAAGAGAAGCCGCGCCTGAGTTCCACGCCGCGCAAGGCGCCGGAGGTGGAATCCTCCGCGCCGGTGCTGAAGGCGATGCCGGAAGAGGCCGCCGCACCGCGCAAGGCGGCGCCGGCGAAGAAACCGGCCAAGGCCAGTGTCGCGCAGGCCAGTCTCGATCTCCCCAATGCGGGCGATTACGAACTTCCCGCGATGGATCTCCTCGCAGAAGCCCAGGAAGGCGCCGCCGGTCCCGCGCCGGAAGCGCTGCAGGAAAATGCCCGGATGCTGGAATCGGTGCTTGGCGATTTCGGCGTGAAGGGCGAGATCGGCAAGATCCGCCACGGTCCGGTGGTGACGCTCTATGAGCTCGAGCCGGCGCCCGGCACGAAATCTTCCCGCGTGATCGGCCTCTCCGACGACATCGCCCGCTCGATGAGCGCGGTCTCCGTCCGCGTCGCCGTGGTCCCAGGCCGTAACGTGATCGGCATCGAGCTGCCGAACGCGCGGCGCGATACGGTCTATCTGCGCGAGATCCTGGAATCGGACATCTACGAGCGTTCCGGCGCCAAGCTCGGCATCGCGCTCGGCAAGGATATCGGCGGCACCCCGGTGGTGACCGACCTCGCCCGCATGCCCCACCTGCTGATCGCCGGCACCACAGGCTCGGGCAAGTCGGTGGCGGTCAACACCATGATCCTCTCGCTCCTCTACCGGCATGCGCCGGAAAGCTGCCGGATGATCATGATCGATCCGAAGATGCTCGAACTCTCGATCTATGACGGCATTCCGCACCTGCTTTCCCCAGTCGTGACCGATCCGAAGAAGGCGGTGGTGGCGCTGAAATGGACCGTGCGCGAGATGGAAAGCCGCTACCGCGCCATGTCCAAGCTCGGCGTGCGCAATATTGACGGCTACAACGCCCGCCTCGCCGAGGCGCGCAAGAAGGGCGAGGTGCTGAAGCGCCGGGTGCAGACCGGGTTCGACAGCGAGACCGGCAAGCCGGTCTTCGAGGAAGAACCGCTCGACCTGACGCCGCTGCCCTACATCGTCGTGGTGATCGACGAGGTGGCGGACCTGATGCTGGTCGCCGGCAAGGATATCGAGGGTGCGGTGCAGCGTCTCGCCCAGATGGCCCGCGCCGCCGGCATCCATGTCATCATGGCGACCCAGCGCCCGTCGGTCGACGTCATCACCGGCACCATCAAGGCCAACTTCCCGACCCGGATCAGCTTTCAGGTCACCTCCAAGATCGACAGCCGCACCATCCTCGGCGAGCAGGGCGCGGAGCAGCTGCTCGGCCAGGGCGACATGCTCTACATGGCCGGCGGCGGCCGCATCACCCGCGTGCACGGCCCGTTCGTCAGCGACGAGGAGGTCGAGGACGTGGTCCGCCACCTCCGCGCCCAGGGCGAGCCGGAATACAATGACAGCGTCACCGAGGACGATGGCGAGGGCGGAGAGGGCGGCTTCGGCGATCTCTCGGGCCTGACCGGCGGCAACACGGACAGCGGCGACGCGCTCTACGACCAGGCGGTTGCCATCGTCGCCCGCGAGGGCAAGGCCTCCACCAGCTTCATCCAGCGGCACCTGAAGATCGGCTACAACCGTGCCGCGACGCTGATCGAGCGCATGGAGGCGGACGGCGTGATCAGCCAAGCCAACCATGTCGGCAAGCGCGAGGTCCTGGTGCGGAACCCGAACGAGGACGAATAAAGCTGACGTCACCCCGGCTTTGATCGTCATCCCGGCCGAAGAGCCGGGACCTTGGCGAACAAAGGGCCGAGACCAGGCTTCCCGAGGTCCCGGATCAGGTCCGGGATGACGGTTCGGGATGGATGACGATCGGCGCGCTGCCCCAATATTGCCGCTTGCAACCGCGCATCCCGCCTGCCATTTGAGACTTCATGAAAAAGCTCATCGCCTTCGCCGCCCTGACGCTCTGTCTCCTCCTCCCGCAGCCTTCCGGCGCGGCGCCGCTCAGCGCCGAGGACAAGCAGGTGCTGAAGGCGATCGAGGCCTATTTCAACGGGCTGACCACGCTGCAGGCCCGCTTCCTCCAGGTCTCGAACCAGGGCGCGACGGCGCAGGGCATTCTCTCGCTGAAGCGGCCCGGCCTGATGCGGTTCGAATATGATGAGCCGTCGCCGGTGCTGCTGGTCTCGGACGGGACCTGGCTGATCTTCCAGGACAACGAGCTGCAGCAGACCACCCACGTGCCGCTCGGCAGCACGCCGCTTGCGGTGTTGGTCGAGGATCCGGTGGATCTGACCGAGAATCTCGAGGTGCTGGAGGTGGCCCGCAACCCGGGCGTGATCCGATTGCTGATGCGGATGCGCGACGATCCGGAAGCGGGTTTCATCCAGATGGTGTTCTCGGACTCTCCCTTGGAACTCCGGCAATGGACCATCACCGATGCCCAGGGCGTCGAGGTGAAGGTCGCCCTGCTGGAGACCCGCAAGGGCATGGAGCTGCAGGATGCGCTCTTCAAGCCGCGGGACTTCGCGACCGGGAAGTTCAACGAGAAATAGGCTCGCGCCGCTCGCGGAACGGCAGGGCGATCAGCGGCAGCGTCTCCTCGTCGTGTCGGCTCTCCACCCCGATCTTCATCTCCGCTGTCCGCGTTGTCCGGCTGCGTGAGCGGAACGCCAGGTCCCACCAGCTGAAGATCGTCGCGTAGTTCGAATCCGTGTCCCGCCGGAGCGCGTGATGATGGATCCAGTGGATCGACGGGGTGACGATCACGCGGGAGAGCGCGCTCTCGAGACGCGGCGGCAGCTTCAGGTTGGAATGGTGGAAGATCGCCGAGAACAGCACCAGCACCTCGAACAGGATCACCGAGGTGAAGGGGATACCGAGCAGGATGATGACCGCCGCCCGCGCGCCGGCGCTCAGCAGCACCTCGCCGAAATGGAACCTCACGGCCGAGGTGACGTCGAGAAACTCATCGAGATGGTGCACCTCGTGGAAGCGCCAGAGGAACGGGATCTCGTGGTTCAGCCGGTGCCACCAGTAGATCAGCATGTCCAAAACCAGGATATCGGCGATCAATCCCGGCCAGCCGGCGAGCCAGTCGGGTCGCCAGCCGAGCGCATGGCTCGAGGCCCAGAGCGAGACAGGGACCACGATCAGCGGCGAGAGCGCGCCGTTGAGCAGCCAGAGCACGGCATTGCGCAGCACCCGGGTCCAGCCGCCCCGGCGCGGAACCGCCGGAGCGAGGCGCTCGGCAGCGAAGAGCAGGGCGATCCATGCAAGGATCAGCAGACCCTTATGCTGGACTAGCTGTTGCGTGGAGAGGTCCATCTGGTGGAATATGGCAGCGGTTTCGCGGGCCTGCCAGCGGCACGCTGTCACGGCCCCGAGAGCGAGATGTCAGCCCCAAGCGAGGAGCCTTCCATGCTGTCCGTTCCGTCTCTGCCCCTGATCGGTGTCACCGCCTGTCATCAGCAGGGACAGGATCATTCGGTACAGCGGGTTTCGGAGAAATATGTCACCTGCGTTCCGGAGGCCGCCGGCGGTCTGCCGTTGATGATTCCGGCGCTGGAGGCGGGGCAGCTCGATCTCGACAGCCTGGTTGCCCATCTCGACGGCCTGTTGCTGACCGGCAGCCCCTCCAATGTCGAGCCGCATCATTTCAACGGCCCGGCGAGCGTCGAGGGCACCGAGCATGATCCGCGCCGCGACGGTGTCACGCTGCCGCTGATCCGCAAGGCGATCGAGGCCGGGGTTCCGGTGCTTGGCATCTGCCGCGGCATTCAGGAGATGAACGTCGCGCTCGGCGGGACGCTGCACCAGCGCATTTTCGATTTCGACGACACGTTCGATCACCGTATGCGCCGCGACGTGGATTTCGACATGAAATACCGCCCGGCGCACGAGATCCGTATGACGCCCGGCGGCGTGCTTGCCCGGATCGCCGGCACCGAGACGGCGCTGGTGAATTCGCTCCACGCCCAGGGCATCGACAAGCCCGGCAAGAACGTCGTGGTCGAGGCGGTGGCGCCGGACGGGATCGTCGAGGCGATCAGCGTCTCCGGCACCAAGGCCTTCGTCCTCGGCGTGCAGTGGCATCCGGAATGGCCGCGGCCGATCGCCGGGATCAACCGGAAGATCTTCGAGGCTTTCGGCGAAGCCTGCCGAGCCCATCTCGGCGCCCGCCTCGGCCTTGCCGACGCCGCCGAATAGCGCTTCCCTTTCCTCCGACCGAGAGAGTTTTCCATCCATGCGGATTGCCACCTGGAACATCAACTCCGTGCGCCTGCGCCTGCCGACCGTGCTCAGTTTCCTGCAGGACCACGCGCCGGACGTGCTCTGTCTCCAGGAGACCAAGACCGAGGACCAGCATTTCCCGGCCGAGGCGCTCGCCGAGGCGGGCTACACACACCAGACGATCCGCGGCCAGAAGAGCTATAACGGCGTCGCCGTCGTCTCTCGTGTGCCGTTTACGGAATCCGACACGCGCGACTGGTGCGGCAAGAGCGATTGCCGCCATCAGGCGGTTCGGCTCGATTGCGGGATCGAATTGCATAATTTCTACGTCCCGGCCGGCGGCGACGAGCCGGACCCGGCGGTCAACGACAAGTTCGCCCACAAGCTTGCCTTCCTCGACGAGATGGTCGAGTGGTTCGGCTCCGCGCGCAGCGGGAAAGACCCCATGGTGCTGGTCGGCGATCTCAATATTGCGCCGCTCGAGCACGATGTCTGGTCGCACAAGCAGCTCTTGAAGGTGGTCAGCCACACGCCTGTCGAGGTCGAGGCTCTGGCCAGGGTGCAGGGCGGCCTCGGCTGGATCGATGCCGTTCGCCATTTCGTTCCCGAAACGGAAAAGCTCTATTCCTGGTGGAGCTACCGCTCGCGCGATTGGGAAGCGGCCGACAAGGGCCGCCGTCTCGACCATGTCTGGGTCACCGAGCCGCTCAAGCCTCGGCTGAAATCGGCGGCGGTCGTGAAAGCCATGCGCGGCGGCGAAAAGCCGTCCGACCACGCGCCGGTGATCGTCGAGCTGGATTGAGGTATTTCATAATTTTCGCCATCCCGGCCGAAGAGCCGGGACCTTGTCGAACGGAAGGGCAACGCCTGGCCGCCTGAGGTCCCGGATCAGGTCCGGGATGACGGGTTGTTGTTTGAGAGCTAACCGCAAGCCGGCGCATCAGGTAGCGCGGCCAGCGCGGTCTTCCCCGGTTCGAACAGGCTCGCGGCCTCGGCCGGACGAACCTCCGGATCGCCAAACATGGCGCCCAGCAGCCATGCGACATCTCCTTCGGCGGAGCGCGGCGCGCGTATCCGTTCCGGATGGATCTCCTTCCAGGCTTCTCCGTCCGGTGCCGCGACGCGGAAATCGAAGACGAAGCTCGGGGTCACGCCCATGCGGAGATCGGCGATCCTGAGGCCTTCTTCGTCGCGGAGGATCCGGTAATAGCCCTTTGAAAAGGCCGCGACCGTTGCGGCCGGCCGCAGGGTGTCGAGGCAGGGGCCGCCGGGCTCGAGGCGCGGATGGGCGTGGATGCGCGCGCTGTCCGGACCGCCGAAGACCGGTTGGTAGATGTTGTAATAGACCGGCCCGTCCACCGCGATGGTGCGCCAGAGCAGGGTGTTGAAGGGCATCGGGGTTGCGAGCACCCGCTCCGCTGAGAGGCCCGCCGCCGCCATCGCCGCCCGTGCCTTGCTATCGGCGATTTGCTGCGCCAAGAGAGACCAGCCGAGATAAAGCGTCGAGAGCGCCAGCGCGCCCGTCGTGACCCGTTTGAGCCGCCCGCTCCACGCCGGCAACGCCAGAGCCCAGAGTGTCGCCGCAAGCAGCGGAAGGGTATAGAGCGGATCGATGATAAAGACCGACCCGACGCCGAAGGGCGTGTCGACAACCGGCCAGAGCAGGCGCGTTCCGTAGACCGTCATCGCATCGAGCAGGGCATGGGTCGTCAGGCAGAGGAAGACCGTCAGATAGGCCGCCACGCGCTCCTGCCTGAGGCCCTTGAAGAGCCGCATCAATCCCTCGCCGATCAGCGGCGTGAGGGCGGCATGGACCAGCAGGGAATGGCTCCACCCCCGGTGCAGCACGAAGTCGCTGACCGGATCTCCATGCCTGTAGAGCACGTCGAGATCGGGGAGCGTGCCGAGAACGGCGCCGGCGAGCGCGGCCTTGCGCGGGCCGATCTTCGGTCCGGCGACGGCGACAGCGACCGTGGCGCCGAGGACGGCCTGGGTCAGTGAATCCAAGAATAATCCCCCGTCGGTTCTGGAACGACCTGCATGACATGCTGCCGGACGGCCGCATGTTCAAGCATCAGGTGGCGGCGATCCGGTAGAGATGTATCCGTCCGGGGCTGATCCCGTCGGGGAGCGGAGCGGCGTTCCAGCGCGGCAGCTCGACCGGCTGGTCGCTCACCACGACCGCGCCGTCCGCGAGGAGGGCGTCGACCAGAGGCGCGATCTCCGCCGCGAGCGCGATGCTGGTCTGTTTTTCCCCGGTGCCGATATCGAGATGCGCGAGCAGGACGGTGGGCCCGAGCTGAGCGCGCGCGCGCACAAGGGTTTCGCGGAAATCGCCGAGGAAGATCCGGTCGTCCGCCGGGATGCAATCCGGATGCGCGGCGACCTGCCGGTCGAAGACGTAGAACGCCCGGTCCGGCATCAGGGAACGCAGATGATCGAAGGTCCGGCCATTGCCGAGCCCGAGTTCTATTGCGTTTCCGGAACGGCCGGCGATGGCCGAGACGGCCCATTCCAGGCTCAGTTTCTGCGCCTGGAGGCGGCGGATGGCGCTGTCGAGACGGCTCACGGTCCGGGTTTACCCGTCCTTGTCGGAAAGCGCGGCGCGCAGGCGCATGTTGGTCTGCTCGAGTCGCGCGGCCAGTTCACGCATGATCTCGACCGCGATCTGCGGGAAATCGGTGACGAGTCGGAAGAAGGCCTCCTTGGCGATCTTCAGGGTCGTCAGCGATTGCTTCGCCTGGACCGTGGCGGTCCGGGGCACGTCGCAGAGAATGGCGATCTCGCCGACCACATCGCCTTTGCTGAGCTGTGCCACTTCGATCTTACCGTCATCGGTATCAATCAGGACCGAGGCTGTACCGTCGATGATAATATAAGCGGCGTCGCCGGAATCGCCCTGATTGAACAAGACCTGACCGTCCGCGTAGTTCAACCGCTCGGAGGTGAAGGCAAGCAGCTTCAGCTTCGACGGCTCGATCTTGGCGAAGAGCGGAATGTTCTTCAGCAGCTCGACTTCTTCGTTCAGGCTCATGGGTGCAATCCTCGGGTTTCGGGCGCTGTCCTATTCCTCATCCAGCAGTCCCCGGAACATCGTGCCTTCCTGGTTCAGACTATCAAAAGTGCCGTCTTCGATCACGCGACCGCCGGACATCACCAGAATTCTGGTGAACGTCTGGGCGAGACGCGCGCGGTGAGCGACGAAAATCACGGTCCGGCCTTCCGCTTCGGCACAGATCCTGGAAAGGATCGGGGCCTGCAGGCCGGAATCGAGGACCGCGATGGCTTCGTTCAGGACGATGACGTCCGGGCGCCGCAACAGGATGCGCGCGATCGCGACCTTCTGGCGCTGCGCCGCGGTCAGCCGGGATCCGGCGATGCCGGCTTCCGCGTCCAGGCCGACCTCGATCACGATAGCTCTCAGGCCTTCGGACTCGACGACCTCGGCGAGCACCTTGCCGACCTGGTTTCCGGCATCCGCCTGACCGTAGGCGATCTTGCCGAAAAGAATATTGTCCTGCACCGAGGCGGCAAGGTTGAAGCGGTCGACCGAGAAGAACTCGAGCGCCGTTTGCTGTTCGGCTGGAAGCTCCTCACGGAACACCTTGCGCGCTTCGAGGATCCGGACCTGCAATTCTTCCGAGATCATTCCGAGGCGGTGGCGTGCCGGGATGAGCTTGAACGGCAATTCGAGGAAACGGGTTTTGTCCTCCGCTTCCATCCCGTCGAGGCCGACCCTGTCGGCGCGCTGCAGAAGGGTCTGGAACTCCGGCAGATCGTCCGCGGAGATGAAGGAATATTGCGCGAAGAACTCGTGGTCCGGCGGCAGGTCCTTGAACAGTTCGACCATCGTCGCCGCCACATCGCGGCCGATATGCACGAAATCCTCGGTCAGTCCGACCTTGTCGAGTACCGACCGGACATAGGGGTCGGAGGCGAGGTGGTCGAGCGCGAAATCGTCGCCGACGGGTGTACCGAACAGAAGGTTTTCGGCAACGCTGGCATTGGTGTTGAATTTCTCGGCGTCGAAGGGCTCGACCAGGCCGGCGAGACCGAGTTCTTCCAGCCGCGCGCGCAGACGGACCCGCGCGCCGAGAATGCGGTTGGCGATCTCCTCCTCGCTCTCGGCCCGCAGCGAGCCGCGCAGTCCGATGGCGTAAACCTCGTCCTCGAGCCCAACCACTTTCAGCAGTTCGGCGATCCGGTCCTTCAGACCGTTCTCGTCCGCGCCGATGGACTGGTAGTCGATCCAGTTGGCGGAAATCGGATCGAGGGAGTTGCCGGAGGCCTCCGCGTCGGCGCGCTGTTCCGGAGAATCCGGAAAAACGCTCGGGTCTCCTTCGCCGAAGGGGAGGTGACGCGCGCCCATAAGGATGTTGTCTCGGATCGTGCTGGAGAACACGAAGGCGCCGGGCCCGACATAACCGATGCGGCGGCCGGTGACGGATTCCGGCAGGGGAGCGATATCGACGCCGTTGATGGTCACGCTCCCGGAGGTCGGCAGCACGAGCCGGGCGATGACCGTCGCCAGCAGATCCTTGCCGCCGCCGCCGGGACCGGTGATCGCGACATGCTCGCCTTGCCCGATCTCGATGGAAACGCCCTCCAGCAGGACCTCGCCTTCATCGTCGGTCAGGCCAACGTTTCTGAGCGCGACGGGCCCGTCGAGCGAAATCGGTGTTTCCGGCTCGTCCAGCTGCTGTGCCTCGGTCAGGCTTCCGGCCGGGTCGAACTGCTCGACCACCTGATCGTACTTGATCCGCGAATCTTCCTTGCGCTGGTAGTATGTCAGAAGCTCCTTCCATGGCGCCGACAGATCCTTGTAGGCGGCGAGGATGGCGACCAGCGCACCGAAGGTCAGGTCGCCCTTTATCACCAGGACACCGCCGATCGAGTAGAAGAAGAACGGTGTCAGCTGGGCGATGAAATTGTTGAGGAACTTGATGAAAAATTTGCGGCGGTAGATCTCGAAGCGGATCGTGTAGATCTCGCCGAGCATGGTGGTGAAATTCGCGAGCGCGAAGCGGGAGGAGTCGTTGGCGTGGATTTCCTGGACGCCGGAAATGCTCTCCCCGATCCGGTCCGAAAGCTTGCGGACGGTTCTGACCCGCTCCTTGCCGAGCGCGTTCACCCGCCTCTGCAGCCTTGGAATGAGATAGGCCTGCACCGGATAGAGGGCGATCGCGGCGGTCCCGAGGATCGGATCCTGCACGAACATGAAGACGAGGATGGTCAGCAGGGTGCCGCCCTGGAAGGCGGGAAGCGAAATGGCATCGCCGATGAAGCCGCCGAGCGGCTCCACCTCGGCGGTGATCATCGGGATCACTTCGCCCTGGCTGACCCGGCGGAAATGCGGCAGGGGAAAGCGCAGCACGCGGGCATAGAGATCGTAGCGCAGCCGCCGCAGCATCCGCTCGCCCAGCTGGCCGCGATAGACGTTGATATAGTATTTGAATCCGCCATTGATGCAGACAAGGCCAAGGAAGAGGCCGCTCAGCAGCATCAGGTAGGGGATCTGGTCGAGCTGGTAGCCGAAGATGTCCTGCGGCAGGTTCTTGCCGGCGATCGCCTTGTTGATGATCGTTTTCGGGAGGTCGAGCGAATAGTAGAGGAATGGAAAGGACAGGCCGGTCAGCACGAGCAGAAAGATCTGTTCTTTCTTGCTGTGCCGGAAAATGAACCGGAAAATCGTGGGTTCCATGCGGAGCGTCAGCCCGTACCGAGTGGCGAGGTTGGCAAAAACCGTTTTCTGACAGAACAGTAACCGAACGATACCGTCAGGTAAATGTGCCGCGGGCCAAACTGGTTTTGCCGCACCGTGCGCTGTGGCATAGTGCACTCTCAAGGGGATATGGTGGGGGTCGAACCTGCGGGTTCAGCAGGGCTTTCCATTCGATACAAGGCCGATAACAACGTGGACGGGCGTATGACGTACGCTAGCAACAAGCGCGGCCAGAAGCGTGTCCTGATGTACAGTCACGACACGATGGGGCTCGGCCACTTGCGCCGTTGCCGGGCGATCGCGCATTCGCTCGTCGAGCAGCAGTCGGACCTGACGGTTCTGATCCTGTCCGGCTCGCCGATCATCGGAAGCTTCGATTTCCGCACACGGGTCGATTTCGTGCGCATTCCGGGCGTGATCAAGCTGCGCAACGGCGACTACACCTCGCTCAACCTGCATCTCGACATCGAGGAGACGCTCAATCTCCGTTCCTCGATCATCAAGCACACGGCGGACGCTTTCGATCCGGACCTGTTCATCGTCGACAAGGAGCCCTGGGGCCTGCGCGGCGAGGTGCGCCCGACACTGGAGATGCTGAAGGATCGCGGCACGCCGCTCGTGCTCGGTCTGCGCGACGTGATGGACGAGCCGGAAAAGCTGCTGCCCGAATGGGAGCGCAAGAACGCGGTCGAGGCCCTGCGCGACGTTTATGACGAGATCTGGGTCTACGGGCTGCAGTCGGTCTGCGATCCCTATTCCGGCATGCCGATGCCCGAGTCGGTCCATGCCAAGACGCATTATACCGGCTACCTGAAGCGCAAGGTGCCGAGCCACACCCACCCGATCTCGACGACCGATCTAGAGGATCCGTTCATTCTGGTGACGGCCGGCGGCGGCGGCGACGGCGACGGTCTCATGGACTGGGTCCTGAAGGCCTACGAGTCCGACGACCGTCTGCCCTACCGGGCCCTGCTCGTGCTCGGCCCCTTCATGCCTGCCGAGTTGCAGAACGATTTCATGGAACGGGCGGCCGAACTCGACCGCGTCGAGGCGATCACCTTCGACGCGCGGATCGAGAGCATGATGGCCCGCGCCGCCGGGATCGTGGCGATGGGCGGCTACAATACCTTCTGCGAGATCCTGTCCTTTGACAAACGCGGCCTTATCGTGCCCCGGACAGAGCCGAGGCTGGAGCAGTTCATCCGCGCGTCGCGCGCCGAGGAACTGGGCATGACGGCGATGCTGGTCGACGACGGCAGCCGCGAGCCCGAGGTCATGGCGGATGCGCTGCGGCGCCTGCCAAGCCAGCCGCGCCCCTCCGAGATCATGGCGGCGTCCCTGCTGGATGGCCTTGACGAAGTAAACCGTCTCACCCATCGATGGCTCTATGAGCGTCCCGGGTCCAACATCTCGGTGCTCCGCCGCGAGGCGTGAGCACGGCGGTCCCGCCGTGGCGTCCGGACCGAGAGCATGCGAGACGGTATGACAGAGCCAGCTTCCAGCGTTCCGACGGCGATCGTGCTGAAAGGCTATCCGCGTCTGTCGGAAACCTTCATCGCGCAGGAAATCCTCGAGCTGCAGCGGCGCGGGCTGGATTATACGATCGTTTCGCTGCGCCATCCGACCGACAAGGCCACGCATCCGGTGCATGGGCAGATCGCCGCGGCGGTCAATTACCTGCCGGAATATCTCTACCAGGCGCCGCTCCGGGTTCTGAAGGCCTGGTGGAAGGTCCGGCGGATGCCCGGTTACGGTTCGGTCTTCCGTCTCTGGCTGAGGGATCTCCGGCGCGATCCTACACCCAACCGCGGGCGCCGTTTCGGTCAGGCAATGGTTCTCGCCGCCGAACTCGACCCGCATTACCGGCACATCTACGCGCATTTCCTGCACACGCCATCCTCGGTCGCGCGCTACGCCGCGCTGATGACCGGGCGCAGCTGGTCGGCCTCCGCGCATGCCAAGGACATCTGGCTCAGTCCCGAGTGGGAGAAGCGGGAGAAGCTGCAGGACGCGGCCTGGGCGGTGACTTGCACCCGCTACGGCCACGCGCATCTCGATGCTCTCGTGCCGGGACGGACCCGGCTGGTCTATCACGGTCTCGACCTGTCGAGTTTCGCTCCGGCGGCCCCGAAAGCGTCCGGCAGTGACGGATCGGCGGCGCCGGTGCGGCTGCTCTCGGTCGGCCGCGCGGTGCCGAAAAAGGGCTTCGACCGGCTGCTGGACGCGCTTGCACGCCTGCCGGAGGGACTGTCCTGGCACTGGACCCATATCGGCGGCGGCAAGGAGCTGAAAGCGCTGAAGGATCGGGCCGCGCGTCTGGGGATCGCCGGGCGCGTCACCTGGCGCGGCGCGGCCGCGCAGAGCGCGGTGATCGAGGCCTATCGCGCCTCCGATCTCTTCATCCTGCCGAGCCGGGTGGCCGAGGACGGCGACCGGGATGGCCTTCCGAATGTCCTGATGGAAGCGCAGAGCCAGCGCCTCTGCTGTCTCGCGACCGCCGTGGCGGCAATTCCCGAGCTCATCGAGAGCGGCGTGACCGGAGAACTTGTTCCGCCGGATGACGGCGTGGCGCTGACGGCGGCGCTCGAGGCGCTGATCCGCGATCCGGAGCGGCGTGCCGTGTTGGCCGCGGCCGGGGAGGAACGGGTGCGGAGCCGGTTCGACCATCATTCCGCAATCTCCATTCTCGCCGGGCTGCTCGGCCTCGATCAGGCAAATTCCGAATCCGGGACGGACGCGGCAGCGTGAGAATCGCTTTCTACGCCCCCTTGAAAGCCCCCGACGCGCCGACTCCTTCCGGCGACCGGCGCATGGCGCGCCTGCTGATGGCCGCGCTCCGGGCGGGCGGGCACGAGGTTTTCCTCGCCTCGCGCCTGCGCAGCCGGGACGGCGCGGGCGATCCCGCACGGCAGGAACGCATCGCGTCCCGCGGGACAGGTTACGCCGATCGCTTCGTCGCTTGTTGCGAAAACGGAAGGATCGCGGCGCCGGATCTCTGGTTCACCTATCACC
Organism: Nisaea sediminum; assembly: GCF_014904705.1. NCBI lineage: Bacteria > Pseudomonadati > Pseudomonadota > Alphaproteobacteria > Rhodospirillales > Thalassobaculaceae > Nisaea > Nisaea sediminum. The sequence goes on from NZ_JACZCQ010000006.1 coordinate 729,937, forward strand.
TCTACTACAAGGCACCGGATCATATCGGTCCCCGTGTCGCGGAGCGGCTCGGTATTCCCTATGTCGCCGCCGAGGCCTCCAACGCGCCGAAACGGTCGGAGGGGTCCTGGGCGGCCTCCCACCGGCGCGTGCTCGACGCGATTGGCCGGGCGGATCTCGTCATCGGATTCAACAGCCGGGACAAGGCCTGTCTCCTGCCGGTCCTGAAGCCCGGGAGCGCTTATCTCGACCTGAAACCCTTCGTCGACGGGCTGCCCTATCCGAACCGGCCGGCCGCTGCGGATCTCCGGGCGGAACTCGGAATCGCGGACCGGGATCCCCTGCTGCTGGCGGTGGGCATGATGCGTCCCGGCGTGAAAATCGCTTCCTACAGGCTGCTGGCCGAGGCTTTGTCCGCGCTCCCGCCGGCACGGCGCTGGACACTCCTGATCGCGGGAGACGGACCGGCCCGTGCCGAGGTCGAGCAGGCATTTGCGGCGCATGGCGACCGGGTGCGCTTCCTCGGCGCAGTCGGGCCCGAGCGTCTGACGGAGCTCTATCTTGGCTCCGATATCCTCGCCTGGCCCGCGATCAACGAAGCCTACGGCATGGCCCTGCTGGAAGCGCAGGCAGCCGGGCTTCCCGTGGTTGCGGGCGATGTCGGCGGCGTTCCGGACATCGTGACCGACGGCGTGACGGGACTGCTCTCTCCCGAGGGCAACATGGCAGGGTTTGCCGCCAATCTCGACCGGCTGCTCACCGACCCGGAGCTGGTCCGGCAAATGGGTGACGCGGCACGGACCAAGACAAACCGGCTCCACAGTCTCGAAGCCGCCGCTGTCCGCCTGGATACGGCGCTCAATAAACTTCTGCGGCCCGAGAGGACGCGGCCGTGAGGATCGGGTTCCTGCGTCACGGCCCGACGGCATGGAACGCGGAGAAGCGCCTGCAGGGCCGTGCCGACATCCCGCTCTCCGAAGCAGGCCACGCGATGGCCGCGGGATATAGCCTTCCGGAAGAGTTTCGCGGTGTTCCCGCCTTCGTCTCGCCGCTCGAGAGGGCGCGCGAAACGGCTGAACTCGCGGGGATTGAGAACGCGACCGTGGATCCTCTGCTCATAGAGATGAATTGGGGGGACTGGGAAGGTGAACGGCTTCCCGACCTGCGCAAACGTTACGGAAAAGAAATGGAAACGAACGAGGCACGTGGCCGCGACTTCCGCCCTGCCGGCGGGGAGAGCCCGCGCGAGGTTCAGGACCGGCTGCAAACCGTCTTCACCAGACTGAACGACCTGAGGCCACGGCCGGAGCGTTGCCTTCTGGTGACCCATAAGGGGGTGATCCGAGCGGGGCTCGCACTGGCTTTCGGCTGGGACATGACCGGAAAACCGCCGGTCCGGCTTGACTGGTCGGCGCTCCATGTGGTCCGTCTCGACGCCGATGGGACGCTCGAGCCCGATGCCATGAATGTGAGCCTGCTTCCATGACGGATCCCCGGTCGAATTCGCTCTTCCTCTATGTCCAGAACCTGCTCGGGATCGGGCATCTGCGCCGCGCGGCGGCGGTCGCCCAGGCCGCGGCCGCGGCGGGTTTCGAAGTGCATTTCGTCTCCGGCGGCATGCCGGTGCCGCATCTCGATATCGGGGCCGCGAAGCTGCATCAGCTGCCGCCGGTCAGGGCGGCGGACACGCTCTTCAAGGTGCTCGAGGACGAGAACGGGCGGCAGATCGACGACGCCTGGAAGGCGGCGCGCCGCGACCGGTTGCTCGCACTGTTCGAGGAGATCCGCCCGTCGATCCTCTTCACCGAGCTGTTTCCCTTCGGCCGCCGGCAGATGCGCTTCGAATTGCTGCCGCTTCTGGACCTTGCGAAGGAGGCGTCCTGGAAACCGAAGATCGTCTCCTCGATGCGGGACATCCTGGTCACCAAGCCCCGGCCCGACAGGAACCGGGAAATCGTCGAGACCGTCGACCGGTACTACGATCTGGTTCTCGTGCATGGCGACGAGGACGTCATCAGCCTGGCCGACACCTTTCCGATGTATGACGAGCTGACGCCGCCGGTTCGCTATACCGGCTATGTGCTGAACCCGATCGATACCGGCAACGGGAAGGGCGACGGCGAGGGCGAGATCTTGGTTTCCGCTGGCGGTGGTGCCGTCGGCGGCAGCTTCATGACCGAACTGGCGCGCCTCCGCCCGGATCTGCCTTTCGCCGACCGCACCTGGCGCTTCGTCACCGGCCCGCACATGCCGGAGGAGGCCGCGCGGGAGATCGAAAGCCATGCCGGCCCGGGCGTCATCGTGGAGCGGAGCCGCCCGGATCTCGCCGCACTCATTGCGCGTGCATATCTATCGATTTCCCAGGCCGGCTACAACACGCTCGCCGAGATCCTGACCGCCGGGACCGCCTCCGTCGTGATCCCGTTCGAAGGCGGTGTCGAGACTGAACAGCGGGTGCGCGCCGACCTCCTCGCCCGGCGCGGCCGCCTTGCTGTGGTTCCGGAAGGAGCGCTGACCCTCGACACACTCTCCGCTGCTATGGAGACGGCCGTGGCGGCTCGTGATAGGGGCGTCGCAGGCGTGGATCTCGACGGAGCGGCCGGTACCGCGCATATCCTGAACGGTTTGCTGGAGCAGGCATGAGCGGGGGTGCCGCAACGCCGGACGAGCTCAGGCGCGCGCTCGATGCTTCGGCAGAGGCCGGCCGGCCCCTCGATTTCTGGTGGCGGGACGACGATCTGCAGCGGCCGGGTGCGGAGCTTGAGCCGTTGCTGGCGCTTGTAGGCGCGACGGGATGGGTGCCGGGCCTTGCCGTCGTGCCGGAGGGCATGGACGCGGACGGGTTGCTGGCCCGGTTGGCGGAGACCGGTGCCGAACTGCTTGTCCATGGCTTCGCGCACCGCAACCATGCCACTGCCGGTGCGAAGAAATGCGAGTTTCCTGGAACGCGCTCGACGGATGAGATGTGCCGGGATGCTGCGCAAGGCCTCCACCGCATGAATGCGGCTTTCGGTGGGAGTTGCCTTCCGTGTTTCGTTCCGCCCTGGAATCGAATTGCGCCGGAGCTGATTGCGGAATTGGCGGCCTGCGGTTTTTCGGCACTGTCGGCCTTCGGGCCGCGCCGCACCGCGGAGCCGGCCCCGGGGTTGAAATGTGTGAACACGCATATTGACCTCATCGACTGGCGTGGTACCCGTCGATTTGTCGGTATCGGGGCGGTGCGGGCGGCGATCATCCGTCATCTGGCGGCGGTCCGTGCCGGCGGGGCGGAGGCGGAGGAGCCCTGCGGACTCCTGACCCATCATCTGATAATGGTGGAGCAGGATTGGCACGCACTCGGAGTTCTGGTGGCAGAGCTCGCCGCCCACGAAGGGGTTCGCCTCTTTGCGCCAAGTGACTGTTTTTGCTCATGAAGGATGACGGATGAGTCTGCACGCCTATCAGAAAAACGCCCTTATCGCGGACTATCTGCGCGGCGGGATCGGCTTTGCGGTCACCGCTTTTCCGGTCGTGTTCTCTCCTATGCTCGGCACCTTCCAGATCATCTTTGCGCTGATTTCCTTGGTTTTCGCCGGTTTCCTGCTGAAAACCTGGCTGCGTGCCCAGACCCGGGTCGAGGTCGCCGACGAGGGCATCAGGACTCTGGGGCCGTTCGCAAAGAGCATCGCCTGGCCGGATCTGGCGGAAATGGATCTGCGCTACTATTCGACCCAGAAAGACAAGGCGAAAGGCTGGATGCATCTGATCCTAAAGGGCGGCGACGGCACGAAAATCAGCGTCGAATCCACACTTGACGGTTTCGATACGGTGCTTGAGCATGCCGCTGCGGCCGCTGGTCGGAACGGCGTCGCTCTCAACCAGACGACAACCGAAAATCTGACGGCCGCAGGGGTATCGATGGGGCTTGCCGCGGGGGATCGCTAGGATGCCGGCGGCAGAGGGGAGATGATGGCATGATCGACCAGCTGACACCGCTTCTGCGGGTCAGGGACCTGCAGGTCGCGTTCGACCTGCCGGGTGGCGAATTGCTTGCCGTCAACAAGGTTTCCTTCCAGGTTCGTGCCGGATCCACGGTCGCCCTTGTCGGCGAGTCCGGGTCCGGCAAGAGCGTCGTCAGCCAGGCCATCATGGGGCTGTTGCCGTCTATCGCGCAGATCCGCGGCGGGTCCATTCTCTTCGCCGACGATCGGGCCAAGGGCACGATCACCGATATCGCCCGGTTGAAACGCAACAGCCGCGAGATGCGCCAGATCCGCGGCGGCCGGATCTCGCTGATTTTCCAGGAGCCGATGACCTCGCTCTCGCCGTTGCATACGGTAGGCAACCAGATTCGCGAGGCGCTGGAACTGCATCGCAGCGTCTCCGGGCGCGAGGCCAACGAGCTGACCGAGGAAATGCTGCGCATGGTCGGCTTTCCGGACCCGGTGCGGGCCATGCGGACCTATCCGTTCGAGCTTTCCGGAGGTCTCCGTCAGCGTGCGATGATCTCGATGGCGCTGATCTGTCGCCCCTCTCTGCTGATCGCCGACGAGCCGACGACCGCCCTCGATGTCACCATCCAGGCGCAGATCCTGAAGCTGATGAAGGATCTGCAGGCCGAACTCGGCATGGCCGTGCTGATGATCACCCACGATCTCGGGGTCGTCGCCAACATGGCCGACGACGTCGTGGTGATGTATCGCGGCCGGATCATGGAAAGCGGCACCCGGGACGAGCTCTACCGCAATCCGCAGCACCCGTACCTGAAGGCGCTGATGGCGGCGGTGCCGCGCTTCAACATGGAGCCCGGCGAACGGCTGGTGCCGATCCGCGAGATCAAGAGCGAGACCGGCCACCTGCTGGCGCCGACCGGAGAGGAAAAGAAGGCCCCCCAGCACAAACCGATCCTCAAGGTCGATAACCTTTCGAAATGTTTTACCATCCGCAAGGGGGCCTGGCTCTCGAGCGAGGAATCAAAGGTCTATGCGCTCGACGATGTCAGCTTCGAGGTGAAGCCCGGCGAATGCCTCGGCCTCGTCGGGGAGTCCGGCTGCGGCAAGACCACGCTCAGCAAGACCATTATGCGGGCGCTGTCCCCCGATCAGGGCTCTGTGACCTATTGCGACCAGGATGGCGAGATCGACGTGCTCGGGCTTTCCGGCGACGCGCTGACTGGTTTCCGCCAGAAGCTGCAATTCGTCTTCCAGGACCCGTTCAGCTCCCTCAATCCCCGCATGACGGTGTTCGATATCGTCAGCGAGCCGCTGGTGATTCACGGGATCGGCGACGATGCCTACCGGCGCGAGATGGTCTCCGAACTGATGAAGCTGGTCGGTCTCGACGCACGCCATCTGAACCGCTATCCGCACAGCTTCTCCGGCGGCCAGCGCCAGCGCATCGGCATCGCCCGCGCGCTCGCCCTGAAGCCGCGTATGCTGATCTGCGACGAGCCGGTTTCGGCTCTCGACGTCTCGATCCAGGCACAGGTGCTGAACCTGCTGAAGGACCTGCAGGAGCAACTGAACCTGACCTATCTCTTCATCTCGCATAACCTCGCGGTGGTGGATTACATCGCCGACCGGATCGCGGTGATGTGCGCCGGCCGGCTGGTCGAGCTGGCGCCGCGCGAGGAGCTGTTCCGCAACCCGGTGCATCCCTATACCAAGGCGCTGCTGCGGGCGGTCCCGGACCCGAGCCTCGACAATCCGCTTGATTTCGAGTCCGTAATGGACCAGCGCTGCTCGGTTCCTTCCGAATGGCCGGCACCCTTCACGGTGAGCGAGCAGACCCATCCGCGCCTGATCGATCTCGGCGGCGGGCATTTCGTCCGTGCCGACGAGTCCGCCTTGACCCTGAGGTTGGCATCGTGATGCTGCGCTCTCTGCTCTTTGCATTCGTGTTTGCGGTGGCTGCGGCGACGGCGTCCGCCGGAGAGGTGCCTTATCTGGCCAAGGATGTCGCGAGCGGTGTGCTTCCGCCGGTGACGGAGCGGCTGCCGCAGCCGCCTCTGACCGTCGATTTGGCGGCGCGCGGTCAGACGCCCGGCAAATATGGCGGCGCGTTGCGGATGCTGATGGCGCGCAGCAAGGACACGCGGCAGATGACGGTCTACGGCTATGCCCGTCTGGTCAGCCATCAGCCCGGAGATTTCGAGCTCTTCGCCGACATCCTCGAGCGCTTCGAGGTCGAGGAAGAGCGCGTCTTCACCTTCACGCTGCGCCGGAACCACCGCTGGTCCGACGGCCATCCCTTCACGACCGAGGATTTCCGCTACTTCTGGGAAGATGTCGCGAACAGCCCGGAGCTTTCGCCGGCCGGTCCGCCGAACCTGATGCTGGTGGACGGCGAGGCGCCGCTCTTCCAGGTGCTCGACGAGCGGACGGTGCGCTACAGCTGGTCGAAACCGAACCCGGACTTCCTGCCGTCGCTCGCCAAGGCGAGCCCGCTCTATCTCTACCGCCCCGCGCATTATCTGAAGCCGTTCCACGCCGCCTATGCGTCGGAGGAGGAGCTGGCGAAGCGGGTCGAGGATGCGCACCAGCGCAACTGGGCGGCGTTGCACAACAAGATGGACAATCTCTACCGGATGGATAATCCGGACCTGCCGGTGCTGCAGCCTTGGAAGGTGACCGGCAGCGCGACCTCGACCCGGTTCCGGTTCGAGCGCAATCCGTATTTCCATCGGGTCGATCCCGAGGGGCGCCAGCTGCCATACATCGACGAGGTGATCTTTGACGTCGCGAGCCCGGGCCTCATTCCGGCCAAGGTCGGCTCCGGCGACGCGGACCTTCAGGCGCGCTATCTCTCCTTCGACGATTACACCTTCCTGAAGCAGGCGGAGGACCGGTTCCCGTTCGAGACCCGGCTCTGGCGCACCGCCAAAGGCTCACAAGTGGCGCTCTTCCCGAATCTCAATGCCGCCGACCCTGTCTGGCGCGAGCTCTTCCGCGACGTGCGCTTCCGCCGCGCACTGTCGATGGCGATCAACCGGCACGAGATCAACCAGGTCATCTACTACGGCCTCGCCTATGAGGGGAACGACACGGTTCTCCCCGCCTCGCCGCTCTACGAGAAGGACTATCAGACCCGCTGGGCGCAGTTCGACCTGAAGCAGGCGAACCGGCTGCTCGACGAGATCGGCCTCCCGCGTGACGAGGACGGGATCCGGCACCTGCCGGACGGCCGGCCGCTGGAGCTGATCGTCGAGACCGCCGGCGAGAGCACCAAGCAGACCGATATCCTGTCGCTGATCCACGATTCCTGGCTCGAGGCGGGGATCAAGCTCTTCACTCGCCCGTCGCAGCGCAACGTTTTCCGCAACCGGGTGTTCGCGGGCGAGACGCTGGTCTCCGTCTGGTCCGGGGTCGAGAACGGATTGGCCACCGCCGATACCAGCCCCGCCGATTTCGTGCCCTATTCCCAGCAGCAGCTGCAATGGCCGAAATGGGGTCAGTATATCGAGACCGGCGAACAGTCCGGCGAGGAGATCGCGCTGGAGCCCGCGCGGCGGCTGCGCGCGCTCTATTACCGCTGGCGCGATGCCGGGACGCGGGCGGCGAAGCGCGCGGCCTGGAAGGAGATCCTGGAGATCAACGCGGACCAGGTCTTCAGCATCGGCCTCGTCTCCGGCGTGCTGCAGCCGGTCGTGGTGCATTCCAACCTGCAGAACGTGCCGAAGGAAGCGATCTACAACTGGGATCCGGGAGCGCATTTCGGCGTCTATCTGCCCGATACCTTCTGGTTCGGCGAAACGCCGGCCAAGAGCGCGGACTAGGGGAGAGAAGACGTGCTGACCTACCTGATCCGCCGCATCCTGATCATGATCCCGACGCTGATCGCCATCAGCATCATCACCTTCGTGATCATCCAGCTCCCGCCCGGCGATTATCTCACCACGATGATCAACGAGATGCAGAGCCAGGGCGAGAATGTCGACCAGTCGAAGATCGAGGCGCTCCGGGCGCAGTACGGTCTCGACCGGCCGATGTACGAGCAGTATTTCCTCTGGGCGACCGGGCTGCTGCGGGGCGATTACGGCTATTCCTTCGAATACCAGCTTCCGGTGGCCGACGTGGTCGGGGACCGGGTATTCCTGACCTTCGTGCTCAATTTCGCGACCATTCTCTTCATCTGGGCGGTCGCCTTCCCGATCGGCATCTATTCGGCCTGCAACCAGTACAGCCTCACCGATTACGGACTGACCTTCGTCGGCTTCATCGGACTGGCGACGCCGAACTTCCTGCTCGCGCTGATCCTACTTTATCTCGCCAATATCTGGTTCGGCACCTCGATCGGCGGATTGATGGACCCGCAATATCTCGACCAGCCCTGGAGCACGGCCAAGGCATTGTCGGTGCTTGAGCATCTCTGGGTCCCGGTCGTCGTCATCGGCACCTCCGGCACGGCGGCGATGATCCGGCGGCTGCGCGCCAACCTGCTGGACGAGCTGCAGAAACAGTATGTGGTCACCGCCCGCGCCAAGGGCCTGCCGCCGTTCCGCGCGCTGATGAAATATCCGCTCAGGATGTCGCTGAACCCCTTCATCGCCGATATCGGCAACATGCTGCCGCAGGTCATCTCGGGCTCCGCCGTGGTCTCCATGGTACTGTCGCTGCCGACCACCGGTCCGATGCTGATCGGCGCGCTGCAGAGCCAGGACATGTATCTCGCCGGCTCCTTCCTGATGTTCCTCGCGCTGCTGACTGTGATCGGAATGTTCGTTTCCGACCTGTTGCTGGCGTTGCTCGATCCGAGAATCCGGCTCGGCGGAGGAGCGAATCGATGAGCATTTCCTCGAGCGAAGGCCCGCGCACCGACCATTACGTCAACCGGGAGCCGTTCAATCCGGATACGGACACCGTCCTGACGCCGGAGCAGGAACGCTATTACATGGCGTCCCAGTGGCAGATGATGTGGTGGAAACTGAAGCGGCACCGCGTCGCGGTCATTTCCGGCCTGTTTCTGGTCCTGCTCTATCTCTCGACCATCATCAGCGAGATGATCGCGCCCTATGGGCTGGCCACCAGGCATACCGACTCGATCTACGCGCCGCCGCAGCGGGTGCACCTGTTCCACGAGGGCAGCTATGTCGGCCCCTTCGTCTACGGGCTGGACTACACGCTGAACATGCGCAACCTGAAGCGCGAATACACGCCGAACACCGAGAAGGTCGAGAAGCTGCGCTTCTTCTGTAGCGGTGACCCCTACAAGTTCTGGGGCATGGCGGAGATGGACTTCCATCTGGTCTGTCCGGCGGAGGGCGGGACGCTGTTCCTGCTCGGGACCGACCGGCTCGGACGCGACATGTTCTCGCGCATCATCTACGGCACCCGGATCTCGCTCACCGTCGGCCTCATCGGCATAGCCGTAAGCTTCGTGCTCGGGATCGTCATCGGCGGCATGGCGGGATATTACGGCGGCTGGGTCGACAGCCTGACCCAGCGCGTCATCGAGGTGATCCGCTCCTTCCCGGAACTGCCGCTCTGGATGGCGCTCTCGGCGGCCCTGCCGGTCACCTGGAGCCCGATCCTGATCTATTTCGGCATCACCATCATCCTCGGCCTGCTGGACTGGACCGGCCTCGCGCGCGCCGTGCGCTCCAAGCTCCTGGCCCTTCGCGAGGAGGATTTCGCCGTCGCCGCCCAGCTGATGGGCGCGAAGCCGAAACGGATCATCGGCCGCCACCTGCTGCCGAGCTTCATGAGTCACCTGATCGCCTCGGCGACGCTGTCGATCCCGTCGATGATCCTCGGCGAAACCGCGCTCAGCTTCCTCGGGCTCGGGCTGCGTCCCCCGATCACCTCCTGGGGTGTGCTCCTGACCGAGGCGCAGAACATCAACGCGGTCGAACTCTACCCCTGGATCATGGCCCCGGTGGTGCCGGTGATCCTGGTCGTGCTTGCCTTCAATTTCTTCGGTGACGGGCTGCGCGACGCAGCGGATCCCTACAAGTAAGTACCGGCCGGAACGAGGGTGCTTGAAACACCGCGCCGTCTGTGTTTGAAAGCGCCGGAATTCCGCGGGGAGCAAGAAACATGTCAGCCTATCGCACTCTCGATACCCTCGATGCCAACGGCCGCACGGTTCTGCTGCGCGTGGATCTGAACGTTCCGATGAAGGACGGCAAGGTGACGGACGCGACGCGCATAGACCGCGCCGTCCCGACCATTCTCGCGCTTGTCAAAAAAGGCGCGAAGGTTGTGGTGCTGTCCCATTTCGGCCGGCCCAAGGGCGAGCGGGTTTCGGACATGTCGCTCGCGCCGATCGCGCAGCCGCTTTCGGACGCGCTCGGCGGCCTGCCGGTCGCCTTCGCCGAGGACTGCATCGGTGCCCCTGCGGAAAAGGCGGTCGCGGCGATGAAGGGCGGCGATGTGCTGATCCTCGAGAACCTCCGCTTCCACAAGGGCGAGGAAAAGAACGACGCGGCCTTCATCAAGGCGCTGGCGAAACTCGGCGACATCTATGTGAACGACGCCTTTGCGACGGCGCACCGCGCCCATGCCTCGACCGAGGGGCTGGCGCATCACCTGCCGGCCTATGCCGGTCTGCTGATGCAGGCGGAGCTCGAGGCGCTCGGGAACGCGCTTGAATCGCCGGAGCGCCCGGTCGTGGCGGTGGTCGGTGGCGCCAAGGTCTCCACCAAGTTGGAGCTGCTGGGCAATCTGCTGCCCAAGGTCGATTACCTGATCATCGGCGGCGGCATGGCGAACACCTTCCTCTATGCCCAGGGTTATGAGGTCGGCAAGTCGCTGGCCGAGCGTGATCTCGCCGATACCGCCCGCGAGATCATTGCGAAAGCGGAACAGGAAGGCTGCACGATCTGCCTGCAGACGGACTGCGTCGTCGCCGGTGAATTCGCTGCCGGGGCGCCGTCCGAAATCGTGCCCGTTTCCGCCGTTCCCGGTGACAAGATGATCCTCGATGCCGGCCCGGAAAGCGTGAAGGCCTTCGCCGGGGTGCTGCGCGACAGCGAGACGCTGGTCTGGAACGGGCCGCTCGGCGCTTTCGAGATCCCGCCGTTCGATGCGGCGACGGTCGCGCTTGCGAAGACCGCGGCGGAGCTGACCGATCAGGGGGCGCTGCTCAGCGTCGCTGGTGGCGGCGATACCGTTGCTGCGCTCGTCCATGCGGGCGTCGCCGAGCGCTTCAGCTATGTCTCGACCGCCGGCGGCGCGTTCCTCGAATGGCTCGAGGGCAAGACCCTTCCCGGGGTCGCCGCGCTGATGACGGACAAGTAATCCCGCTCAGCGAATCGCCGGAAACCAAGGGTTTGTTGACATTTTGCCGACTCCGCCCCATATTTGGCTGTGCTGGAGAAGGTAAATGATACCCGCTGTACCTGTCACAGTTCCGCTGAACGCGACGCTTCCGACACTGGTTGTCCCCCGGCCGGTGGAGCAGGAGCGTGACCGGAACAACGCGCTGACAGCGGCGGCGATCGCCAGTTCCGACGAAAATAGCGAAATCCAGGGCGATAACGAGCGTGCAACCGCATTGCGCAATTCCGCCCGCAGGGAGACGCGGCGCGAACGCGGCGATGCCATAGACATCCTCGTGTGAGTTTGGAAACGGTCCGGAAGTATTGGCGCGGCCTGCAACAGGGCCGCGCTTTCTTTTGCCTGCGGCTCTGCTAGGGTTTCCACGCGAATCTTGAACGGGGAGCGTGATGGCCGGAGAGCGGAGCGGGCCGAAGGGTCCGGTGACGAAACTGGTGCCGGAGGGCGACGAGCGCGAGCGCCTGGTCTGCACCGATTGCGGCTTCATCAACTACATCAATCCGAAAATCGTCGTCGGCGCTGTCGTGACCTGGGAGGACAGGTTCCTGCTCTGCAAGCGTGCGATCGAACCCCGCCTCGGTTACTGGACGCTCCCGGCCGGGTTTATGGAAGAGGGCGAGTCGACCCAGGACGGCGCCGCCCGCGAGGCATGGGAGGAGGCGCGGGCCCGGATCGAGATCGGCCCGCTGCTTGGGGTCTACAACATTCCCCGGATCAGCCAGGTGCAGATGATCTACCGCGCGCGCCTGCTCTCGGATGATGTTTCGCCCGGCCCCGAGAGCCAGGAGGTGGGTCTCTTCACCTGGGACGAGATCCCCTGGGACGAGATCGCCTTCCCGAGCGTGCACTGGGCCTTCGCGCATTACCGGGAGACGCTGGGGCAGGACGAGTTCGCCCCGCGCTCCGAGATGCCGATGGGGGTCTGAGAGAGGGCTAATCCAGCCCCATCAGATCGCGGGCGAAACGATCGGCCTCGAAGGGCTGCAGGTCGTCCGCGCTCTCGCCGACGCCGACCGCATGGACCGGCAGGCCGAGCCGGTCCGCCAGCGCCACCACGACGCCGCCCCGCGTGCTGCCGTCGAGCTTGGTGATCACGAGGCCGCTGACCTCGACCATTTCCTTGAAGGCCTTCACCTGGCTGTGCGCGTTCTGGCCGACGGTGCCGTCGAGCACCAGCACGCAATCGTGCGGCGCCGTCTCGTCCTGCTTGCGGATGACGCGGATCACCTTGGCGAGCTCGTCCATCAGCTCGGCCCGGTTCTGCAGCCGCCCGGCGGTGTCGATCAGCAGCACGTCGGTGCCTGCGGCCTTCGCCGCGCCGATGGCGTCGAAGGCGAGCGCCGCCGCATCAGATCCTTGCGGCTTCGCAATGACCGGAGTTCCGGTACGCTCCCCCCAGACCTGGAGCTGCTCGATCGCGGCGGCGCGGAAGGTGTCGCCGGCGGCCATCATGACCGAGAGGCCGCGATCCCTGAACTGTTTGGCAAGCTTGCCGATCGTCGTGGTCTTGCCGCTGCCGTTGACGCCGACCATCAGGACGATATGCGGCTTGCGGCCGGTGACGACGTCGAGCGGCCTTGCGACCGGGCGCAAGATCTCGGCGATATCCTCAGCGAAGGCGGTGCGGACCTCCTCGTCCGTCACGTCCTTGCCGAACTTCTCCTTCGAGAGATTGGCGATCAGGCGGGCCGCAGTCTCGACCCCGAGATCGGCCGTGATCAGCACCTCTTCCAGTTCTTCGAGACTCTCGTCGTCGAGCCGCTTCTTGGTGAAGACGCCGGAGATCCCGCCGACGATCTTGCCGGAGGATTTGGCAAGCCCGTCTTTCAGGCGCCGGAACCAGCCCCGGCGCTCCTCCGTTCCCGCTTGTTCGTCGCTCATGCGGCGGATTTCCGTTCTATCTGACCGATCAGGTGGGTGCCGTCGCTGCCGGTGATCCGGACCGGCACGATCTCGCCGGGAATGCCGCCCTCAAGGCGGACCGGCGCGAAATTCTCCGCGCGCCCGAAATCCGGCTTCTCGACCAGCACGGATTGCAGGCTGCCGGCGAGGCTTTCGAGGAAGCGCGCGAGATTCGCCTCGCCCGCGGCGCGCAGTTTCGCCGCCCGTTCCTTGCGCAACGGGCCCGGAACCTGCGGCATCTTCGCCGCCGGGGTGCCCGGACGGGCGGAATAGGGGAAGACGTGGAGATAGGAGAGGCCGCATTCCTCGACCAGCGCGAGGGAGTTCGCGAACATCTCCTCACTCTCGGTCGGGAAGCCGGCGATGATGTCGGCGCCGAAGGCGATGTCGGGACGGGCCGCCCGCATCTCGCGACAGAACGTTATGATGTCGGAACGGTTATGCCGGCGCTTCATGCGCTTCAGGATCATGTCGTCGCCTGCCTGCAGGCTGACATGGAGATGCGGCATGAGCCGGGGCTCGTCCCGCACCAGCGTCAACAGATCATCGTCGATCTCGACGGCGTCGATCGAGGAGAGGCGGAGGCGCGGCAGCTCCGGTACCAGCGCCAACAGGCGGCGTACCATCTGCCCGAGCTCCGGCTTGCCCGGCAGGTCGGCGCCGTAGGAGGTGATGTCGACGCCGGTCAGCACGATCTCGCGGTAACCGTTCGCGACCAGCTCGCGCACCTGGCGCACGATCTCGCCCATCGGCACGGAGCGGCTGTTGCCGCGGCCGAAGGGAATGATGCAGAAGGTGCAGCGGTGGTCGCAGCCCTGCTGGACCTGCACGAAGGCCCGGGCACGCCCTTCGAGACCGGCGACGAGATGCGACGCCGTCTCCTTCACGCTCATGATGTCGTTGACGAGAATCCTGGCTTCGCCCGGAGCATTCCAGGTTTCCGCCTTCAGCTTCTCCTCGTTGCCGACCACCCGGTCGACCTCTTCCATCGCGGCATAGGCGGCGGGATCGATCTGCGCGGCGCAGCCGGTTACCACGATCTCGGCCGTGGGATTGGCGCGGCGGGCCTTGCGGATCGCCTGACGCGCCTGGCGCTCGGCCTCCTTGGTGACGGCGCAGGTATTGATGACGACGACATCCTCGCGCCCGGCGCGGGCGAGATGGTCGCGGATGACCTCGGACTCATAGGCATTGAGGCGGCAGCCGAAAGTCTCGACCGGCCGGCCCGTAGTGCGCCCGTCCGTATTGTCGTCAGTCTGGTTCATGGGGCGAGAAATGGCCGGAAACGGCCCCGAATGCAAGCCTTCCGGGCAGCGGTGTGCCATGCGCGCGCCGCATGGTGCGGGCTCTTAAGCGAGCGTGTCGAGGTCGAGCGTGCCCTTGAAGCTGAGCGCGACCGGGCCGGTCATCAGCACATGGCCGTCCTCGCGCCACTCGATGGTGAGCACGCCGCCGTCGAGTTCCACATCCGCCTTCCGGCCGGTCAGGCCGCGCCGCGCCGCCGCCACCAGCACCGCGCAGGCGCCGGAGCCGCAGGCCTCGGTGATGCCCGCGCCGCGTTCCCAGACCCGCATGCGGATGTCTTCGGGTCCGCGCACGGTGGCGAACTCGATATTGGCGCGGTCGGGGAAGAGCGGACTGGTCTCCAGCTTCGGGCCGATCTCGGAAAGCGGGATCGCCTCCGCATCCTCGACGAAGATGACGGCATGCGGGTTGCCCATATTGACGCAGCAGGCGGGTCCGTAGGGATTGCCGGGGATCTCGACATTCAGCGTATCGAGGTCCTTCGCAAGCGGGATCTCCGCCGCCTCCAGACGCGCCGGGCCCATGTCGACCCGGACCCGTCCGTCCTCAAGACGTTCGCAGACCAGCGTGCCCGCGATGGTTTCGAGCCCGATCCGCTCCTTGCCGAGTTCCGTCATCACAAGGTCGGCGACGCAGCGTGTGCCGTTGCCGCAGGCGCCGGCCTCGCTGCCGTCCGGATTGTGGATCCGCATGAAGGCGTCACCGCCGTTCTTCGCCGCCTCGATGGTGAGGAACTGGTCGTAGCCGACGCCGCGCCTCCGGTTGCCCACGGCGCGGTAATCCCGCTCCGTGAGGGCCGGGCCGGGCACGCGGCCGTCCAGCACGACGAAGTCGTTGCCGAGGCCGTTCATCTTGAGGAACGCGATCTGTCTCATGGCGGCATATATATCGGCTGCATCCGGCAATTCCAATACGTCACGCTGCCCGCTACCGTGTGCGCCGAAAGTTGATGCCAAGGGAGCGGAACAATGATCACGGTCGCGCATGAGGCGCTCGAGGAACTGGTCACGGAGATGATCGGCCGGGCGGGTAGCAACCCGGAGGAGGCGCGCAAGGTCGCGCGCAATCTGGTCGAGGCCAATCTGCTCGGGCATGACAGCCACGGCATCGGGCTCGTCGGGCAGTACATGCGCCACGCGCAGACCGGCACGCTGACTGTGAACGGCCATGTCAGCCATGTCTCCGACAACGGGGTCTATCTGCTGCTCGACGGCAACATGGCCTACGGACAGGTGACCGGCGCCGAAGCGATGCATCTTGGGCTCGACCGGGCGCGCACCGCGGGTGCCGCGATCGTCGGGCTGCGCAACTCGCACCATCTCGGACGGATCGGTGCCTGGGGCGAGATCTGCGCCCGCGCGGGCTTCATCTCGATCCATTTCGTCAATGTCGTCGGCCACCGCCCGATCGTCGCCCCCTGGGGCGGGGCCGAGGCGCGCTATTCGACCAACCCCTACTGCACGGCCATTCCGGCGACCGGGAAGAACCCGATGTTCGTGCTCGACATGGCGACCAGCCGTGTCGCGCTCGGCAAGGTCCGGGTCGCCTACAATGCCGGCAAGGAAGTGGTCGAGGGCGCGCTGATCGACCATAACGGCCAGCCGACCCGCAACGCGGCGGTGATGTACGAGGAGCCGAACGGCGCCCTGCAGGCCTTCGGCCAGCACAAGGGCTACGGTCTCGCCCTGCTCGGCGAGATCCTGGGCGCGGCGCTGCTCGGCGGTCCCGTGACCGACCCGGCGCACCAGAAGCGCGACACGATCTGCAACTCCATGCTGACGGTGATCATCGACCCGAAGGGCTTCGGCAGGGACATCCCGTTCGGCGACCTGATTGATTCCATGCTCGCCTACGTCACCAGCGCGCGCCCGGCGGAGGGCACGGACAAGGTCCGCGTCGCGGGCGAGCCGGAGCGCGAGACCGCGGCGGACCGCAAGGCGAACGGCATCCCGGTCGATCCGGGCACCTGGTCGGGCCTGGTCGAGGCGGGCGTCAATTCCGGCATGGACCGGCATGCGTTCGACGGGATCGCGAAGTAGGGCCTCTCGCGCACACCCTTCCCGCGGCTTCTGGGCGTATGGAAAAGATATTCGTTTTCTTATTCGTCGTTCCGACAGCCCTTATGATGATTTATACGGGCGTAAGGTATTTCTGGGCGATTTACCGCTTCAACAAAGCGCATGCGCAATATGGAGACCGTATCGGCTACTTCAGTCGTAAAGGGCGGACCGAAAAGGCGAAACAATATTTCGAGCAGCGTTTGAACAAGATTATCGACCGTGCGCAGGTATTTAATCTGATTTTTCTCGCTGCGTTTGCGGTGCTCATAGCAATATCAGCGCTTGTTTCGAGATTTGTGAAATGAGTCGCTAGCCTCCCGCGAAGGGCTCCCCCGCGACCTCGAACGGCTCCTGACTCATCTGCAGGTGCAGCTGGTCGCCCTCATAGGGATGCGCCAGCGCGACCTCCTCGTTCAGCTCCACGCCGAGGCCCGGCGCTGTCGGCGGGATGACATAGCCGTCCTCCCAGCGCATCGGGGTTTTGAGGATGTCGGCGTGGAAGCCGTCCCATTTGCGGATGCTCTCCAGCACCAGGAAGTTCGGGATGCAGGCGGCGAGCTGGACGTTGGCGGCGCCGACCACCGGGCCGCAATAGAGATGCGGCGCGACCTGGGCGTAGAAGGCCTCGGCCATGCCGGCGATCTTCTTGCCTTCGAGCAGGCCGCCGACCCTTCCCATGTTCATCTGCAGGATCGAGGCGGCGCCGGTCTCCAGCACGCGGCGGAATTCCCACTTGGTGGTCAACCGCTCGCCGGTCGCGACCGGGATCGACGTGGCCACGGCCACCTTCGCCATCTCCTCCGGCATGTCCGGCGGGGTGGGTTCCTCGAACCAGAGCGGGTCGTAGGGCTCCAGCCGCCGCGCGAGGCGTTGCGCGCCGGCGGCGGTGAACTGGCCGTGGGTGCCGAAAAGCAGGTCCGCCCGGCCGCCGACCGCCTCCCGGATCAGCCGGCAGAAGGCTTCCGAGCGGTCGAGGATCTCCATGTCCGGCTGGTGTCCGCCGAAGGCAGTGTAGGGGCCGGCGGGATCGAACTTCACCGCGGTGAAGCCCTCGGCGACGCAGGCGGCGGCCGCCTCCGCGCTCTTCTCCGGGCTGTTGTAGAAGGTCGCCGGATCGTCCTCAGGACGGGGATAGAGATAGGTATAGGTGCGCAGGCGCTCGTTCACCATGCCGCCGAGCAGTTCGTAGACCGGCTTGCCCGCCGCCTTGCCGACGATGTCCCAGCAGGCCATCTCCAGCCCGCTGACGACGCCCATCATCGAGGGGTCGGGGCGCTGGGTGAAGCCGGAGCCGTGGGCGCGGCGCCAGAAGCGCTCGACATGGTGCGGGTCGTTTCCCTCGAGATAGCGCGCGAAGACGTCCTCCACCATCGCCGCCACGACCTTCGGGCCGAAAGAGGCGGCATAGACCTCGCCGACGCCCTCGATGCCGCAGGCGGTGCGCAGCTTCAGGAACAGGAAATAGCGCCCACCGAAGCCCGGCGGCGGGTTGCCGACGATGAAGGTCTTCAGGCTTTCGAGCTTCATGGGAGGTCTCCGGGCGGCGGCACGTCGCGGTCATTTCCGCATTCGGGTTGCGGGTCCACAGCCTAGCGACCACATGCAGCGATGCTAAGGCAAAAGCGACGGATCGCGGCTCTCCCTCGTCCGGATCGGGCGAGATTTGCCCGCAGGACCCGGAACACCGCAGGAATGCTTGACTCTCTCGCGCGGCGCCCATATGTTCCGGCCCTCTCGGCAAAAACCAGTCTGCTGAGACCTTCACGGGTTCCGTCCGTCCTCGAGTGTTCGAGCACGGGCGCGCAACTGCTTTGGGCCTTTTCAGGCTGGTGAAACCGGGTGGAATTGGAGTTTACGGACGCATGTTCGACAGTTTGCAGAACCGGCTCGGCGAGGTTTTCGATCGCCTGAAGAAACGCGGCGCGCTGAAAGAAGCCGACGTGACGGCTGCGCTGCGCGAAGTGCGCGTGGCCCTGCTCGAGGCCGATGTCGCGCTGCCGGTGGTGAAGGACTTCATCGACCGGGTGCGCGAGCGCGCGGTCGGCCAGGAAGTCATCAAGTCCGTCTCCCCCGGCCAGCAGGTGATCAAGATCGTCCACGACAATCTCGTGGAGATGCTCGGCACCGAGGCCGGCACGATCAATCTCAACGCCGTTCCACCGGTGCCGATCCTGATGGTCGGCCTGCAGGGCGGCGGCAAGACCACCAGCACCGCGAAGCTGGCCAAGCGGCTGAAGGAGCGGGACCGCAAGAAGGTCCTGATGGCCTCGCTCGATATCTACCGTCCGGCGGCGCGCGAACAGCTCCGCGTGCTGGGCGAGCAGATCGAGGTCGCGACCCTGCCGATCGCCGAGAACGAGACTCCCGTTTCGATTGCGAAACGGGCGATGGCCGCGGGCAAGCTGCAGGGCTTCGACGTGGTCATGCTGGATACCGCCGGCCGGCTCTCCATCGACGAGTCGATGATGAACGAGGTGATCCAGGTCCGCGACGCGGTGAAGCCGGTCGAGACTCTCCTCGTCGCCGACGCGATGACCGGCCAGGACGCCGTCACCACGGCGCGCAATTTCCATGAGCGGGTCGGGCTGACCGGCATCGTGCTGACCCGGATGGACGGCGATGCGCGCGGCGGCGCGGCGCTTTCCATGCGCGCGGTCACCGGGGTTCCGATCAAGGGTGTCGGTGTCGGCGAGCGGGCCGACGCGCTGGAGGATTTCCATCCCGAACGTGTCGCCGGCCGGATCCTCGGCATGGGCGACGTGGTCAGCCTGGTCGAGAAGGCCGCGGAGACCATCGAGATCGAGGAAGCCGAGCGCATCGCGAAGAAGATGCAGAAGGGCATGTTCGACCTCGAGGACATGCTCTCCCAGCTCCGGCAGGTGAAGAAGATGGGCGGCCTCGGCGGCGTCATGTCGATGCTTCCGGGCATCGGCAAGCTGCAGAAACAGATGGCCGGCGCCAATATCGACGAGAACGTCATCAAGAAGCAGGAAGCGATCATCCTCTCCATGACCAAGGCGGAGCGGAAGAACGCGAAACTGATGAATGCCTCGCGCCGGCGCCGCATCGCGGCCGGTTCGGGCACCAGCGTTCAGGAGGTCAACAAGCTCCTGAAGCAGCACCAGGACATGACCCGGGTCATGAAACAGATGGGCAAGATGGGCGGCATGAAGGGCCTCGGGGCCCTGCTCGGCGGCGGCGGTGGAGGCATGCCCGGCGCCGGCGGCCAGCTTCCGCCCGGCCTCTCTGGCAAAGGCATGCCGAAGCTTCCGGGAGGCATGCTGCCGCCCGGTTTCCCCGGCAAGAAGTAATTTCGGAATCAAGTGAACAGCTAATCGCGTATCTGAAAGGAAGAAACCAATGTCCCTTCGTATTCGTCTGTCGCGCGGTGGCGCCAAGAAGCGCCCGTTCTACCGCATCGTCGTCGCCGAGGGCACGTCCCCGCGGGACGGCCTCTTCATCGAGAAGCTCGGCACCTACAACCCGATGCTCCCGAAGGAGCATGCGGACCGGCTCGTGGTGAACGCCGATCGCATCAAGCACTGGATCTCCGTTGGCGCGAAGCCGACCGACCGGGTCCACAAGATGCTCGCCTCCATCGACCTGATGGCCAAGTTCGAGTATCGCGACCAGCCGAAGAAGTCCGCCCCGGGCCAGAAGCGCCAGGAGCGTGAAGAGGAAGAGGCCGCGAAGGCTGCCGAGGCCGCCGAAGCCGCTGCCGCCGAGGCTGCCGCCGCCGCCGAGGCTGCTGCTGCCGAAGCCGCTGCTCCGGCCGAAGAGGCCCCGGCTGAAGAGGCTCCCGCCGAGGAAGTCGCGGCCGAGGAAGAGAAGTCCGAGGGCTAAGTTCCGATGGCCGAGCCGGTCACTCTCGGCGTCATCGTCGGCGTCCATGGCGTGCGCGGCATGCTCCGGGTGAAGAGTTTCACCGAGCAGCCGGAAGACATCGCCGCCTATGGACCGCTGAAGGATGCCGCGGGAAAGAGCTACGAGCTCGAGGTGACCGGCCAGGCGAAAGGCGTGCTGCTGGTGCGTATCGCCGGAATCGGCGACCGGAACGCGGCGGAGGCCCTCAAGGGCACCGAGCTTCTGATCGACCGGGACCGGCTGCCGGAGGCGGACGAGGACGAGTTCTACCATGCGGATCTGATCGGCCTCCGGGCGGATCTGGTCGCGGGCGAGACTCTCGGCACGGTGGTCGCAGTGCAGAATTTCGGTGCCGGCGATCTCCTGGAGATCCGCCTGCCGGACAGCCGCAAGACCGTGCTGGTGCCGTTCGACGAAACCGCGGTTCCGGAGATCGACCTCGGGGCCGGACGGCTTCTGGTCGATCCGCCGGCGGGGCTTCTGGACGAGGCGTCGGACGAGGACCGCGAGGCCGAAGCGGACCATGGCTGACGCGGCGGCCCCCTGGCAGGCGACGGTGCTCAGCCTGTTCCCGGAAATGTTCCCGGGACCGCTCGGGCATTCGATCGCCGAAAAGGCCCGCCTGGCGGGCCGCTGGTCCCTGAAAACGCTGGACATCAGGGACTTTGCGAGCGATAAGCACCGCTCCGTGGACGACACCCCCTTCGGGGGCGGTTCCGGAATGGTGATGCGGCCCGATGTGGTCGACGCGGCATTGGCCGCCGTCGACGACGTTCCGGGCCGCAGAATTTATTTGAGCCCGCGCGGCGTCAGGTTCGACCAGACGATGGCGCGGGAGCTCGCGGCGGGCCCCGGTGTGGTGCTGCTCTGCGGGCGCTACGAGGGACTGGACCAGCGGGTGATCGACGCCCGCGGCTTGTGTGAGGTCAGTCTCGGGGATTTCGTGCTTTCGGGCGGCGAGATCCCGGCCCTGGCGCTGCTGGATGCTTGCATCCGTCTGCTGCCGGGCGTGCTCGGCACGGCGGCGACGCTGGACGAGGAGAGTTTCGAGGAGGGGCTGCTGGAGTATCCCCTCTACACGCAGCCTCGGGACTGGAACGGACTATCCGTGCCCGAGGTGCTGCTGTCCGGCCACCACGCGAAGATCGCGAAATGGCGGCGGGAACAGTCGGAAGAGATCACGCGCGAGCGGCGCCCGGACCTCTGGGAACGCTATCGCGGATCGGACGAGTGAGCGGAGCGGACGGCGCGTCTGTCCAGTCTCGGCTTTTTGGAATGCGGCATGCCGCTCCTCTGCGGCCCGGTGGTCGGGCAGGTCATGAGCTGCATGTGTTTCGAGCGTCGGTATTCACCGGTCCCCTGGTTGGACCGGTCGCCACCGGCAAGACCTGGAGAAGAAGAATGAACATCGTACAACAGCTCGAAAAAGAGCAGCTTGATAAGCTCGTTGCCGAACGTCCGGTTCCGGATTTCGGCCCGGGCGACACCGTGAAGGTGAATGTCCGCGTCGTCGAAGGCACCCGCGAGCGTGTGCAGGCCTATGAAGGCGTCTGCATCGCGCGCAAGAACGACGGCCTGAACTCCTCCTTCACCGTCCGCAAGATCTCCTACGGCGAAGGCGTCGAGCGTGTGTTTCCGCTCTACTCCCCGCGCCTCGACAGCATCGAGGTGACCCGCCGCGGTAAGGTCCGCCGGGCGAAGCTCTACTACCTGCGCGGCCGTCGCGGCAAAGCGGCGCGTATCGCCGAGAAGGTGACCAACCGTGCCAAGGCGAGCGTCGCCGTTCCGGAAACCGGTTCGGCCGAAGCGTAAGCTTCAAAGCATGGAATTTTCGAGCGGGAGCGCCTTGGCGCTCCCGTTTTCTTTTGGGCCTATCCGAACAGCGTGCCGGCGCCGATCACCGAGAGCAGGATGTAGGCGATGCGCCGGAAGGTCCGTTCGCTGGCGAGATGGAACAGCTTCCCGCCGCCCCAGATCCCGGTCATGTAGAACGGCGCCATGAGAGCGCCGAGCAGCATCCGTTCCGGGGTCAGCACGCCGAACCAGACATAGCTCGCCACCACGAAGACGAAGCCGATCTGGAAGAAGGCGGTGATGTTGGCGCGCACCGCCGCCGGCGCATAGGGTCCCGAGAGCAGGTAGAAGATGATCGGCGGTCCGCCGAGCCCGGTGGAGCCGTTGAGGAAACCGGCGACCGAACCGATCGCGATGTCCCGGCCGAGACGGCGTGTCATCGTGTGCCGGTAGCCGCTCGCCAGCACCGCCACCAGCAGCAATACGATCACTGAGATCGCCTTGCGGAGCAGCTCCTGATCGATCGAGACCAGGATCCAGGTGCCGAGCGGCAGGGCGGCGATCCCGCCGAGTGCCATCGGCGCCGCCTGCTTCCAGTCCGCCTCCCGGCGCGACAGCCGCAGCAGCTGGAGCTGCGCCGGCATTTCCATTGTGGTGAGGGTGGCGAGCGCGACCTGCGGGCCGAACAGCAGGCTCAGTAGCGGAATTGAGATCATCGCCGCGCCGAAACCGGAGAAGCCGCGGACCAATCCCGCCAGACCGACCGTTCCGGCGGCTAAAAGCAGGTTCCAGAGGCCAAATCCTTCCAATGTGGAAGTAATCGCGTTCAGATCCATTCGAATTTGGCCCTTATCGGTTCGTAAATTTCGGAAAAGCCCGGTTTCCCCGCAAGATTCAGCTTTTTTCCGCAGGATCGACTCGTTATGCTCCGGGCCCGTCTCGGGACGAGAGATATGTTGCGCCTTAAGAAGAAGAGCCGTCGGCCCAATCGTGGCTGATCGGAAACGGCGCTCAAGATGAGAGGAAGCATAGCAGCGATGTCAAAGCCGCGTACGCTGTTCGACAAAATCTGGCAGGATCATCTGGTCGACGTTCAGGACGACGGAACCTGTCTCATTTATATCGACCGCCATCTGGTGCATGAAGTCACCAGCCCGCAGGCCTTCGAAGGGCTCCGGAATGCCGGCCGCAAGGTGCGCCGCCCGGAATTTACCCTCGCGGTCGCCGACCACAACGTCCCGACGAAGGATCTCGACAAGGGCATTCTCGACGAGGAGTCGCGGATCCAGGTCGCGACCCTCGAGCAGAACGTCTCCGATTTCGGCGTGCCGTACTTTGACATGAAGGACCAGCGCCGGGGCATCGTGCACATCATCGGTCCGGAGCAGGGCTTCACCCTGCCGGGCACGACGATCGTCTGCGGCGACAGCCACACCTCGACCCACGGCGCCTTCGGTGCGCTCGCCTTCGGCATCGGAACCTCCGAAGTCGAACATGTGCTGGCGACCCAGACGCTGGTGCAGAAGCCGGCCAAGAACATGCGCATCACGGTCAAGGGCAAGCTGCCCAAGGGCGTGAATTCCAAGGATATCGTGCTCGCCATCATCGGCAAGATCGGCACCGCCGGCGGTACCGGCCATGTGATCGAGTTCGCCGGCGAAGCGGTCCGCGGTCTCTCCATGGAAGCGCGGATGACGATCTGCAACATGTCGATCGAGGCGGGCGCCCGCGCCGGTCTGATTGCGCCGGACGAGACCACGTTCGAGTACCTGAAGGGCCGCCCGTTCGCCCCGAAGGCCGGCGCCTGGGAACAGGCCGTCGCCTACTGGAAGACGCTGCCGTCCGACGAGGGCGCGGTCTACGACACCGAGGTCGAACTGGACGCGGCCGAGATCGTCCCGCAGGTCACCTGGGGCACGAACCCGGAAGAGGTGATCCCGATCACCGCGAACATTCCGGATCCGGAACAGATCGCCGATCCGGTGCGCAAGGCGAAGATCGCCCGCTCGCTTGAATATATGGGCCTCACGGCCGGTGCGCCGATCAGCGAGGTGAAGATCGACAAGATCTTCATCGGCTCCTGCACCAACGGCCGCCTTGAGGATCTCCGGATCGCCGCGGGCGTGCTGAAGGGCCGCAAGATCGCCGACACTGTGAACGCGATCATCGTTCCGGGCTCCGGTCTGGTGAAGGAAAAGGCCGAGGAGGAGGGTCTGGACAAGATCTTCCTCGAGGCGGGCTGCGAATGGCGCGAGCCGGGCTGCTCCATGTGCCTCGCGATGAACGCCGACCGGCTGGAGCCGGGCGAACGCTGCGCCTCGACCTCGAACCGCAATTTCGAAGGCCGTCAGGGCCGCGGCGGACGCACCCATCTGGTGAGTCCGGCGATGGCGGCGGCGGCGGCGGTGGCCGGTCACCTGACCGACGTCCGCGACCTGCTGAACTAAGGGAGGAGAGAGACAATGGATAAATTCACCAAGCTCTCCGGTGTCGCGGCGCCGATGAACATCATGAACATCGACACCGACATGATCATTCCGAAGAACTATCTGAAGACGATCAAGCGGTCGGGTCTCGGCAAGCATGCCTTCGCCGAGATGCGCTACAAGGACGACGGCAGCGAAAACCCGGACTTCGTGCTGAACAAGCCGGCCTACCGCAAGGCGCAGGTGATCGTCGCCGGAGAGAATTTCGGTTGCGGATCCTCGCGCGAGCATGCCCCTTGGGCGCTGCTCGATTTCGGTATCCGCTGCGTGATCTCCACCAGCTTCGCGGACATCTTCTTCAACAACTGCTTCAAGAACGGGATCCTGCCGATCAAGGTGACCAAGGAGCAGCTGGACGAGCTGATGGACGATGCCGAGAAGGGCTCCAACGCGGTTCTCGAGATCGATCTGGAAAACCAGGAAATCGGCCGCCCGAACGGCGAGAAGATCGCCTTCGAGGTCGACGAGTTCCGCAAGCACTGCCTTCTCAACGGTCTCGACGATATCGGCCTGACCATGGAGAAGGGCACTGCGATCGACAAGTTCGAGGACAAGGAAAAGACTGAGCGCCCCTGGCTCGCCGCCTCCTGACGGAAATTTTCCGCGAAATACGGAACCATTCCGGCGCTCAAGGGTTTCCCAAGAGCGCCGGGCTCTCTATAAAAAGCACGCATTTTCCGGCCCGCGCGAAGGCCGGTCTCACTAGGGTAAGCAGAATTCATGGCCTCCAATCGTAAAATGCTTGTTCTCGGCGGCGACGGGATCGGTCCCGAAGTCGTCAAGGAAGTGCTCCGCGTCGTCGACTGGATGGCGAAGAAGCGGTCTGTCAGTTTCGACCTGCAGGAAGGCCTTGTGGGCGGCGCCGCCTACGACAAGCACGGCACGCCGCTGACCGACGAGACCCTGGCCGATGCCGTGGATTCCGATGCCGTCCTGTTCGGTGCGGTCGGTGGCCCGCAGTACGACGACCTCCCGTTCGAGGTAAAGCCGGAGCGCGGCCTGCTGCGCCTGCGCAAGGAAATGGATCTCTTCGCCAACCTGCGCCCGGCGATGGTGTTCGACGCGATGGCCGATGCCTCCTCGCTGAAGCGGGAGCTGGTCGCAGGCCTCGACATCATGATCCTGCGCGAGCTGACCGGCGGCGTTTATTTCGGCCAGCCGCGCGGTATCGACGAGCTGCCGGACGGCACCAAGAAGGGTTACGACACCCAGGTCTACACGACCCCGGAAATCGAGCGCATTGGCCGGGTCGCCTTCGATCTCGCACGCAAGCGCGACAGCCGGGTGACCTCCGTCGAGAAGGCCAATGTCATGATGTCCGGCGTGCTCTGGCGGGAGGTCATGACCAACCTGCACAAGGCCGAGGGCGAAGGCGTCAAGCTCGACCACATGTATGCCGACAACTGCGCCATGCAGCTGGTCCGCAATCCGAAGCAGTTCGACGTCATCGTGACCGACAACCTCTTCGGTGACATTCTCTCGGACTGCGCCGCGATGCTGACCGGCTCGCTCGGCATGCTGCCGTCGGCCTCGCTCGGCGCCGTCGACGAGGTGACCGGCAAGCGCCACGCGCTCTACGAGCCGGTGCACGGCTCTGCGCCGGATATCGCAGGCAAGGGAATCGCGAACCCGATCGCCGAGATGCTCAGCTTCGCGATGGCGCTGCGGTATTCGTTCGATATGGGCGAGGAAGCGGACATGCTGGAGAAGGCGATCCAGAACGTCCTGAAATCGGGGCTGCGAACCGCGGACATCATGCAGGACGGCATGGCACGCGTCTCGACTACGGTCATGACCGACAGCCTGCTTAAAGAGCTGGATAAACTCGTATCGGGATAGCCCCCTCCCAACCAGCATTGCTTGAATTTACTCGGCGGGGGGCGTAAGTCTCCCGCCGAAGTCGTTTATGGACTTCAACAACAAAAGGAATGGACCAGAACCATGGGCTATAAAGTTGCCGTAGTCGGCGCAACCGGCGCCGTTGGTCGTGAAATGCTTTCCACTCTCGCCGAGCGCGATTTTCCGGCGACCGAAGTCGTCGCGCTGGCTTCCGAGAAATCGGTGGGCACCGAAGTGTCCTACGGCGAGGACAAGACGCTCAAGGTCCAGAACCTCTCGACTTACGACTTCAAAGGCACCGACATCGCCCTGTTCTCCGCCGGCGGCTCGATCTCCGCGGAATACGGTCCGAAGGCGGCCGCGGCAGGTTGCGTGGTGATCGACAACAGCTCGCATTTCCGCATGGATCCGGACGTGCCGCTGGTGGTGCCGGAGGTGAACGCGAATGCCCTCGCGCGCTACGGCAAGCGCAACATCATCGCCAATCCGAACTGCTCGACCGCGCAGCTCGTCGTGGCGCTGAAGCCGCTGCACGACATGGCGAAGATCAAGCGCGCCGTTGTCTCCACCTACCAGTCGGTCTCCGGCGCCGGCAAGGAAGGCATGGACGAACTCTTTACCCAGACCCGGGCGATCTACGTGAACGACCCCGTCGAGAAGGAGAAGTTCACCAAGCAGATCGCGTTCAACGTGATCCCGCATATCGACGTCTTCATGGATGACGGCTCGACGAAGGAAGAATGGAAGATGACCGGGGAGACCAAGAAGATCCTCGATCCGGCGATCGAACTGGTCGCAACCTGCGTGCGCGTGCCGGTCTTCATCGGTCATTCCGAGGCGGTCTTCATCGAGACCGAGAAGCCGATCAGCGTCGAGGAAGCCCGTGCCGCGATGAGCAACTTCCCGGGGATTGTGGTGGTGGATCACCGCGAGGACGAAGGCTACGTCACCCCGCATGAATGCGCGGGCGAGGACGCGGTCTATGTCAGCCGTATCCGCAAGGACCCGACCGTGAAGAACGGTCTCGTCTTCTGGTGCGTCTCGGACAACCTGCGCAAGGGCGCGGCCCTCAACGCGGTGCAGATTGCGGAAGCGCTGGTGAAGGATCACCTCAAGAAGGCCGCCTGAGCCTTCTATAGATACGTAAAGGAACGGCCGGGGAAACGTCCCGGCCGTTTTTTTATTTTCGATTTTTCTACTATTGCGTTCACGGTTCGACTGTCTGTTTCGTCCCTACTGCACGGCCCTGAGTAAAAAATTACTCAGACCGTCGCATTCAAAGCACAGAACACTTTCAACGTGTCGGGGCTTCACGTGGGGACTGGTAACCAGGACAGCGGCAATGGCCGGACTGCGCCCGGAGCGGGTCTGTCCGGCGATCTCTTCGCAGAGGCGACGCGGAGTGCGGTGGATCTCATCGCGCGTTCGGCCGGCGGATTTGCCGGTCCGGTTCCCGTACGAGAGGTTCCAGCGCCGCCTCCCCCGCGTCCCGCACCTTCCGAAGCCGGGCAGCTGCCGCCGGAAGATTTCTGGGAACTCTGGTCGACCCATCAGAACCAACTCTTAAGACAATGCATGCGCCTGATGTCCGGGAACATGGCGGACGCCGAGGATGCCCTTGGAAATGCCCTGGTCCGGGCCTCGTCTCATTTTGCCGAAGGCGGCGGCGAGGGCATCGCAAATCAGCGCGCCTGGCTGTCGCGTCTGGTGCACAATTCCTGCATCGATTTCTATCGTGCGCGCGCGCGCCAGAAGCGCTGGACCGACGAGGTTCTGGCGATGGCGGACGGCGACGATATCCCGTCGGCTCCCACACCCGAGCCGACGCCGGAGGAAGTGGCGGAGACCGGCGAGGCCATGCGCACGCTGCAGGCGGCGCTCGACGAACTGCCGGAACTGCTGCGGGTGCCGCTGATGCTCCGGTTCCTCGAGGGGCTCTCCTACAAGGAGATCGCCGAGCGGCTCTGCATTCCCAATTGCACCGCCCGCAAGCGCGTCCAGCTGGCCCGCGAACGGCTGCGTCGCAGCGGCGCCGGGCCAACCTGAGATTTCTTGTTCACACCTATTGCGGGTGGTGCGTCATTGATGTGTTCGCGCCCAGTTGAGAGCAAGGCGAGACGGGGCGGACGGTCCTGAAACCAGCAGTATTGAGGAGACAGAGATGGCAATCCCAACTCCGGTCAACGGCCAGATCACCGACTCCGTCACCCAGGCCAATGTGAAGGTTCTGGGCGACTCCCCGGCGATGGCGATGGGAGCGATCTACCAGTCGCTCGCGCATTCCACGGGCATTCTCTATGAGAACGCCGTCAGTTCGCAGCAGCAGCTCGGCATCGCCGCGCAGGCCGCGACCAACCAGGGCGTGATCCAGATCTACAGCATCGACACCATGGCCGACGCGGTCGCGACGTCGAAGATCGGCAACAGCGACGTGCCGAACAACATGCTGTCGCTGCTGACGGCCCTGAAGGCGACGAGCACGGGTCCGGTCGGCTAAGGCCGTCCCGAGATCACTCGACCCTCGCACCCGGGGTAGACCCGCGGCGGTAGGCCCCGGGGTGCGGTAATCCCAACCAGCCGAGAGGATCGGACGCACCAGTGCAACCGGTAGGAAGCCCGCGGCAATGGGGAGTTTGGTTCCATTGTACGAGCGCATGTCCACTGCCGGTGCCCGGATGTCTGCCCCTGCGGCGAATGGAGTAATGCAATGGCAGACAATACACCGGTCAACGGCATGATCACCGACTCCGTCACCCAGGCCAATGTGAAGGTCCTGGGAGATGCGCCGGCAATGAGCATGGGGGCGATTTTCCAGTCGCTCGCGCACTCCACCGGCATTCTCTATGAGAACGCCGTGAGCTCGCAGCAACAGCTGCAGATCGCGGCCCAGGCCTCGACCAACCAGGGTGTGATCCAGGTTTACAGCGTGGACACCATGGCCGGGGCTGCGGCGACCTCGAAGATCGGCAACAGCGACGTGCCCAACAACATGCTGGCATTGCTGTCGTCCCTGAAAGCGGCCTCCGCGCCGGTTACCTGAGGTCGACGGTCCGAAGTGAGCGGAGGCGGCGCGAACTAGCGACCGCCTCCCCCCTTCCCCGCACGCACATTGTGCCTTGAGGAGAGTGACATGCCGGAACGAAGCTCCGTCAACGACCAGGTGACCGACTCGGTCACACAGACCAACACGATGACTCTCGGCTTGGCGCCGGCGAGTTCGGCGCTGCCGCTCTACACCTCCCTCGCGGAAGCGACGAGCGTGCTCTACGCCAACATGGTGTCGCATCAGCAGCAGAATGCCGTCGTCGGGACCTCGTCCCTGGTGGCGAGCGTCGACCGGCTGCTCAGCATCGACAAGCGGGCGTCGGAATCCGCGCAGGGAGCGATGATGAACAAGGTCCTCGACACGTTGAACGAGATGGACCGGCGCAAGACGCTGGCGTCTGCGGGCGAGGCGGCATTGCATTCGTTGGTGAAATGATCCGGCGGTCCCGGAGGTAGCGAGCCATGGCAGATTCGGTCAACAGCCAGATCACCGACGCGGTGACTCAGGCGAACGTCAAGGTCCTCGGCGAGGCGCCCGCGGAAGCGGTCGGAATGTCCTTCCAGGCCCTGTCGCACGCGACCGGTCTCGCGATGGAAAATGCCACCTCCACGCAAGGTGGGATGCAGCAGGTCGCGAACACGGCGACCTCCTCGATCTGCGCCCTCATCGTCGAGCTGGCGAGCCAGTGAGACGGGCCGGAAAAAAGAGTTCACGAGACGGCTCGAGAACCGTCTCCAGTAAGCCGGATCGGCCGTCGGCCGGTTCCCGGACCAACACCGGCGGTCGTGAAGCCGCCGCTCATGAAGGAGCAAGGATATGGCCATACCGACACCGGTGAACGGAATGATCACGGACTCCGTTACCCAGAGCAACGTCCAGACCCTCGGCTCGGCGCCGTCGGTCGCGATGGGAGCGATCTACCAGTCGCTCTCCCATTCGACGGGGATCCTTTACCAGAACACGGTGCAGCAGCAGCAGCAGGCGGCGATCTGCGCTCAGGCGGCGACCAACCAGGGCGTGATGCAGATCTACAGCGTCAACACAATGGCCGGCGCCACCGCGACCAGCAAGCTGGCCCAGTCGGACACCGCCGACACGCTGATGACGCTGCTGGTTGCGCTGGCAGCCTTGAAATAGGGCGGGCACAGCGACGGAACGGATAGGAGTCGTGTACGGGGGCTGAACCAATGGCAGATGATACGCCCGTCAATTCACAGATCACGGATGCCGTAACCCAGACCAACGTCAAGGTCCTCGGCGAGGCGCCGTCCCAGGCCATGGGCATGGTCTACCAGTCGATGGCGCATTCGATCTCGCTGGCGATGCAGAACGCGATGCAGGCCCAGGGCGGTCTGCAGCAGATCGGAAACGCCGTTACATCCAGCGCCTGCCGCCTCATTCTCGATGCGTCCCAGGGCGGCATGGGCGGCGACAAGAAATAGAGACCGCCGGCAGGCGGTTCGGGGAGAGTGACCGATGACCGACGACAGTGTGTTTGGCACGGATGACGCAACGCCGGATAACCCGTCCGGCACCACACCCGCGACCACAGGTTCCGGATCCGGAGCCAGCGGAACGGGCGCCGGCAGCTCCTCGGCCGGAACCGGCGCGACGGAGACCGGCGGATCCGCTGCGGGCGGGAACACCGACACCGGTTCGTCGTCGGGCGGATCTTCATCCTCGTCCACCGGGAGTTCGTCCGGTTCAACCGGCGGATCCTCCTCTGGTTCCGGATCTGGTGGAGCGTCGGCTTCGGGCGGCAGCTCGTCCTCCTCCGGCTCGCTTCCCGCGACCACGAGCGCGGGCCCGGGCGTGAATTCCCAGATCCTCGATGCGGTCAAGCAGTCCAACAGCACCGTGCTCGGGTCCGCCGGCAACAACGGGGCGGCGATCGCCTATCAGAAAGTCGCCCAGGCGGCTTCCTTCGCGGTACAGGATTCTACGGACTATCTGCGCAACATCATGGCGATGAGTTCCGCCGCGACCGGTGTGGCGCTGAAGAAGATGGTGGAGAATCCCGCGACCGCGGCTCAATACACGCCGGTGCTGACCGCGGCACAGGACGCCGTGACCGCGGCGCAGGAGAATTTCGCGGCGGTCGGAAGCGCCGCCGGAACGGTCGTCAGCGGTTTCCCGAGCGGCAGTTAACGTCCCCCTTTGCCCAGCCTCCGAAGGCCAGCCGACTGGACCCCACTCGCGGGGTCCTTTTTTTGCCCGCTCTGCAAAGTTTCCGTTCACATCTTTCGGCCTCAGGACGTCCGCATGGGTGAGGCGAGCGCGGCGCCGGCCAGGCCGGTATGCCCGCTTCCTCCGGACGCGAGGAGACCGAGATGGCCAAGAAGCCGACCAGCGGAAGACGGTCGCTGCGCCAGCGCGCGCGGGACCGGGTTGAGGATTACATCGAGGAAAAGATCACCGAAGCCGCCGAGCGGCTGGAGGAGAGCCTCGATCCGGAACCCGAAGAATTCGCCGAGCCCGAAGAATTCACCGAGGAAGAACTGATCCTGGCCGCGGGTGGTGGGGCGGAACCGGAAGAGATTCCGGAGCCGGAGACAACCGCCGAACCGGCGCTTTCCGAAGCACCGGACGAAGCGTATGCGGGGGATTCCGAGGAGATCCGGGAGACCGGCGATTTCGTGGAGGATGACGCGGAGGTGGCCGCGCCGTCGCCGGAACCGGTTGAAAAACCCGCCGGCACGTCGAAACCGGCCCCGTCCAGGAGTCCGCCGGCAAAGGGTGCGTCCCAGCCCAAGGGTACGGAGCCGGAGACACCGGTACCGGCGGCCGGCGGTGCGGCGAAGCAGGCCGCTCCGGTTTCGGAAGTACCGGCACCGCCGGATGCCGGCGCGGGTGTGATCAGCGAGGCGGCGGCCGTCGAAGCCGAGGCGCGCGCGGTGGAGGCGGCGGCAGAGGCATTCCAGAGCGGCTGAGCGCCGCAGACTGACGGAGCTCGCGATGAGCGACGAGGAAAACGACAAGCAGACGGATCCGGTTCAGGACCAGGTCGCGGCCGCGACCAACGGCGCCCTTCAGGGAGCGCTCAACACTCTCGCGGCGGCGGCGGTGGAGCGCGACCGGATCCTGGGGCAGTTCCAGGAACAGAAGGAACGGCTGGAATTCCAGCTACAACAGCAGAGGGCGCATGCGATGGATTATGTGGAGCAGACCCGGGCGGACACTCAGCAGCGGACCGGCGCGCCTTCGGGCCCGCCGCCGGGATCGGGAGCGGCCACGGATAAGGGGGGGCTGAAACTCTCTCCGGACCAGCAGTTCATCGCCGGGGTGAAGATGCTGATCTACCAGGATACGCGCCCCTATGAGGTTTCCACGCAGACCCAGACGCAGGCCGCAATGCTGCTCCTCGACGCTTTGAAGAAGACCATCCACCAGGAGATCAATGTTCTGTTCGAGCGTGCGCAGGCCCAGGAAGCCGCCAAACAGGAAGCAGCCGCCCAAGATGCGGGTCAGCCGGAGCCTGAAAGCGGGGCGGCCGAGGTGGCAGGCGAGCAGAAACCCGAAGCTCCGAAGGCCGAGGGGCAGGATGGGGAGGCAGAATCCCCGACTAGGAGTGAGCCGCCAAAGGCGCCGGACGACAGCGTTTCAGGTTCCTGAGGATTTCGGGAAGCAGGAGTTCCCGGCGGTCCGCGCGGTCCGTCACCCGCGTTGCCAGCTCGAGGCCGCCGGCGGCGCGTGCGAAGGCCGTACGCACATCGCCGGATTTCATGAGCCAGGCCGCGAGCAGGGCGGCGAAGAGGTCGCCGGTCCCGTTGAAGTTCCGCTCGAGCCGAGGGGAGCTGGCTTCGAGGCTTTGCTCCGCGGTGACCAGAACATTGGCGATTCGATCCGTCCGTTCGATCCCGGTCACGGCGATCGCGGCCAGTCCGTGCGCTTCGATCAGGCTGCGGGCGGCTGCGGCGATGTCCACGGGATCGGCGGCGACCTCACGGCCGCTCAGGACCCCGAGCTCGAACAGGTTCGGCGTGACGATGTCGGCGCGCGGCAGGAGGCGGTCGCGGATCGCTTCGGCCACGCCCTCGGCGACGAACCGGCGTCCGTGATCCCCGATCACCGGGTCGAGGATATAGGGGAGCCCCGGGTTGGACATGCGCGCGGCGTCGACCGCCTCGGCTATCACTTCCGCCGTACCCGGGCGGCCGATATATCCCGAGAGCACCGCCGAGAGTCCGGTCAGGACGCCGAGTTGCCGGAGGCCGTCCAGCTCATCCCGCAGGTCTTCCGCCTCGCGGACCCGGCCGCGGAACTGACCGTGGCCCGGATGGTTCGAAAAGGACACGGTATCGAGCGGCCAGACCTCGAGCCCGGCGGCCTGGATCGCCGGCACGGCGATGCTGTTGCCGACATAGCCGTAACTGACCCTGGACTGGATCGACAGGATGGCCATGCGATTTCCCCAAAACGCGTCCTCGAACCTTCCGGCAGATGAATGCGCTCCGCGCCCGGGGTCAAGGGGCAAGTCATTCGCGCCGCTTGGTTTTCGTCCGCTATCCTCTAGGATGGTGACGGGGAACAACAGGAGGTCCATTCATGGCCGCATCCGTCAGACCGCGCCGCTCGGCGCTCTATATGCCGGGCTCGAACGCGCGGGCGCTGGAAAAGGCCCGGAGCCTCGAGGCCGATGTCGTGATCATGGATCTCGAGGACGCGGTCTCGCCGGACAAGAAGGAGGCGGCCCGGGAGGCGATCGGCGCGGCGCTCGCCGAAGGCGGCTACGGCGACCGCGAGCTGGTGATTCGCACCAACGGGCTCGAGGGGCCCTGGGGCGCGGACGATCTGGCCTTCGCCGCCAAGGCCGGCGCCGATGCCGTGCTGCTGCCGAAGGTCGAGCATGCCGATCAGATCTGGCAGGCGGAAGAGGCGCTCTCGGCCGCCGGTGCGCCGGACAGCCTCTCGATCTGGTGCATGATGGAAACCCCGCTCGGGATGCTGCATGCCGAGGAGATCGCTGCCGCAAGCCCGCGGCTCGGCTGTCTCGTGCTCGGCACGTCGGATCTCGCCAAGGATCTTCATGCCCTGCATACCCGCGACCGGCTGCCCTTTGTGACCAGCCTCGGGCTCTGCATTCTCGCCGCCCGGGCCTACGGACTCGCGGTTCTGGACGGCGTGCATCTCGATCTCGACGATGCGGAGGGTTTCGAGGCCTCCTGCCGGCAGGGGCTGGAGCTTGGCTTCGACGGCAAGACGCTGATCCATCCCAAAACCCTCGCTGCGGCGAACCGGATCTTCGCCCCGAGCGGAGAGGAGATCGCCTGGTCGCGCAAGATCATCGACGCCCATGCGGCCGCCGAAGCCGAAGGCAGCGGCGTGGTCCTGGTCAACGGCAAGCTGGTGGAAGCGCTGCATGTGGAGAATGCGCGGCGCATCATTGCGCTCGCCGAGATGATCGAGTTCCGCGAGTCGAACGGCTGAGGTGCCTGCCCGTCAGCGGCAGAAGCTGATCGAGCCTTCCGCGCAGACCCGTTTTCCGTCCGTCCAGGTCGCCCCCGAAAGGTCGGCGCGGAAGAAATCCGCGTTTCGCACCCGGGCCCCGGTGAGATTGGCGCCTCTGAGGATCGCGCTCTGGAAGCGGACATCCGCGAGGTCGGCGCCGGTGAAATCGGCGTCGTTCAGTTTGGCCTGGCTGAAATCCGCGCCGCGCAGCCGGGCGTCCCGGAAGGTCGCGCCGGTCATCTTGGCGCGGGCGAAACGGACCCGTCCCCGCGCTTCGTCAAGAGCGGCGCCGGTGAGGTCCGCCCAGTTGAAGCTCGCATCGTTCAGGTTTGCGCCGGTCAGATTCACACCGGCGAGCGGATAATTATCGAAATTGCAGCTCCGCCAGTCGACGCCGGGGCCGGGTGGATCGGTGCAGGCGGCTTCGGCGCCAGTCGCGGCGAGGGCGATACAGGCGGACAATGCTCCGAGAAGGGCGAGGGCGCGAAGCCGGGGCTTGTGGCTTCGAAAGATGAAAGGCTGCATCTCTATCGACTCTCCCTCACGACGCGACCGTACCGTAGCAGAAGGGCCGTCCGAATCCAGCCTTCCATATGGTCGCGAATTCAACAGGGTGCGGGGCATCTCTCATTCGTGGCGCAAGGCGTCGATAGGATTCATCCGTGCCGCCCTGCGTGCCGGAAAATACCCAAACACGATCCCCACCAATGCGGAGAAGGCGAAGGCAATAAGAATGATGTCGAGATCGAGGATCAGCGGGAGTTGAAACGCGCTTGCCACAAGCGCTGCAATCCCGATCCCGAGGCCGATGCCGATTATGCCGCCGATGACCGAGAGGGTTGCGGCCTCAACCAGGAACTGCATGAGGACCTGGATCTCCTCGGCACCGATGGCGAGGCGGATGCCGATCTCCCGAGTTCGTTCCGTAACCGAGACAAGCATGATGTTCATGATGCCGATCCCGCCGACGAGCAGGCTGACGCCCGCGACGGTGCCAAGCAGTGCGGTCAGGATAGAGGTCGTCGCCGTTTGGGTTTCGACGATCTGCTTCATGTCCATGACGGTGAAGTCGTCTTCTTCTCCCGGTGCAATATTCCGCCGCTCGCGCAGGAGCCGTTCGATTTCCGCTTGGACCTGCGCCGTGCTGCCGGCTTCGGTCGCCGAGGCAACCAGCACGTTGATGTCCGTGTTTCCCGAGACACGCCGCTGGAATGCCCGAAGTGGCATCACGATGACATCGTCCTGGTCGGTGCCAAGGCTGGTCTCGCCTTTGGATTTCAGTAGGCCGATCACGTCGCAGGAGACCCGGCCGACTCTCAAGCGTTCGCCGATCACGTCGGACGCTCCGAAGATCTCCTGGCGCACGGTCTCTCCTATGACGCAGACCGCGCGACCGGCCCGCAATTCACCGGGCAGAAATTCCCGCCCTTGGACGAAGGTGTGGTTGAGGGCGACGAAGAAATCATTGTCCGAGCCCGTGACCGGGACATTCCGGCTCTCCGAACCGCGGACGATTGTCGCCGATTTCTGCGCCATCGGCGCGATGGAGCGGAGCCCGGAAACCTGTTCGCGCAAGGCCTGAAGATCCCGGCTGTTGAACAGCCGCGCGCTGGTGCTGGGACGGCCGGGACCGAACTGGCCCGGACGCACGATCAACAGATTGCTGCCGAGTTTGGCCATGTCGGCCTCGACCCGTGCGGTGGTCCCGTTGCCGATCGTCACCATCGCGATGACTGCGCCGACACCGATGACGATACCGAGCAGCGTGAGAAAGGAACGGAGCATGTTCCGCAGGATCGCCTGCAGCGCCAGCTTGAGCGTTTCGAAGAACATCATGCGGCACCTGCACGTTCTGCTTCCGGAACGATCCGGCCATCCTTGAAATCGATCCGGCGGTCCGCATAAGCGGCCATGTCCGGTTCGTGGGTGACCATCAGGATCGTGATGCCGCGATTCCGGTTCAGTTCGGACAGCAGGTCCATGATGCCTGTCGCGGTCTCGCTATCGACATTTCCCGTAGGCTCGTCCGCAAGCAGCACGTTCGGGTCGGTGACGATGGCACGGGCAATGGCGACCCGCTGTTGCTGGCCGCCGGACAGTTCACTGGGTCTGTGCGTTGCCCGGTTGGTAAGTCCGACGAGCGATAGGGCGTGGAGCGCCCGCTTTCTGCGGACGGCGCGGGCCTCACCGCGGTAGATCAGCGGCAATTCGACATTCTCGATTGCCGTGAGACGGGGCAACAGGTTGAAGCCCTGGAATACGAAGCCGAGAAAGTTCCGTCTGATTAGGGCCTGACGGTTGCCCGGCAGCGTACCGACATCGATCCCCTTAAAAAGGTAGGTTCCGCTGGTCGGCCGGTCGAGGCAGCCGATGATATTCATCGCCGTGGATTTTCCGGAACCCGACGGGCCCATGATGGCAACGAATTCGCCGTCGGCGATCTCCATATCCACCCTGTCCAGCGCCCGCACTGCGGCCATGCCCGTGCCGTAGACCTTGCTGACACTTCGGAACAGGATGAGCGGAAGTCCGGACCGGTCGCTGCCGGCGCGCTTGACCTCAGCCATCGCCCTGGCGCATGCCGACGATGACGGCGGCTCCCGGCTCGATATCGCCTTCCACGATTTCCGTCCAACGCCCGTCGCTCGCGCCGATGCGAATCGGGACCGGTGTTGCAGTTGTCCCGACAAGGATATGAATCACGCGGTCCGAACCGCCGCTCTCGTGGGGACTCGGCGGACGGAAATTCGGCCGGCGCGGGATCAGCTTCTGGAAGAAACTCTCCTTGCTGCTCTCGCTCTCAGAATCCGGTGGCCGGAAGCGCAGTGCCTCGTTCGGAACCGAGAGCGCGTCTTCGACCTTTGCCACCATGATCTCCGCCGTTGCCGTCATTCCCGGTCTCAGCAGCAAATCCTTGTTCTCGGTGGTCAGGACGGCTTTGTAGGTGACCACGCCTTGGACAATCTCAGAGCCGTAGCGCAATTCGCGAATACGCGCTTCGAAGACCCGGTCTGGATAGGCATCGACCGTGAAGGTGGCCGACTGTCCCTCGCGGACCTGGCCGACATCGGCCTCGTCGACATCGACCTGGATTTCCATCTGCGTCAGGTCCTCGGCGATGGTGAACAGGACCGGCGCCTGCAGCGACGACGCGACAGTCTGTCCCGGTTCGGCATCGCGCCGCAGGACGATGCCGTCGATCGGGGAGCAGATACAGGCTTTCGCGAGATTGGTTTCGGCGATCCGGAGGTCGGCAGCGGTGGCCTCGACATCCGCTTCCGCACGCTTGCGGCTCGCTTTCGCGCGCTCGTAGCTGGCGCGGGCGATATCCAGATCCTGAGCGGATCCGGCGCGCCGCGATTCAAGGGTTTGCTTTCGCTGGAATTCGAGGCGCATTTCCTCCACCGTCGCCTCTGCTTCCGCGACCTGGGCCTTGGCGGCGGCGAGTCTTGCACGGGCGCTGACGACGGCCGCTTCGAGCTTGTCGGTATCGAGTTCGGCGAGCGCATCGCCACGCCGGACCTGCGAATTGAAATCCACCAGAACAGCTTTGATGATACCGGAGAGTTCGCTCGAGACGTCGACCTGGTTTGTCGGCTCGACGGCACCTGTTGCGGTCACGATCACTGTAAGGTCACGGCGTTCGGTGGCCGCCACAACATAGTCCGGACCATCCGACCGATTGCCGGTGCCCTGAATATACCAATATCCGAGCAGGGCCAGGAAAGCGGCAGCCCCAAAGAGCGCTCCCAGCCGGCGCCGGCGCTGCGACGCCCGCTGCGCTTCCGTCAGGCCGAGAACCGCATCGATATCCTGCTCGTAAGCACGGTCTGCGCGTTCGTCCGTCATGACCTGACCCTCTGCCGACACTGCGCCCGGATCATCACCCCCTCGTGCGCAAAGCGTCGCGAGAAGGTTTCCGGAACCGGGTGTCCGGTATTTAGCAACGCAGCACGCACCGTTAAAGAGGATGCGGCATTTGGACCGTTGGGTCCTGCCGGAGATAACGGGCGAAGGAGCAAAAACGAACGGGCCGCGTGTTGGAAACACGCGGCCCGTCGGACAAGGGAGGGAGACGCCGATAGTGACCAATGCGACTGTCTTGGCACGGACTCCGCCGGTATATCTGGTGGCGTCCCGTTTGCCCCGCCCCTGGAACAGGGATGAGGCGAACAATGCTCCCATGTCTTGAATAAAATCATCGCTCTTTTGCGGCCCGGGATCAATAAAAATATCGCCTAACCTTCATTATTCTCCGATCTGCCGTTAATTCACAGTAATGATGAAACAATCAACAAAATAGCAGTGAGTTTTTTATTTTTGCCTGTGGAAATATATGACGATAATATGCTGATTTCATGAGGAGATTTGCCGGATAGTATTTTTTTGCACAATTTATCCACATGAAATTCAGAGATGTGCCGGGATAAGTCCCGCGGCGTGTGTATAAAGTGGAGACAAGACGGGACGAGGGGCTGGACAGTGGCGCCGCGTGATCAAAATCAATTGAGGTCTTGTTCGCGCTGCAATATGGTGCGGCCACATTTATGAAGTTCCTCAGGAAAGGTGCGCTATGAGCGTCTCCAATCGCCCTCTTTCCCCGCATCTTCAGATTTACAGACTGCCTCTCACCGCGATTACGTCGATTTTGCATCGCGCCACGGGTGTCGCGCTCGGGCTCGGAACGCTGTTTCTCGTCTGGTGGCTGATGGCAACCGCGACCGGGGGGAGCTATTTCGAATTTGTGCAGAGCATCATGGGCTCCTGGATCGGTCTGCTGATCCTGTTCGGCTTCTCCTTTGCCCTGTTCTTCCATCTCTGCAACGGCATCCGCCATCTCTTCTGGGATGCGGGCTACGGCTTCGAGATCGCCACGGCGGAGATGGCCACGAAGCTTGTGATCGCCGCGTCCGCGGTGCTGACCGTTCTGTCTTGGCTGCTTGCCTGCGTCCTCTAAGGGGCCGGGCCAAAAAATAAAGACTCTTTTGAGAGGCTGGTTATGACTGACAACTCCATGCGTACGCCAATCGGCCGTGTGCGCGGCCTTGGCAGCGCCAAGGCCGGATTGCATCACTGGTGGATGCAGCGGATCACCGCCATCGCGCTGATCCCGCTCACGCTCTGGTTCGTGGCGTCCCTGATCTCGCTCGCCGGCGCGGGCTTTGAGGAGACCGCCGCCTGGCTCGGCTCGCCCTTCGTCGCCATTCTGATGGTCTCGCTGATTATCGCGACCTTCTATCACGCCGCCCTCGGTCTGCAGGTCGTGATCGAGGATTACGTTCATCATGAAGGTGCGAAGCTGGTGCTGCTGCTCGGCGTCAAGCTGCTCGCCGCCCTTCTTGCAATTGCCGCGCTTTTCGCGGTGCTGAAACTCGCGTTCGGAGGCTGAGCTCCATGGAGTCCTACGAGATCATCGACCATACCTACGACGTCGTCGTCGTGGGAGCCGGCGGCGCCGGCCTGCGTGCCACCTTCGGCATGGCGCAGGAAGGTCTGAAGACGGCCTGCATCACCAAGGTCTTCCCGACCCGCTCCCATACTGTGGCCGCGCAGGGCGGCGTCGGCGCCGCGCTCGACAATATGGGTGAGGGCGACAACTGGAAGTTCCACATGTACGACACCGTCAAGGGGTCGGACTGGCTGGGCGATCAGGACGCGATCGAATACATGTGCCGCAACGCCATTCCCTCGATCATCGAGCTGGAGCATTTCGGCGTGCCGTTCTCGCGGACGGAAGAAGGCAAGATCTACCAGCGTCCGTTCGGCGGTCACACGCTGGATTTCGGCAAGCGCATGGCGAAGCGCGCCTGCGCGGCGGCGGACCGGACCGGTCACGCCATCCTGCACACGCTCTACCAGCAGAGCCTGCGCGCCAATGCCGAGTTCTATATCGAATATTTCGCCATCGACCTGATCATGGACGATGAGGGCGCCTGCCGTGGCGTGATGGCGATCGACCTCGCGACCGGCAAGATCCACCGCTTCCGTGCCCACCAGACGGTGCTGGCGACCGGCGGTTACGGCCGCGCCTACTTCTCCTGCACCTCGGCCCATACCTGCACCGGCGACGGCGGCGGCATGGTCGTGCGTGCCGGCCTGCCGATGCAGGACCTGGAATTCGTCCAGTTCCACCCGACCGGCATCTACGGCTCCGGCTGTCTGATCACCGAGGGTGCGCGTGGCGAGGGCGGATACCTTACCAACTCCGAGGGTGAGCGCTTTATGGAGCGCTACGCGCCGACCGCCAAGGACCTCGCCTCGCGCGACGTCGTCAGCCGGGCGATGACCATCGAGATCAACGAGGGCCGCGGCGTCGGCCCGCAGAAGGATCACATCTTCCTGCATCTCGAGCATCTCGACCCGGATGTTCTGGCGCTGCGCCTGCCGGGCATTTCCGAGACGGCGAAGATCTTCGCCGGCGTCGACGTGACGAAGGAGCCGATCCCGGTGCTGCCGACCGTGCACTACAACATGGGCGGCATCCCGACGAACTATCACGGCGAGGTGCTGTCCCCGACGAAGGACGATCCGGACCGCGTCTGCCCGGGCCTGATGGCGATCGGCGAGGCGGCCTGCGTCTCCGTGCACGGCGCGAACCGCCTTGGCACCAACTCGCTGCTCGACATCGTCGTGTTCGGCCGGGCCGCCGCCTTCCGGGCGAAGGAAACCGTCCGTCCGGGCGAGGCGCACAAGCCTTTGCCGTCCGACGCGGGCGAGTTCGCCATCGCACGCCTCGACAAGATGCGTCACGCCAAGGGCGGCACCAAGACCGCCGAGATCCGTCTCGACATGCAGCGCGCCATGCAGCAGCACGCGGCGGTGTTCCGCACCACCGACCTGATGCAGGAAGGCGTGAAGAAGATCCAGGACGTGGCCGGTGCGCTGCCCGATATCGGCATCGCCGACCGCTCGCTGATCTGGAACTCGGACCTGGTCGAGGCGCTTGAGCTGGAGAACCTGATGACGCAGGCGGTGATCACGCTGACCTCCGCCGATCTCCGGCACGAGAGCCGCGGCGCCCACGCCCACGAGGATCATCCGGACCGCGACGACGAGAACTGGATGAAGCACACGGTCATGTGGCTCGACGACAAGTACAAGCACGAGGTGATGTATCGCGACGTGCACATGTACACGCTGTCGAACGAGGTCGAGGTCGTGCCGCCGGTGGCGCGCGTCTACTGATCGCTAGAGAACAAAGAAAAGATCGGAAGTGAGAGATGGCTGAATTTTCTTTGCCGGCGAACTCGAAGGTCAAGATCGGCAACACGCACAAGGCTCCGGAAGGCGCGAAGCGGGTCAAGGCCTTCAAGATCTACCGCTATGATCCGGACAGCGGCCAGAATCCGCGGGTCGATACCTACGAGATCGATCTCGACGATTGCGGCCCGATGGTCTTGGACGCGCTGATCAAGATCAAGAACGAGGTCGACACCACGGTCACCTTCCGCCGCTCCTGCCGCGAGGGCATCTGCGGTTCCTGCGCGATGAACATCGACGGCACCAACACGCTGGCCTGCCTG
The DNA here is from genome assembly GCF_014904705.1 of Nisaea sediminum. Taxonomy (NCBI): domain Bacteria; kingdom Pseudomonadati; phylum Pseudomonadota; class Alphaproteobacteria; order Rhodospirillales; family Thalassobaculaceae; genus Nisaea; species Nisaea sediminum. Next base: position 772,438 of record NZ_JACZCQ010000006.1, read on the forward strand.
AAGAGCATCGACGACGTGAAGGACGACGTGAAGATCTACCCGCTGCCGCACATGCCGGTGGTGAAGGATCTGGTGCCGGACCTGACCCGACCCTATGCCCAGCTCGCCTCGATCGAGCCCTGGCTGAAGACCAAGTCGCCGCTGCCGCCGACCGACGAGGAGCGGCGCCAGAGCCCGGAAGAGCGCGAGAAGCTCGACGGTCTCTGGGAGTGCGTGCTGTGCTTCTGCTGCTCGACCTCGTGCCCGAGCTACTGGTGGAACGGCGACCGTTATCTCGGCCCGGCCATCCTGCTGCAGGCCTATCGCTGGATCGCGGACAGCCGCGACGAATATACCGGCGAGCGGCTGGACCAGTTGGAGGATCCGTTCCGGCTCTATCGCTGCCACACCATCATGAATTGCACCAAGACCTGCCCGAAGGGCCTGAACCCGGCCAAGGCGATCGGCGAGATCAAGAAGCTGATGGTCCAGCGGATGTAACGCTGCGGATGACGCGCTGAATGAGAAAACGGCCGCTGATAACAGCGGCCGTTTCGATTCCGGAGACGCTTCCCGACAAGGCGGTCAGGAAGAGACCGGTGCACTTTGTTTGGCTGAGTTGCAGCCGGCACCCGCGAATGCTGCAGGAGCCGTAAAGGCCACAACGGCGGCTACAAGAACAAAAATACCAATCATCTTACGCATCTCTGAACCTCCACGGTCAGTTGCGGTATTACCCTATCGTGAATTCAGGTACCGAACCAGTCGCGAATGCGTGAAAACGACATGGCTGGTGGAACCGATGTGACCCATGCGTCATTTTACCGACGCAATTCGCGGCGATGCTGCACCCGTTCTTTATCCATTCCGGAGTTTGACCATGATCCGATACTGCCTCTCCCTCGCTCTTGCGGTGCTGATGCTTTTCGCCGCGCCACAGGTGGTCCATGCGGATAGTGTGCGCGATGATATCGTCACGCTGGATCTCAGCCTGGAGAAATGGGTCGAGACGGAGTCAGCGACCGTCGCGGTGGCGGCCGATCTCGCGGTTAAATCCGGCGGTTTCGGTGCCGCGCGGCAGGCGGTGAAACAGGATCTGGAGAAAATCTCCAACAAGGCCGCCTGGCGTCTGGTCGGTTATGACAGGCTCCGCGACGAGGCCGGATTCGAGCGCTGGCGGATCACCGCCGAAGCGCGACTGCCGAGCGGCGAACTCGGCGGTCTTGGCGCGGCAGTCAAAGACCTCGGAGAGGCCGGCAGGAGCTATGCGGTCCTGGGGATCGACTTCACGCCCACATTGGCCGAGCGCGAGGCGGCCATGGCGGAACTGAGGGCCGAGATCTACAAGAGCGCGGCCGAGGAACTGGCGCGTCTGAAGGCCGTCTATCCCGACCGCGGCTACCGCGTCGCGGCGATCAATTTCCAGACCGGTGGCATGCCGCGTCCGCTGCCGGCGCAGATGATGCGCGCCGAAGCCGCGCCGAAACTGATGGCCGACGGCGGCACGGCAGGCGACACGGTGGCCCAGAAGGCCGAGCTGCGCGCTTCCGTCCGCTTTGCAGCCGAGGTTCGCTCCACGGACTGAACCGCGTTAAGATCCCCCCAAAGAACGCTCTAAGGGGGGATCGGCATGAGTAAGGGGCTTTGCATCATCACCGGCGCAAGCCGCGGAATCGGGGCGGCGACGGCTCTTCTGGCGGCGCGGGACGGTTGGGACATTGCCGTCAACTATGTTGGCAACGAGGCCGCCGCGCGCGACGTCGCCGCCAAGGTCGAGGCCGAGGGACGGCGCGCCGTGGTGATCCAGGGCGATACCAGCAAGGAGGCGGATATCGTCCGCCTGTTCGACGAGGCCGAGTCGGCGCTCGGTCCGGTGCGCGGTCTGGTGAACAATGCCGGGATCACCGGCAAGATCTCAAAAGTCCAGGACATGAGCGCCGCGGCGATCGCCGAGGTCATGAACCTGAATGTCGTCGGCCTGATTCTCTGCTGCCGCGAGGCCGCGCGCCGGATGTCGGTCAAGGCCGGCCACCAGGGCGGCGCCGTCGTCAACCTCTCCTCGATCGCCGCCCGCCTCGGCGCGCCGAACGAATTCACCCACTATGCCGCCTCCAAGGGAGCGGTCGATTCCTTCACCATCGGCTTCGCGCGCGAGGTCATCGGCGACGGCGTCCGCGTCAACGCGGTCGCGCCCGGCATGATCGATACCGACATCCATGCGAGTGCCGGTGCGCCGGATCGCGCCGCCCGTCTCGGCCCGACGACGCCGATCGGCCGATCCGCGGCACCGGAAGAGGTCGCCGAGGCGATCGTCTGGCTGCTGAGCGACGCCGCGGGATATTGTGCCGGGTCCATTCTCGAGGTTTCCGGAGGGCGCTGACACCGGACCGATCCGGCGCCCGCTTGACCTCGGCGGCCAAAAGCGCGAGTTCTTGGCGCCGGGGGATTGGCGCTTCCGGCCGATCCGGCAGGAGAATGGCACAGTGAATAAGCAGGGGCCGCTGGCCCGCTACGAAGCCCTTGTCGCGGACGGCTCCATCGCGAAGGACCCGGCGCAGGAAGCTGCGGCGGCGAAGCTGCAATGGCTGCATGACCAGCTGCTCGACTACCGTCCGCCGCAGGCCAAGACCGGTTGGACCGCGAAGCTCGGCTTCGCCCGCAGAAAGCCCACCAACCCGCCGAAGGGTCTCTATATCTACGGCTCGGTCGGGCGCGGCAAATCCATGCTCATGGACCTGTTCTTCGAAGGCGCCCAGGTTGAGCGCAAGCGCCGGATCCATTTCCACGAATTCATGCGCGAGGCGCACGAGCTGATCCATCAGTGGCGTCAGGAGAACAAGGTGTCCCGGACCGCGGAGCCGATCCGTCCGACCGCCCAGAAGCTCGCCGACAGCGCCTGGCTGCTTTGTTTCGACGAGTTCGAGGTCCGCGATATCGCCGACGCGATGATCGTCTCGCGCCTGTTCTTCGCCATGTTCGAACTCGGCGTGGTGGTGGTCGCGACCTCGAACCGGGCACCGGACGAACTCTACAAGGACGGGTTGCAGCGCGACCTGTTCCTGCCCTTCATCGGCATCCTGAAGGCGCGTCACGAGGTCTTCCATCTCGACGACGGCGAGGATTATCGGCTCGGACGGCTGCGCGGGAAGACGGTTTATCACGTGCCGAGCGGTCCCGAAGCGGACGCGGCTTTGGATGAGACCTTCGCCGATCTGACCGATGCGGAGCCCGAGCCGGATGTGATCGAGCGCAAGGGCCGGAAGATCCACGTTCCGGCGGCCGCTGCCGGGGTCGCCCGCTTCGGCTTCCGCGACCTCTGCGACCAGCCGCTGGCCGCCGCCGACTTCCTCGCCGTGGCCGAACGTTTCCACACGGTCATTCTCTCCGATATCCCGGTTCTCGGGGCCGCGAACAGGGACCAGGCGCGCCGGTTCATGACGTTGATCGATGCGCTCTACGATCAGGGCGTACGCCTGATCGCCTCGGCCGAAGCGACGCCGGAAAAGCTCTATGACGGCGAGGATTGGGGTTTCGAATTCGACCGCACGATTTCACGCCTGATGGAAATGCAATCCTTGGATTACTTCGAATCCCGTCGCCGCTGACACCCGGGAATAGGTGGTGGCGCAAGAGGTTGTCCGGTATCTAAAAAAATGCATAAATTTAATTTGTAATCTTAAGAGTAACTTAAGATAGCGCGTGATATATCGCATGGTGGGCAGAACGCTCCGGATAAGAATAGAATTCCCGGGAGAGTGTCATCGCTTATGCCATCGATTTTTCCGCCGCGCGGACCCCGCTGGTGCCGGACCGCGATCAGGATTCCCTGCATACGCTCGATTGCGCCATCCTGCCGCTGCGCAGCAAAGGGGCGAAAAAGCTCCGGCTGATCAAGAATGTCCGCATGGAAACCCGGATCGAGCTCTATCGCGAGACCGGCATGGGCAGCGGTCAGGTCGCGATCGACGAACTGCCGGACTTCGTGGCCGCGACGGACGATCTCGTGCATCACGACGTTCCGATGCTGGAAAAGATCGGGGAGATGGAGAGCTTCGATCCCTATTCCCTGCGCCGCGGCCTGCGTGCCGCGGGTATCGAGGTTGACGACGCCTCGGCATTCTCCCTCAGTGCGGCGAAGAAGCGGGAACTCCAGCCGCACATGCGCAATCTGACGCGCCCGCTGGTCCAGTATGTGTTCGGTACGAACGAGATCGAGCTGAGCGATCCCCAGGCGATCCGCGAGTTGCTCGATCAGGCCGAGGGCATCGCCGTGCGCATGCGGCTCGAGCGCCTCGCGGCCTCCCTGCAGACCAGCCGCCAAAAGCTGCCGGACATGCTCGAGGATTATGGCGACGTCTTCCTCTCTCTCGGTTTCTACCGGCATCACCTCGACGACCTCGCGCCGCGTATCGCGGCCCTCCAGGAGTGGATCGAGGAAGCGCGGCGGCCGGCGCATATCGGGAACGATCCGGTGACAGGGACGGCGCTGCGCAAGACCGCGAACCTGCTGGGTGCGCTCTCGCAGTCGCTGACGACACGCTTCACCAATTTCGACACCAAGACGCAGATCCGTTGGGAGCGCGTCACGATCTCCGCCTTCAACCGGGTGCGCACGCTGATCACTGATCACCAGGCCAGCCTGGCTGCCGTGCTGTGCGGTCTTGTCGTGAAGATCTACGAGTGGGAGCAGCGCTTCCCAGGCGGAGGCGGCAGCTTCGAGCGCCGGGCGGAATTCGTCATGACCGATCTCCGCTCCGGGCTCGATCGTCTGGCCGGGATCGAGCGCAAGGCCGCGACCTTCGCCTGACCGGCGCAGACAGATCGACACGGAGTTCCATGTCAGATTCGCTCCTCCAGACAGACGTTTCGCGGAAGGTCATCGATCGCGAGGACAGGGACTCGATCAATACCTTTGCCTGCGCCGCCCTGCCGGTCCGCAGCCGGGGATTGCTGCGGCTGCGGCTGATCAAGAATGTCCGTCTCGAGACCAGGGTGGAGGCGTTCCGCGGCACCGGAACCGGCAGCGGCCAATTCGGCATCGAAGAACTCCCGAACTATGTCGATCCGGGCGAGGACCTGACTCGCCACGACATCCCGATGCTGAAACAGGCGGCGGGCCTTCCGGCCTTCGACTGCTATTCGCTGAGGCGCGCGGTGCGCACGAGCGGGCTCGATGTCGAGGCGACGGACGTTCTCAGCCTGTCCGACGAGAAGAAGCGGGAACTCGCAGGGCACATGCGGAATCTCACGCGTCCGCTGGTCCGTCACGTGTTCGGCGACAGCGATATGGACATCACCGATCCGCGCAGCCTCCGCGACATTATGGCGATGGCCAACAAGGACAGGGCGCGGGAGCGACTGCAGCAGCTCTCGGCCATGCTGGAGACCGACCTCGATGCGCTGCCGGAACTGCTGGAGGATTACGGCGATGCCTTCCTTTCGCTCGGCTATTACCGCAGCTACCTCAATCTTATCATTCCGCGCATCAAGGAGCTGCACGGCTGGATCGAGGAAGCCGGCGCCCGCGGCAGCTTCCGTCAGGGCGATCAGGCGATGAAGCGTCTGAAGCAGGTCTCGGCCGCGATCGACATGATCACCAACAGCGTCGTCGAACGCTTTCGCGCTTTCGACAAACAGGCGATTTTCGACTGGGAACACCTCACACTCGAAGAGTTCCGCACCGCCCGCGACCTGATCCTGGCGCACCAGGCGAGCCTGGCCGAGGTGCTGTGCGGACTGACGGTCAAGGTCTATGAATGGCGGACCCGGTTCGCCAAGCCGAATGTAGGGATTCAGCAGCGCGTGGACTTCGTTCAGTCCGATCTTTACCCGGGCCTGGATCATCTTCTGAAGGTCGAAAGCAGCGCCCCGAAATTCTGATTGTCTGCCCCGCTGCCGGCACGGCCCGGCTCGGGCCTTGCGGGGGGTCGGGAAACGCGCTACACCGCGCCTCGGTTTTCCGCCGTCCAGGAGGAGGCCGAAGCCTTGACGGCGCGGCGGATCTGTCCCGAACCAGAGGAGTGGGGAACAAGATGGCTCGCAACAAGATCGCGCTTGTCGGCGCAGGGAATATCGGCGGCACGCTGGCGCTGCTCGCCGGTCTCAAGGAACTCGGCGACGTAGTGCTTTTCGATATCGTGGAGGGCATCCCCCAGGGTAAGGCGCTGGATATCGCCGAAGCCTCTCCGGTCGAAGGCTTCGACAGCCGCATGCTTGGCGCCAACGACTACGGCGCGCTCAAGGGCTCCGATGTCGTCATCGTCACCGCCGGCATCCCGCGCAAGCCGGGCATGAGCCGCGACGACCTGATCGAAACCAACACCAAGGTCATGAAGGCCGTCGCCGACGGCATCAAGGCGAACTGCCCCGATGCCTTCGTGATCTGCATCACCAACCCGCTCGACGTGATGGTCGGCATCCTGCAGAAGCTGAGCGGCCTGCCGGCCAACAAGGTCGTCGGCATGGCCGGCGTGCTCGACAGCGCCCGTTTCCGCTACTTCCTCGCCGAGGAATTCAAGGTCTCCGTCGAGGACGTCACCGCCTTTGTGCTCGGCGGCCACGGCGACACCATGGTTCCGCTGACCCGCTACTCCACCGTTGCCGGCATCCCGGTTCCGGATCTGGTGAAGATGGGCTGGACCACGCAGGAAAAGGTCGACCAGATCGTGCAGCGCACCCGTGACGGCGGTGCAGAGATCGTCGGTCTGCTGAAGACCGGTTCCGCGTTCTACGCTCCGGCTTCCTCGGCGATCCAGATGGCCGACTCCTATCTCAAGGACAAGAAGCGGGTTCTGCCTTGCGCCGCCCAGTGCTCGGGCGAGTACGGCCTCGATGGTCTCTATGTTGGCGTGCCCTGCGTGATCGGCGCGAACGGCGTCGAGCGGATCGTCGAGATCGAGATGAATGCCGACGAGAAAGCCATGTTCGACCATTCGGTCAACGCGGTGAAGAGCCTGAACGAGGTTGCGGCGAAGCTCGGGATCTAAAACGTGAATGGTGGTATGTGGTATACCACCATTTGTGATCCTGCGGTTCGGTGCTAGAGTGAAATACTGCGGCACCGGGCCGCTTCCCGCATGTGGGGGATAGGGCCGGCCGTTTCGGCCGGTCGCAGCAACGGGTTCGGCGCCTCCCGCGCCAAAGCCGGGGCAAGCGAAATGGGAGAGCCATGAACATCCACGAGTATCAGGCCAAGCAGCTCTTGGCCAAGTTCGGTGTGGCGGTGCCGCGGGGCGGCGTTGCCTACACCCCGGAGGAGGCCGAGAAGGTCGCCAACGATCTCGGCGGTCCGGTCTGGGTCGTGAAATCTCAGATTCATGCGGGCGGCCGCGGTGCCGGACGCTTCAAGGGCAACGAACAGGGCGCCGGCGGCGTCCGCGTGGTCAAGTCGGTGGCGGACGTGAAGTCCAACGCCGGCGAGATGATCGGCGCCACGCTGGTCACCAAGCAGACCGGGCCGGCCGGCAAGGAAGTCAGCCGCGTCTATATCGAGGAAGGCTGCGACATCAAGCGCGAGCTTTACCTCAGCCTGCTGGTCGACCGCGACACCAGCCGCGTCACCGTGATGGCCTCGACCGAGGGCGGCATGGAGATCGAGGAAGTCGCCGAGGCGACCCCGGAAAAGATCGTCACCATCGCCATCGACCCGGTCACCGGCATGCAGGGCTTCCACGCCCGCCGCATCGCCTTCGCGCTCGGTCTCGAGGGCGATCAGATCAAGTCGGCGGTGAAGTTCCTCATGGCCATGTACAAGGCCTTCACCGATCTCGACGCCGCCATGGTCGAAGTGAACCCGCTCGTGGTCACCGGCTCCGGCGACGTCATCGCGCTCGATGCCAAGATGGGCTTCGACGACAACGCGCTGTTCCGCCACAAGGACGTGGCCGAGCTGCGCGACGAGACCGAAGAGGATCCGGCCGAGCTCGAGGCCGGCAAGTACGAGCTGAACTACGTCAAGCTCGACGGCTCCATCGGCTGCATGGTCAACGGCGCGGGTCTCGCGATGGCGACCATGGACATCATCAAGCTCTACGGCTCCGAGCCGGCGAACTTCCTCGATGTCGGCGGCTCGGCGACGAAGGAGCGGGTCACCGCCGCCTTCAAGATCATCCTCTCCGATCCGAACGTCGAAGGCATCCTGGTCAACATCTTCGGCGGCATCATGCGCTGCGACGTGATCGCCGAAGGCGTCGTCGCCGCGGCCAAGGAAGTCAGCCTGCACGTGCCGCTCGTTGTGCGCCTCGAAGGCACCAACGTCGATCTCGGCAAGCAGATCCTGGCCGATTCCGGCCTGCCGATCGTCTCGGCGGACAATCTCGCGGATGCGGCCGAGAAAATCGTCAAAGCGGTGAAGGAGGCAGCCTGATGGCCGTTCTGGTCAACGAGAATACCAAAGTGATCTGCCAGGGCTTCACCGGAAGCCAGGGCACGTTCCACTCCGAGCAGGCGATCGCCTACGGCACCAAGATGGTCGGCGGCGTCACGCCCGGTAAGGGCGGTCAGACCCATCTCGGGCTGCCGGTCTTCAACACCGTGCACGAAGCCCGCGAGCGGACCGGCTGCGACGCCTCCGTGATCTACGTTCCGCCGCCGTTCGCCGCGGACTCGATCCTGGAAGCGATCGATGCGGAAATCCCGCTGGTGGTCTGCATCACCGAAGGTATCCCGGTGCTCGACATGGTGAAGGTCAAACGTGCCCTCAGCGGCTCCAAGACCCGCCTGATCGGCCCGAACTGCCCCGGCGTGATCACTCCGGACGCTTGCAAGATCGGCATCATGCCGGGTCACATCCACCGCCGCGGCAAGGTTGGCATCGTGTCGCGCTCCGGCACGCTGACTTACGAAGCGGTGGCGCAGACCACGGCGGCCGGCCTCGGCCAGTCGACCTGCATCGGCATCGGCGGCGACCCGGTGAACGGCACCAACTTCATCGACGCGCTGGACCTTTTCCTCGGCGATCCGGAGACCGAAGCGATCATCATGATCGGTGAAATCGGCGGTTCCGCGGAAGAGGATGCGGCCGAATTCCTGAAGCAAAACAAGGTGAAGAAGCCGATGTGCGGCTTCATCGCCGGCGTCACCGCCCCTCCGGGCCGTCGCATGGGCCATGCCGGTGCGATCATCTCCGGCGGCAAGGGCGACGCCAACTCCAAGATGGAAGCCATGCGCTCCGCGGGAATCCTCGTGGCGGACAGCCCGGCCTCCCTTGGCACCACCATGGTGAAGGCCATCAAGGGCTGATTCCAGGGTTCCGGGCGGTGGAAATGCGTTGCCGCCCGGACTCACCCTTGCGATTTTTTGCCATCTGCCATGCAGAACGGCTTCAAGTTCGTAAATTCTTAAGTAGTATAAGAACATGCTTACCGGTGCGGCGGACTGTCGCAACGGTAATTGAGGCCCTGCGCGAGGGGCGCGCGGAGCCGGATCAGGCAGAACCGAACAGCCACTTTGAAAAGGGGCAGGTTCCAATATGGCTACGGCAGTGAGCGATCAATCCTTTCTCTCGGGTGCGAACGCACCCTTCATCGGCGAGCTCTACGAGCGTTATCTCCAAGATCCATCCCAGGTAGACGAAAGCTGGCGCGATTATTTCGCGACGCTGCACGACGAGGTCGGGTACGTCAAAGGCGACGTGCACGGGCCGAGCTGGGCAGACCGCGGCAACCGGGTCATCGGCGGAACCGGCGAGTCGGCGGACGGCTCCGGCCCCGTCGGCGAGGCGAAGCCGGGCAAGGCCGCGGCACCTGCTGACGGCGCCGATGTCCGTCAGGCCACCATGGACTCGCTCCGGGCGATCATGCTGATCCGGGCCTACCGCATCCGCGGCCATCTGAAGGCGAAGCTCGACCCGCTGGGTCTCGAGCCGCCGAATCCGCATCCGGAGCTCGATCCCGCCGAATACGGCTTTACCGATGACGATTGGGACCGCCCGATCTTCATCAATCACGTGCTCGGTCTCGAAACCGCGACCCTGCGCCAGATCATGGATCTTCTGGAGCGCACCTATTGCGGCTCCATCGGCGTCGAGTTCATGCATATGCAGGACCCGGCCCAGAAGCTCTGGATCCAGGAACGCATCGAGCAGATCCGCAACCGCACCGAGTTTACCGAGCGCGGCAAGCACACGATCCTCGAGCGGCTGACGGCGGCGGAGACCTTCGAACAGTTCCTCGGCCGCAAATATGTCGGCACCAAGCGCTTCGGCCTCGACGGCGGCGAGAGTCTGATCCCGGCGATGGAACAGATCCTGAAAAGGGGCAGCCAGATCGGTCTCGAGGAAGTCGTGATCGGCATGCCGCACCGCGGCCGCCTGAACGTGCTCTGCAATTTCATGAGCAAGCCGTTCCGCGCCATCATCTCCGAGTTCCTCGGCAACCCGGCCAACCCGGAAGATGCCGGCGGCTCCGGCGACGTGAAGTACCACATGGGCGTCTCGGCGGACCGCGAGTTCGACGACAAGCAGGTCCACCTCACGCTGAACGCGAACCCGTCCCACCTCGAGATCGTCAACCCGGTGGTGATCGGCCGCGTCCGCGCCAAGCAGGCCCAGCGCAACGACAAGGAGCGCCGCAAGGTGCTCGGCATCCTGCTGCACGGCGATGCCGCCTTCGCGGGCCAGGGCGTGGTCGCGGAGACCTTCGCTTTCTCCGACCTGCGCGGCTACAAGACCGGCGGGACGATGCATATCATCGTCAACAACCAGATCGGCTTCACCACGGCTCCGGCCTTCTCGCGCTCCTCGCCCTATCCGACGGATGTCGCGAAGATGGTCGCCGCGCCGATCTTCCACGTGAACGGCGACGATCCGGAAGCGGTCGTCCATGTCGCCCGCATCGCCACCGAGTTCCGCCAGGAATTCGGCGTCGACGTGGTCATCGACATCTTCTGCTACCGCCGTTTCGGCCACAACGAGGGGGATGAGCCGATGTTCACCCAGCCCCTCATGTATTCGAAGATCGCGACCCAGAAGACGACCCGTCAGATCTATGCCGAGCAGCTCGAGCGCGAAGGGGTGATCAAGGCGGGCGAGGCCGACAAGATGGTCGAGGACGCGAACAGCTATCTCGATGCCGAATTCGAGGCTGGCCTGAACTACAAGCCGAACAAGGCCGACTGGCTGGAAGGCAAGTGGTCCGGCTTCACCAAGGCGCATGGCGATGCCCGGCGCGGCGAGACCGCGGTCGCCAAGGACACGCTGCGCGAGGTCGGCATGAAGCTGACCGAGGTGCCGGACGGCGTCAATGTGAACCGGAAGCTGCAGCGCGTGATCGACCAGCGCCGCAAGGCGATCGAGACCGGCGAGGGCATCGACTGGTCGAACGCCGAGAGCCTCGCCTTCGGCACCCTGCTGGTGCAGGGCGACGGGGTCCGGCTCAGCGGCCAGGATTCGGGCCGCGGCACCTTCTCTCAGCGCCACTCGGTTTGGATCGACCAGAAGAGTGAAGAGCGCTACATCCCGCTCAACCACCTGGCCGAAGACCAGCAGACCTACGAGGTCATCGACAGCCCGCTCTCCGAAGCCTCGGTGCTCGGCTTCGAATACGGCTTCAGCCAGGCGGAACCGAATACGCTGACGCTCTGGGAAGCGCAGTTCGGCGATTTCGCCAACGGCGCCCAGGTTGTGGTCGACCAGTTCATCAGCTCCGGCGAGCACAAATGGCTGCGCATGTCCGGTCTGGTGATGCTGCTGCCGCACGGCTACGAGGGCCAGGGTCCGGAGCATTCCTCCGCCCGTCTCGAGCGCTATCTGCAGCTCTGTGGCGAGGACAACATGCAGGTGGTGAACGTCACCACGCCGGGGAACTATTTCCATGTGCTGCGCCGTCAGCAGCGCCGGGATTTCCGCAAGCCGCTGATCGTGATGTCGCCGAAGTCCCTGCTGCGTCACAAGCTCTGCGTCTCGACGCTCGACGAGATGGCGGAAGGCACGACCTTCCACCGCGTCATGTATGACAACGAGGTGCTGTGCAAGGACAAGGACGTCAAGCGCGTCGTGATCTGCTCCGGCAAGGTCTATTACGATCTTTACGAGGAGCGCGCGCGGCGTGGCCAGACCGACGTCTTCTTCCTGCGCCTGGAACAGCTCTATCCGTTCCCGCGCGCGGCGCTGATGCAGGAGCTGGCGCGGTTCCCGCAGGCCGAAGTGGTCTGGTGCCAGGAAGAGCCCTGGAACATGGGCGCCTGGTCCTTCGTCGACCGGCGGATCGAGAGCGTACTGATCGAGCTCGACGGTGCCTGCAAACGCCCGCTCTATGCGGGTCGTGCGGAAGCCGCCTCGCCTGCGACCGGCAACCATGGCCGCCATGTGCGCGAGCAGGAGGCACTGGTCTCCGAGGCGCTCGCGGTCGGCGAGGAAATGAGCAAGGGCAGCCGCTTCGCGGCGGAATAATCCGAACCAAGTCATTGCCGCCGGCCCATCCCCGGCGGCAAATCACATGATGCGCCGGTCATGGCGCCTTTAAAGAGAATGGACGGAGATATGGCGACGGAAATCAAGGTACCGGTTCTTGGGGAATCGGTGTCCGAGGCAACGGTAGCGCGGTGGATGAAGGCCGTCGGGGACGCGGTCGCGGCCGATGAGCCGGTGGTCGAACTCGAGACCGACAAGGTGACCCTCGAGGTTCCCGCGCCGGTCGCCGGCACGCTGCAGGAAATCGTCGCCGCCGAGAACGCGACCGTCGGCGTCGATGCGCTGCTCGGCGTGATCGCCGAAGGGGCCGCTCCGGCGAAGAAGGAAGAGTCCGCGAAGCCGGCCGAAGCCAAGGCCGAGGCCGCTCCGGCGCCCGCCAAGGAAGCGCCGAAGCCCGCGCCGGCTCCGGCCGCTGCGCCCGCCGCCGTTGCCGGCACGCACGAGGTCAAGACCCTGTCTCCAGCCGTGCGCAAGCTCATCGAGGACAACAATCTCGATCCCGCGAAGATCAAGCCGACCGGCAAGGACGGACGTCTGGTGAAAGGCGACGTGCTGGCCGCGATCGAGGCCGGAACCGCGAAGGCGACCGCGTCGGCTCCCGCCGGTGCCGCGCCGGCCGCCGCCGGACCGCTGCCGCCGCGCGCCGAGGATCCGCGCGAGGAGCGGGTGCGGATGACGCGCCTGCGCCAGTCCATCGCCCGCCGCCTGAAGGACGCGCAGAATACAGCCGCCATGCTCACCACCTTCAACGAGGTGGACATGACCGAGGTCATGGCGCTGCGCAATCTCTACAAGGACGGCTTCGAGAAGAAGCACGGCGTGAAGCTTGGCTTCATGTCCTTCTTCGTGAAGGCCTGTATCGCCGCGCTGCAGGAGCTGCCGGCGGTCAATGCCGAGATCTACGGCGACGAGCTGATCTACAAGAACTACTACGATATCGGTGTCGCGGTCGGCACGCCGCAGGGTCTGGTCGTTCCGGTCCTGCGCGATGCGGACAAGCTGAACTTCGCCGGCGTGGAGAAGGGCATCGGCGATCTCGGCCGCAAGGCGCGGGACGGCAAGCTCACCATGCAGGACATGACGGGCGGCACCTTCACCATCACCAACGGCGGCGTCTACGGCTCGCTGATGTCGACCCCGATCCTGAATCCTCCGCAGTCCGGCATCCTCGGCATGCACAAGATCCAGGAGCGGCCGATGGTCGTGAACGGCAAGGTCGAGATCCGGCCGATGATGTATCTGGCGCTGAGCTACGATCACCGCATCATCGACGGCCGCGAGGCGGTGACCTTCCTGGTCCGCGTCAAGGACGCGCTGGAAGATCCGCGCCGCCTGCTGATCGACATGTAATCGCGGCGCGCGCGGGCCCGGCCCGCGCGCGGCCTCTTCTCGAACGAGCTGACAAGAAAGCAATTCATCATGGCTGACAGCTACGATCTCGTCGTTATCGGTGCGGGCCCCGGCGGCTATGTGGCCGCGATCCGCGCCGCGCAACTGGGCATGAAAGTGGCGTGCGTCGAGAAGCGCGCGACCCTCGGGGGCACCTGCCTCAATGTCGGCTGCATTCCGTCCAAGGCGCTGCTCTCCTCCTCGGAGAAATTCGCCGAGGCACAGGATCACCTGAAGGAGATCGGCGTCGATGTCGGTTCCGTGAAGCTGAACCTGAAGCAGATGATGGCGAACAAGGCGAGCGTGGTCGAAGGGCTGACCGGCGGCGTCGCGTTCCTGTTCAAGAAGAACAAGATCGACTGGAAGACCGGCACCGCGGTGGTGAAGTCCGCGACCGAGGTCGAGGTCACCCCGGATAAGGGCAAGAAGGAAGTGCTCAAGACCGAGCGCGTCCTGATCGCCACCGGTTCCGAGCCGACCCCGCTGCCGGGCCTCGAGATCGACGAGAAGAAGATCGTCACCTCCACCGGCGCGCTCGAGATCGCCAAGGTTCCGGGTCACATGGTCGTCATCGGCGGCGGCGTGATCGGCCTCGAGATGGCCTCGGTCTGGTCCCGTCTTGGCGCCAGGGTCACGGTGGTCGAGTTCCTCGACCGGATCGTCCCGGGCATGGACGGCGAGGTCGCCAAGAAATTCCAGCGCGTGCTGCAGAAGCAGGGCATCGAGTTCAAGCTCGGCACCAAGGTGACCGCGTCCAAGAAGACCAAGACCGGCGTCAGCCTGACCGCCGAGCCCGCCAAGGGCGGCGATAAGGAGACCATCGAGGCAGACGTCGTGCTGGTCGCCATCGGCCGCCGCCCCTTCACCGCGGGCCTCGGCCTCGACAAGGTCGGCGTGAAGATGGACGGACGCGGCTTCATCGATGTCGATGCCGACTTCGAGACCAATGTCGAGGGTATCTTCGCCATCGGCGACGTGATCAAGGGTCCGATGCTGGCGCACAAGGCCGAGGAAGACGGCGTGGCCGCGGTCGAGACCATGGCGGGCCAGTCCGGTCACGTGGACTACAACCTCGTTCCGGGCATCGTCTACACCTGGCCGGAAGTGGCGAGCATCGGCAAGACCGAGGAGCAGCTGAAGGAAGCGGGCGTCGAATACAATGCGGGGTCCTTCCCCTTCTCCGCCAACGCCCGCGCCAAGTCCGTCGGCATGACCGAGGGCTTCGTGAAGGTCCTCGCCGACAAGAAGACCGACGCGGTGCTCGGCGCCCACATCATGGGCCCGGAAGCCGGCAACCTGATTCATGAGATCGCCGCGGTCATGGCCTTCGGCGGCTCGGCCGAGGATATCGGCCGGATCTGCCACGGCCACCCGACCCTGTCCGAAGCGGTCAAGGAAGCCGGTCTCGCGGTCGGCAAGGCCGCGATCCATATCTGATCGGAAGTTTCGAGATCGAAACAGAAGCCGCGGCCCTCGGGCCGCGGTTTTTGTTTGCCCATTCACTCACAAATGGTCGTCATCCCCATGCCAATGGGGACCCAGGGAAGGCGGGCCCGGTTCTACGATCCCTGGGTTCCCGCGTGCGCGGGAATGACGACGGTAAAGATCAGGAACCCCTCAGATCCTTCGCATCCTGGCGCCGGCTGAAGGGCAGCCAGAGCGAGAAGGCGAGCGGTGCGAGGCTTGGCAGCGCCACCGGGTCGGGGTCGGTGATCGGCAGAGGCAGTTCCTCGTTCGAGCCGCCGTCTAGCCAGAGCGCGAGCTTGCGGCCGAGCGCCGTGGTCATGGCGATGCCGCGGCCGTTGCAGGCGATGGCCGAGAAGGCGCCGTCGCCGAGCCGCATCAGCCGGGGCATGTAGTCTCGCGCGGCGGCGAGTCGGCCCTGCCAGGCGAAGTCTGCCCGGAGGTCCGGCAATTGCGGCAGCAATGCCTGCAGCCGCCCGAGATGGTGCGTGCGCCCGCGCTCGACCGAGCCGAACGGATTGGCGAGCAGGCCGCCGGTGACGATCCGGTTGTCGTCGGTCCAGCGGTAGGCGATCAGGTCCTTGCGGGTATCCGCCGAGCAGCGGTCGTTCGGCAATACGCTCTTGCGCAGCTCCGGATCGAGCTGCTGGGTCGCGACCTGGAAGAGGGTGATCGGGAACTGCGTGCCTTCCGCCTTCGGCGCGAGCCCGCCGCCGGTGCTGTTGGTGGTCAGCAGCACCCGGTCCGCGACGAGTGTGCCGTGATCGGTCGAGAGACGCCACTCGGCGCCCTGCTTCTCGATCCAGGTCGCCCGGCTGTCGATATGGAGCGTGACGCCGGCCCGGACCGCCGCATGGGCGAGGCCGCGGACGAAGGCGAGCGGGTTCAGGTGCCCGCCGGTCGGATCGAGGAAGGCGCCGTGATAGGCCTCGGAGCCGGTCTCCGCGATCGCCTCCTCGCGGCTGAGCAGGCGGACCGGTCGGCCGAGGTCCTGCCACTGCTGCACCCGGTCCTTCAGCCACTCCACCTTGTTCGCGGCATGGATCGGCTGCATCCAGCCGGTCTGCTTGCCCCAGCACTCGATGCCGTGGCGCCGGATCAGGTCGAAGACCAGCTCGCCGCCCTCGCCGAGCATGCGGACCAGAAGCTCGCCCTTCTCGGCGCCGAACTTGTCTTTGGCATAGCGCGGGTCGAGCCCGGTCAGCAGGTTGGGGACGACGAAACCGGTATTGCGGCCCGAGGCCCCGAACCCGGCTTCGTCCGCTTCCAGCAGCGTCACCTTGTGACCCGCCTCGGCGAGATGGAGGGCGGTCGAGAGCCCGAGGAAGCCGCCGCCGACGACGGCGATCTCCGTGCGCGCCTCGCCCTCGAGGCGCCTGGCCTCCGGTCCCGCCGGGGCGACGGAATGCCAGAAGGAATTCTGGAAACTGAGCGAGGGATGCGGCGCGCCCGCGAGATCTTCCCAGATGGTCGGCTTGTAGCCTTTATGCGCGATTTCCGGCATCGGCTCTTCCCTCGTCGGACGGGTTCATTATTGTGTCGGCCGACCTTGCGCCGTCAGAGACGAAGACCGCCGGTGAGACATGTCGTTGGGAGCATGTCCGAGCGGCCGGACGCGCGCAAGAGAAGTGAGAAAGGTCGAGAATGCGGGTCATCTGTCTGACGCTGTTCCTCGGTGCGCTGGTTGCGCCCGGCGTGCTGGCGCAGGACGTTTCCGACGGCGAGCTGGCCTCCGAAATGCGTTTCCAGGGCGGGCAGAGCGTTTTCCATTACGACTGGCAGCGTCTGACCGGAGACCTCACCTGCGACGGTGCGGCCGACAAGGTGGCCGGATATGTCGATCTGGACAATCCGGAGGGTCTCAGTTTCTTCTTCACGGTGGTCACGCGGCAAGACGGCAAGCTTGTCTCCGATGCGACGGTCACCTTCTTCGACGAGCGGCACGATCGCGGTCTCTGCGGCGAGGGAAAGCCGCCGCCGGTCCTGAGTCTCGAGCGGCTGACACCGGAGGAGGCACGGGAGCTGACCGGGAAAGAGGATGCGTGTCCAGTCGTGGTCAGGATCGACGACGGGCTGTGCGCCGCGCACCGCTATTTCTGGAGTGCGGAACCGGATCGGGACGACCGTCTCATGCCGGTGAAGAACTGAGGGTCGGGCAGGGACGAAAAGCGATGACCGGACGGATGCGGATATTCCTTGTTGCGGCGCTCGCCGCCGTGTTCGCCCCGGATTCTGTCCGGGCGCAGGACGTTACCGATGCCGAGCTCAAGGGCGAGATGCGCTTTCACGGCGGAGAGCACGCCGCTGCCCACGACTGGCAGGTGCTGACCGGGGACGTGACCTGCGACGGCGATGCCGACAAGGTCGCGGGATATGTCAGTCACGACAATCCGGACGGCCGGAGATTCCTTCTTGTCGTCGCCGCACGGGAGGAAGGGCAGCTGGTCTCCGAATCCGTCGTCGTCCCTTTCGACAGCGCGAACCAGGCCGGTCTCTGCGGTACTGGCACGCCTCCGCCGAAGATGTCGCTTGAGCAGTTCACCGACGAGGAGGCGCGCGAGATGCTGGGGATCGAGGGCGCCTGTCCGCTGGCCATCATCGTCGAGGACGGGATGTGCGACCTGCATCATTTTTTCTGGGTGCCGGAATGGGAAGAGGAACGGAAGCTGATCTTCTTTCGGAACTGAGGAGATTCACGTGAGAGCGCCGCGCTTGATGATCGCAGGTGTCACCCGACAGAACCGGCACGGGATCATTGCATCCGTCGGCAGGCTCGTGACCGGCGCCGGCGGCTGGATCGTCGATCATGCCCTGTTCTCCAACGTCGCTGCGACGATTCGGGCGGAGATCCCGAGGCCGGGTCTGACGGGGTTCGGTGCCGGCTTGCTCGAGCTGGGGGTCGCCCTCGACCGTGAGAGTGCGGAGTCTCTGAGCGCCGCCGCCGGGCGACCAGATGACGATGATCTTGTCGTGTCGCTCAGCCTGACTTTCCTGCATGACGAGCCGGATCTGAAACATCCGGTTCCCGCTGTCCCGGGTTGAGAGGCTCCCGTCACTCGGCGTCCGCCTGAGCGTTTCCGGGCACCTTAGCGGTCGCGCGGATGGGCGCGTCGATGCACATCCATCAGGCGTTCCGCGTCGACGCTGGTATAGCGTTGGGTCGTTGCGAGCGAGGCATGGCCGAGCAGCTCCTGGATCGCCCGGAGATCGCCGCCGCCCGCGAGCAGATGCGTGGCGAAGGAATGGCGGAGCGCATGTGGCGTCGCGCTTTCCGGCAGGGCGAGCCAGCCGCGCGCCTGCCGCATCGTGCGCTGGGCGATCCCCGCCTGAAGGCGCTTGCCGCGCGCGCCGAGGAAGAGCGGGTCTTCCGGCCCGCCGCGATAGGGGCAACGGGCGAGATAATCCTCGATGGCGGAGCGGACTGCGGGCAGGATCGGCACGATGCGCTGCTTGTTGCCTTTGCCGGTGACGGCGAGCGTGTCGCCTTTCGGCATGTCGCCGCGGTTGAGCGCAAGCGCCTCGCCGATGCGCAGACCGGCGCCGTAGAGCAGGGAGACCAGCGCCACGTCGCGGGCCGCGATCCAGGGTTCGGACGCGAGCTCGCCGACCGCCTCCAGCGTTTCCGCCGCTTCCGTGACCGTCAGTGCTTTCGGGACCGAGGCGGGGATGCGCGGGCCGCGAATCGCGAAGATCGCGGCGTTCGCGAGCACGTTCCGGCGCTCGAGAAAGCGGAAGAAACCGCGCACGACGGAGAGCGCGCGGGCGGTCGAGGTCTTGGCGTAGCCGCCGGAGGCCCGGCGCGCCAGCCAGGCGCGGAAGTCGGCCGGTTTCAGCGCCGCGAGATCGGCGATCTCCGGCGCCTGCCCGAGATGGTCCTGCAGAAAGTAGAGGAAGCTTTCGAGGTCCCGTTCATAGGCGTCGCTGGTGTGGGCGGAGGCACGCTTCTCGCTCGCCAGCCAGAGTCTCCAGGCCCCGATCGCGCCCGGCAGATTTCTGGGGCGGTCGGGGGCCGCTAGCCCGGCAGGTTCAGCCATTGCCGGATGGTCAGTTCCGTGGTGCGGGCGAGGAAGCTCAGAAGTTCGGTCGCCTGCCCGTGGTGATAGGCCTCGCTGTCCCGGGTCCCGAAGGCCATCAGGCCCATCGGCGAATGCGGGCTGACCTGGATGCGGGCGAGCGCCATGGAGGACACCAGCCCCGCGGCCGCGCCGAAGATCTCCTCGTCGCCGTCCACGTTGGCGGCCAGCATCACGTCCTTGCCGGCGCCGAGTTTGCGGTCGATCGTCCCTGCCGGGATCGAGCGCACGCCCGAGGCATAGGCCTTCGGGATCGGCACGTCGCCGGCCTCGATGCAGATCGTCACCACGTCGATGCCGAGCATCACCGGCAGGTCGATGGTCACGGTCTGGATCAGATTGTCGAACGAGGTGGCGGCGACGATGCGCAGCACCGCCGCGTGGATCCGGTTCTGCGTCGTCTGGTTGCCGCGCGCCGTCGCGATCAGACCGGCATGCGAATCCTTCAGGCGCTGGTTTTCCGAGCGCAGGCGCTCCAGCATGAAATGCTGCATGTCGACCACCGCCTCGCCGCTGGTCCGGCTGGGCGGGGTCAGGATATCCATCAGCTCCGGATGGGCGACCAGAAAGTCCGGATGGGCCGACAGGTAGTCCGCGACCTGTTCGGCCGTGAGCGTCGGGGCAGGACGGTTCGCCGCCTCCTTCACGCTCTTGCCCGGCTCCGCCGCGGATCCCTTGCCTGTCATGGCCCGTCCTTCCTGCTCAGAGGATGCTCTGACCGGTCTTCGCCCAGTCCTTCATGAAGGCGTCGAGGCCCTTGTCGGTGAGCGGGTGATTGTAGAGGCTGCGCAACACGCCCGGCGGCACGGTGGCGACGTCCGCGCCCAGTTTCGCCGCATCGATCACATGCTGCGGGCCGCGCACGGAGGCGACCAGGATCTCGGTGTCGAAATCGTAGTTTGCGTAGATGTCGGCGATATCCGCGATCAGATCCATACCCGGAACGCCGATGTCGTCGAGCCGGCCGACGAAGGGCGAGATGAAGGCGGCGCCGGCCTTGGCGGCGAGCAGGGCCTGGCCGGCCGAGAAGCAGAGCGTGACATTCACCGGAATGCCTTCGTCGGCGAGCGCCTTGCAGGTCTTCAGGCCGTCCACCGTGAGCGGCACCTTCACGGCGATATTGTCGGCGAGCTTGGCGAGGAAGAGGCCTTCCTTCAGCATCGTCGCATGGTCCGTCGCGGTCACTTCTGCGCTGACCGGACCGTCGACGATCCCGCAGATCTCCTTGATCACTTCGAGGATCGGGCGGCCCGATTTCGCGATCAGCGACGGGTTGGTGGTGACCCCGTCCACGAGACCGGTCGCGGCCAGATCCTTGATCTCCGCGACGTCGGCGGTGTCGATGAAGAATTTCATGTCGTCCTGTATCCTCGGCAGGTGGTGAATCCGGGCCCCGTATGACCGAATCGACCCGGCGAGTCTAGCGCATACAAGGGTGCTGTGCCAGAGACGCCGGGCCCTTGCCGGAGCTTTTCACATTGCCGAAAGAAACGGACAGTGACGGCGGACCGCCGATCAGATCAGGCGCCGCCCTCCGGCGAAGACCTGCTTCCAGGCCAGCACCTGGACGGATTTGCGAAGTCCGGTCGGCCAGAATGGGTCGGCGTGAACGAGTGTCTCCACGGCCTCCGCGTCGGGCGCCTCGACGATCCAGAGACCGCCCGCGCTCTCGCCATAGGACGGCAACGGCCCGGCCGCATCGATCCGTGCTTTGTTGGCGTCAAGAAACGCGAGATGGGCGGGCATGTGGGTCTTGCGGATATCCGGGTCGGCGGCGGGATCGTCTTCGAACAGAACGGCGAATTTCATGGTTGGCTCCTCTGTCTGGTTCTCTGCCGGGCAATCCTCACTCTGCATTCATGAGAATTGAACAAGGGAGTTCGAAGATTTAATCTGCGAAAATGCAGAATATGAACTGGTACGACCTGCAGGTTCTGGCGGCGGTGCAGCGCGGCGGGTCGGTCGCGGCTGCAGCCCGCCTGCTCGGCATCGACCAGACGACGGTGTCGCGCCGCATCGCGCAGCTTCAGGAGGCGGCGGGAATCGATCTTGTGATCCGGGGTTCGCAGCGACGCCTGGCCCTTACGCCGCTCGGAGAAGAGATCGCCGAGCGGGCGCTGGCAATGGAGCGGGAGGCGGACGCGGCGGCATCCCTGCTCGGGGATCGGCGGAAGGCGGTGGCGGGAACCGTCAGGCTGACCGCGGTGCCGATGCTGGTGAACCACCTGCTCGCGCCGGCCTCCGGGGCGCTGTTCTCTGCCCATCCGGAGCTGACGCTTGAGCTGGTACCCGAGAATCGGGATCTCAGCCTGACCCGCCGCGAGGCCGACCTCGCGCTCCGTCTGGCGAGGCCCGAAACCGGTGGCAGCGACGTGAAGGCGCGGCGAATCGGAACCCTGTTTTATCGGGCCTACGAGACTCAGTCCGGTACCGGCGGCGTCGCGTGGATTCTCTACGAGGCCGCCATGGCGCATCTGCCCCATGCCCGCTGGCTTGCCCGGCGGGCCCGGCGCGTGGGGGAATCGGTGTCGGGGCTTCGGGTCGGCGATGCGGAGAGCGCGCTCGAAGCGGTCGCCGCCGGGATCGGACGCTCGATTCTCCCCACCATGATCGCCGATGGCGATTCCCGGTTGCAGGTGTTCGACCCGGTCGATGCGGAGCCGTTTGCGGAGCGGGAAGTCTGGCTCCTGTCCCATGCGCAGCAGCCGAACGCCGCGGCGATCGGCGCCGTCTCATCCTGGCTCGAGGGTCTCTTCGCCCCCTGATCCGGCCGCGGTTCCGCCCGTCTGTGCGCTGCGCCGTTGCGGAGCACGGGCGCCGCCGCCACACTCCGCTCCATGTCCGACCTCTTCCAAGATGAGCTCCGCCGCATCCAGGTGCTGATCCCGCTGCCGCTCGCGGGGCCTTACGACTATCTCGCCGAGGCGGAGTCCGACCTGACGCTCGGCAGCATCGTCGAGGTGCCGCTCGGCAATCGGCGGACCGTCGGCGTGGTCTGGAACATGGAGGTTCCGGAGGTACCGGAGAGCGACCAGGTCGCGCGGGAGCGGCTGAAACCGGTATTCCGCCGCCTGCCCGTGCCGTCGCTGCCGGAGCCGGTGATCCGGCTGGTCGACTGGGTCGCCTCCTACACGCTCTCCGCACAGGGTGCGGTGCTGCGCATGGCGATCAGCGTGCCCGACGCGTTCGAGCCGGCGAAACCGGTGACGGCATACACGGCACTGCCGGGCGGCCCCGGGGCTGTCGAAGCGCTCGGTCTCAAACTGACGTCCGCCCGCCGACGGGTTCTCGCGCTGCTGGAGGACGGCCCGCCGCGGACGGCGAAGGAGATCGCGGAGGAGACCGGCGTCGGCACCTCGGTGGTGAAAGGGCTCGCCGAAGGTGGAGGGCTCATCTCGGTGGCCCTGCCCGCCGATGCGCCCTTCCCTGATCCGGATCCCGAACGGCACCGGGAAACGCCGCTCTCGGAAGAGCAGGGCGAAGTCGCTGAAACGCTGACCGAAGCGGTGAGGGCGGAACGCTTCTCCGCCCTGCTGCTCGACGGCGAGACCGGCGCGGGCAAGACCGAGGTCTATTTCGAAGCAGTGGCGGAGGCGCTCCGGCGCGGCAAGCAGGTGCTGGTGCTGCTCCCTGAAATCGCGCTCTCCTCGGAATGGCTGAACCGTTTCGAGGCACGCTTCGGGGTGCGCCCGGCGGAATGGCACTCGGATCTGAAGCCGCGCCGCCGCCGCCATACCTGGCGCGCGGTCGCGGAAGGCAAGGTCCGTGTGCTGGTCGGGGCCCGGTCCGCCCTTTTCCTGCCCTTTCCCGATCTCGGCCTGATCGTCGTCGATGAAGAGCATGAATCCGCCTACAAGCAGGAGGAGGGCGTGGTCTATCACGGCCGCGACATGGCGGTGGTGCGGGCCAGCCTGACGCCCTGCCCGGTGGTGCTGGTCTCCGCGACCCCGGCACTGGAGAGCTTGCGCAACGCCGAGCAGGGCCGTTACGTCCATCTGCGCCTGACCGCGCGGCACGGCGCCGCCACGCTTCCGAAGGTCGAGCTGGTCGATCTCCGCCGCCACCAGCCGGAGCGCGGGCGCTGGCTCTCAAAGCCGCTGGTCGACGCCATGAAAGCCGCGCTTGAAGCCGGCGAGCAGTCGCTGATCTTCCTGAACCGCCGGGGCTATGCGCCGCTGACCCTCTGCCGGGCCTGCGGGCATCGGCTGGAATGCCCGAGCTGTTCCGCCTGGCTGGTCGAGCACAGGCTGCTCGGCCGGCTGCAGTGCCATCATTGCGGCTACAGCGCGCGGCTGCCGAAAGCCTGCCCGTCCTGCGCGGCGGAGGACAGTTTCGTCGCCAGCGGCCCTGGTGTGGAGCGGATGGCCGAGGAGGTGGCCGCGCTCTTTCCCGAGGCCCGCTTCCAGATCGTCTCCAGCGATACGCTCAATGGCCCGGCGGCGGCGGCGGAATTCGTGCGCAGCGTCAACGAGGGTGAGGTCGACATCATTCTCGGCACCCAGATCGTGGCCAAGGGCTACCATTTTCCGAAGCTGACTTTGGTCGGCGTCGTCGATGCCGATCTCGGCCTTGCCGGCGGCGATCTCCGCGCGGCGGAACGGACCTACCAGCTGCTTCACCAGGTCGCAGGCCGGGCCGGGCGGGCGGAGCACCCGGGCCGCGTGCTGTTGCAGACCCATCAGCCGGAGAACCCGGTGCTGAAGGCACTGGCCGAGTGGGACCGGGACGGTTTCCTTGCCGAGGAGGCATCGGCGCGGGAACGGCAGGGCATGCCGCCCTTCGGCCGCCTTGCCGGCCTGATCGTGAGCGCCGCCGATCCGAACCAGGCCGACATGGTGGCCAGCCGGATCGGCCGTGCGGCGCCGAATCTGGAGGGCGTTTCCGTTCTCGGACCGGCTCCGGCGCCGCTCGCCTTGCTGCGCGGACGGCACCGGCGGCGGCTGCTGGTGAAGACCCGGCGCGAGATCAACATCCAGGCAGTTCTGAGAGACTGGCTCGCGCGTGTGGAGATTCCCTCCGCGGTTCGTGTCACGGTCGATATCGACCCCTACAGTTTCCTCTGAGTTCCGGGGTAATCCGCCCCGGAGGATGCACCATGCGGGAAGCGGGCAGGGACCGCTTGCACGGGGTGAACCACTATGCTAGAGAACCGCCGCGCTCGGCGGAAACTGCCGTCGACGAGGGTAATTTTTGGTCAATATTCGCCTGGAACCGATCTGGCCCGATCCGGATCCGGTAACCCGGTGAAATCTCAGGAAGAAGAGGCGTTCTCTGGTGGCTTCCGAAACGACAGGCTTGGCCGGAAGATATGCGTCCGCCCTCTATGAGCTGGCGGACGGCGAGAAAGCTCTGGACGCCGTTGCGGACGATCTTCGGTCGCTGCGGCAGGCCCTGATTGAAAGCCCCGAGCTTCTGCGTCTGGTCCGCTCGCCGGTGCTTTCCCGGGACGAGCAGACGCGCGGCATCACGGCCGTTCTCGAAAAGATGGGCGCCCAGGCGCTGACCCAGAAATTCATCGGGACCGTCGCGGGCAACCGGCGCCTTTTCGCGCTGGACGCGATGATCACCGCATTCCTTGCCGAGCTCGCCGCACGCCGCGGCGAGGTCACGGCCGATGTGACCTCCGCCGTCGAGCTGAGCAAAGAGCAGCTCGCCGACGTGACCGACGCCATCAAGAAGGCGGTCGGTCAGAAGGTCGCCGTCAATCTCTCCGTCGATCCGGCTTTGATCGGCGGACTTATCGTGCGCGTCGGTTCGCGCATGATCGACAACTCAATCCGTTCCAAGCTGCAGCGTCTGCAACTTGCTATGAAAGGTGTTGGCTGATGGATATCCGCGCCGCTGAGATTTCTTCGATCCTGAAGGAACAGATCGCGAATTTCGGAACCGAAGCAGAGGTGGCCGAAGTCGGTCAGGTTCTCTCCGTCGGTGACGGTATCGCCCGTGTCTATGGCCTCGACAAGGTCCAGGCCGGCGAAATGGTCGAGTTCCCGGGCGGCGTCCAGGGTATGGCGCTGAACCTCGAAGACGACAATGTCGGTGTCGTTATCTTCGGTGAAGACCGCGGCATCAAGGAAGGCGACACCGTCAAGCGGACCGGCGCCATTGTCGACGTTCCGGTCGGCAAGAGCCTGCTCGGCCGCGTGGTCGACGGTCTCGGCAACCCGATCGACGGCAAGGGCCCGCTGAAGGACGTCGAGCGCAAGCGCGTCGAGGTCAAGGCGCCGGGCATCATGCCGCGTAAGTCGGTGCACGAGCCGATGCAGACCGGCCTCAAGGCCATCGACAGCCTGATCCCGGTCGGTCGTGGCCAGCGCGAGCTGATCATCGGTGACCGCCAGACCGGCAAGACCGCGATCGCCATCGACACCTTCATCAACCAGAAGTCCGTGAACGAAGCGGCCGGCGACGACGACAGCAAGAAGCTGTTCTGCATCTATGTCGCGATCGGCCAGAAGCGTTCCACCGTCGCCCAGATCGTGAAGACCCTGGAGGACTACGGCGCGATGGAATATTCCATCGTCGTGGCCGCCACCGCTTCCGAGCCGGCGCCGATGCAGTATCTCGCGCCGTATACCGGCTGCACCATGGGCGAGTACTTCCGCGACAATGGCATGCACTCGGTCATCGTCTATGACGATCTGTCCAAGCAGGCCGTCGCCTATCGCCAGATGTCCCTGCTGCTGCGCCGCCCGCCGGGGCGCGAAGCCTTCCCGGGCGACGTCTTCTACCTGCACTCCCGCCTTCTGGAGCGCGCGGCGAAGCTGAACGACGACCAGGGCGCCGGTTCCATGACCGCCCTCCCGGTCATCGAAACCCAGGCCGGTGACGTCTCGGCCTACATTCCGACCAACGTGATCTCGATCACCGACGGCCAGATCTTCCTCGAGACCGAACTGTTCTACCAGGGCATCCGCCCGGCGGTGAACGTCGGCCTCTCGGTCAGCCGCGTCGGTTCCGCCGCCCAGATCAAGGCGATGAAGCAGGTTGCCGGTACCATCAAGCTCGAGCTTGCCCAGTATCGTGAAATGGCGGCCTTCGCGCAGTTCGCGTCGGACCTCGACCCGATCACGCAGAAGCTGCTGGCCCGCGGTTCCCGCCTGACCGAGCTGCTGAAGCAGCCGCAATACTCGCCGCTCGCGGTCGAGGAGCAGGTGGCGATCATCTTCGCCGGTGTGCGCGGTTATCTCGACCAGCTGCCGCTGGGCGACGTGACCCGCTTCGAGCAGGCCTATCTTTCCGAGATCCGTGCCAAGGGCAAAGATATCCTGGAGACGATCCGGAACGAGAAGGCGCTCTCCTCGGAGACCGAAGAAAAGCTGAAGGCGTTCCTCGACGGCTTCGCCAAGACCTTCGCGTAAGGATCCGACGCTAGTCGAGCCGGGGAGCAAAGATGCCCAGCCTCAAGGACCTGAAAATCAGGATCAACAGCGTCAAGTCGACGCGGAAGATCACATCGGCCATGAAAATGGTCGCGGCCGCCAAATTGCGCCGCGCCCAGGAGCAGGCCGAGGCCTCTCGGCCCTATGCCGAGCGGATGAACCGCATGATCGCGTCGCTGGCCGGTGCCGCGACGCAGGCCGGCGGCCCGAAGCTGCTGGCCGGTACCGGGAAGGACGACGTGCATCTGCTCGTCGTCTTCACCGCGGACCGCGGTCTTTGCGGCGGCTTCAACAGCTCGATCATCCGGGCGGCCCGCCGCCGGATCCGTGCCCTGCGCACGGGCGGCAAGACGGTGAAGATCTATTGCGTCGGCAAGCGTGGCCGTGACGCCCTGAAGCGCGAATTCGGCGAGATGATCGTCAATTCGGTTCAGGACGTGACCCGCAAGGGCGTCGCCTTCTCCAGCGCCGACGAGATCGCAGCCGGTATCCTCAAGATGTTCGAGGATGGCGACTTCGACGTCTGTTCCGTGCTGTTCAACCGCTTCCAGTCGGCGATGACCCAGATCGTCACCGAACAGCAGATCATTCCGGCGAGCATGCCGGAAGCCGGCGAAGGCCCGGCCGGATCGGAGAGCGGTGCGCTCTACGAATACGAGCCGGACGAGGAAGCGATCCTCGCGGCCCTGCTGCCGCGCAACGTCGCGACCCAGATCTTCACGGCGCTGCTGGAAAGCAATGCCAGCGAGCATGGTGCCCGGATGACCGCGATGGACAACGCCACGCGGAACGCCGGCGACATGATCGACAAGCTGACGCTGAACTACAACCGGGCGCGCCAGGCGGCCATTACGAAAGAGCTTATCGAGATCATCTCCGGTGCCGAGGCCGTCTAGGCCGCGCCGGAAGAAGAACTCGGTCCAAGGAATTAACGAGGATCCGGATATCCCGGATAGAGGTTTGGAGCTGACTTATGGCTAAGAATGCGACAGGCAAAGTCACACAGGTTATCGGCGCTGTTGTCGACGTTCAGTTCGACGGTGAGATCCCGGCGATCCTGAACGCCCTGCACACGAAAAACGGCGACAACCTGCTGGTTCTGGAGGTCGCTCAGCACCTCGGCGAGAACACGGTGCGGACCATTGCCATGGACGGTACCGAAGGTCTGGTGCGCGGCCAGCCGGTCGAGGACACCGGGTCCCCGATCATGGTTCCGGTCGGACCGGAAACCCTCGGCCGCATCATGAACGTCATCGGCGATCCGGTCGACGAAGGCGCGCCGGTGAAGACCAAGGCGAAATTCCCGATCCACCGTTCGGCCCCGACCTTCGAGGAGCAGTCCACCGAAGCCGAGATCCTGGTCACCGGCATCAAGGTCGTCGACCTGCTCGCGCCGTACGCCAAGGGCGGTAAGATTGGCCTGTTCGGCGGCGCCGGCGTCGGCAAGACCGTTCTCATCATGGAACTGATCAACAACGTCGCGAAGGCGCACGGCGGTTACTCCGTGTTCGCGGGCGTCGGTGAACGGACCCGTGAAGGTAACGACCTCTACCACGAAATGGTCGAATCCGGCGTTATCGTGCCGGGCGGCGAAGGCTCCAAGGCCGCGCTGGTCTACGGCCAGATGAACGAACCGCCGGGTGCCCGTGCCCGCGTCGCGCTGACCGGTCTGACCCAGGCCGAATATTTCCGCGACGAGGAAGGCCAGGACGTGCTGTTCTTCGTGGACAACATCTTCCGCTTCACGCAGGCCGGCTCCGAAGTGTCCGCGCTTCTCGGCCGTATCCCGTCAGCGGTGGGCTATCAGCCGACCCTCGCGACCGACATGGGAACCCTGCAGGAACGCATCACCACCACCAAGAAGGGCTCGATCACCTCGGTGCAGGCCATTTACGTGCCGGCCGACGACTTGACCGACCCGGCGCCTGCCACGTCCTTCTCGCACCTTGACGCGACCACGGTTCTCAGCCGTTCGATCGCCGAGCTCGGTATCTATCCGGCGGTCGATCCGCTCGACTCCACCTCGCGCATGCTCGACCCGCGGGTCATCGGCGACGAGCACTATTCGGTTGCCCGTTCGGTGCAGGAAGTGCTGCAGACCTACAAGTCCCTGCAGGACATCATCGCCATTCTCGGCATGGACGAACTCTCGGAAGAAGACCGCCTGACCGTGGCCCGCGCCCGGAAGATCCAGCGCTTCCTCTCCCAGCCGTTCCACGTCGCCGAGGTCTTCACCGGTTCCCCGGGCAAGCTGGTTTCCCTCGAAGACACCATCAAAGGCTTCAAGGGCATCGTTGCCGGCGAGTACGACGATCTTCCGGAAGCGGCCTTCTACATGGTCGGCACCATCGAGGAAGCCGTCGAGAAGGCCAAGAAGATGGCGGCGGAAGCGGCCTGATCGCGTCCGTCTAACGGAGTGGAGCCATAACGATGGCCGAGACGACACAGTTCGAACTGGTATCGCCGGAGAAGCTTCTCTACTCGGAAGAGACCGAAATGGTCGTTGTTCCGGGTGCGGAAGGTAACTTCGGTGTGCTGCCGCGCCACGCGCCGATGATCTCGACGCTGCGGCCCGGCGTGATCGACGTCTATCAGAAGGGCTCGGTTGCCGAGCGCATCTTCGTCGCCGGCGGCTTCGCCGAAGTCACCGAGACCCGCTGCACCGTGCTCGCCGAAGAGGCCCTGCCGCTGGCGGATGTCGATGTGGCGAAGGTCGACAAGGATCTCGCCGATCTGCGTGACGATCTGAAGGACGCGAAAGCGGACCTCGAGCGTGAGCGGATCGAGTCCCGCATCACCGTTCTGGAAGCCATGCGCGCGGCTGCCAGCCACTGACGGCGACGCATTTACGAATATTGAGGGACGGTCGGCATTTGCCGGCCGTTTCCTTATGAGGCCTCCCAGCGCGAGCCGCCCTCGTCCTTCTTGGATTTCGATTTCTCGATCCGGTCTTTCAGTTCGATATCCAGCTCGTCCGTCTGCCAGGAGTGCATCTGGCTCACCAGCTTGACGCGGGCACGCTCGACGGAGGACTGGCTGTCGAAGGCGTTGCCGTGGAGTTCCTTGTAGGGAATGACCGGCAGGTGCCAGAGGATGTGAGCGATCGCCCGCTCCGTGCCCTTCTCGCCGCCGATCAGATGGCTGTTCTCACTGGCATCGAGCCAGACAGAGACGAGATCGTCCCATCCGTCGAGACCGTAGGCCACGTCGCGGCGCAACTTCTGAAGCTGGTCGACAGAATTCTCGACCTGCTGGAACATGCCGGCGATGCTCGCGAGCAGGGAATCCAGCTTTACGATCCGCTCGCTCACAAACCCGATGGTCTGGTCGAGCACCCTGAGGATGAGCTCGACGGAATCCGAAACCTCGGGACGGGCCTCGACTGAATAGAGTTTGAGAGACCCGCGGAAATCGAGCAGCCGCAAATGTTGACGGAAGAGGAAGCCGTCGGTCCGCTTCTCGGTTTTCGAGGCGACGGACCCGAAGGGTGCGATCAACCCGACGAGCGGCTCCAGCCAGTCGCGTACGTCCTCGACCGAGCAGCCGGCCCGGAGCGCCGTGTGCGACATGACCTTCGCAACCAGCTCCTCCATGCGGAAATCCGCGATCGCGCTTTTGCCGGACATCAGGTTGAGGAGCGTCTGCGTGCTCGCCCGGGCCATGAATGTATCGCCCTGGGCGACACCGCATTCGCGCGTCATCTGCGCGATGCAGGACATCCGGACGATTTCCCGCTCCTCGAGGTCACGCTGCGCCTGTTCGCGGGCTTTCCGCCGGCGCTCCTCGTCCGGATTGTAGGCCGAATCCGCCTGCTGCAGGATCGCGCGGACATTGATCGGATCGAGATCGAGTGCGTTCCGCGTCGCCAGGATCCGCCCGTGAACCTCCTCGTCGCGCTCTGACAAGGTCCCCATGTTGGGGAGCTGCTTCCAGTCGACGATGGCGAATTCGCCGCGCCGGGTGCCCGAGAAGTTCGGAATCGTTGCTTCGAGAAGCCTGCCGCGGCTGGTGACATACTCGCGCACCCGCAGATGGTTGAAGGCGGGCACGGAAAGCAGAGGAACGCAGGTGCCCCGGCGCTCGAATGTCTGCGGTAGGGTGTCGCTGCCCGCGGCCATCGCCCCTCGATACTAAAAATGGATCAAGTCACCGGTGAAACCGCGATGGAGGGCGGAAGCCGGCGTCCGGAAAGATGTCAGCCTACCAGCACCGTGCGCGATGGCAAGACGACTAGCGCTTCAGATAGGTCGCAAACTGATCAATCACCGATTGATAGACGGGACGTTTGAAATCGACGATCAGCGCCAGAACCTCGTCGCTTCCGGCCCAGCGCCAGGCATCGAACTCGACCGTGTCCCCGGCAAGATCGATCTCCCGGTCCTTGCCGGTAAATCTGGCCAGAAACCATTTCTGCTTCTGCCCCCGGTAGCGGCCCTTCAGAGCTTTTCCCAGCGCCTCGGGCGGAAGGTCGTAGGTCAGCCAGCCGGAGGTCTCTGCAAGCAGCTCGCAGGCGGTGACGCCGGTTTCCTCGGCGAGTTCGCGCAGAGCGGCCTCCCGCGGGGCCTCGCCGTCATCGATCCCGCCCTGCGGCATCTGCCAGGCATCCGGGCGGAAGTTCGCGCGCCGGGCGATGAAGATCTCGCCCTCGTCATTGATCAGAACAATCCCGACATTCCGCCGATAGGGCAGCGTGGAGGGGTCGGCGGTCATGGGGTTCTCCGTAACGGCGGGACGGGTCTTCAGCGCAGGCTCTGCTTATTCGCGAGCGCTGTGACCGGCGCAAGGACGAGGCCGCGCTCGGGCAGGGTTGCGGCCCAGGAGGCGAGAAGATCGATGGTGATCGGCAACGGCGGTACCACGCCGAGCGCATAGCCTGAGCGTTGCGCGGTGCGCTCCAGCGCCGATAGACGGCGCTGCATCTCGGCCAGCGCCGGACCGTCGTCGATTCGCCAGTTGGCAACGGCGCGGGGAAGCTGGAGCGTGCCCGCGATCTCGAGGGCGATCGTCCGCGAGGACGCTGCGCTGTCGACATACATGAGGCCGCGCTCCTTCAGAACCGAAAGGACCGGCGTCAGGGCTTCCTCGTCGGTGGTGAACTGCGACCCCTTGACCCCGATCACACCCGCATAGCCGACCGTCCGGCCAAGCACTGTTTCGAGGCGGTTCAGGTTATCGACGGCGCTGAGGGACGTGAGCAGGGTGGTCGGTCCCGGATCGTTGGCCGGATAGCCGAAAGGCTCCATCGGCACATCCAGAAAGACCTCGTGTCCGGCCTTCTGGGCAAGCGCCACCTGTTCATCGAGGTCGGAGGAGGTGGTCGAAAAGGAGAACGAGATCTCCGGGGGGAGAACCTCGATCGCGGCCGCCGTCAGGGAACGCGAGATACCCATCCGGGTCATGATGATGGCGATTCGCGGCAGGGAGGCCTCCGCCTCGAAAGGCCGTGCATAAACCTCCCAGGCCTTTCGCCCGTCCGGAGCGACGACGGGCAGCATGCCTTTTTCTGTCTCTTCCACGAGGGCGAGCTCGAAACGCGGCCCCTGTTGCTCGGGGGCCATCGGTTCGGCCGGGGCGCCATGCCCGTCCGATGACGAGGCGGGTGCGCCGTTTCCGGCCGCGGCCCCGTGCGAATCGGCGGCCATTTCGCCATGACCCTCCGGCTGTTTGGCCGCCATGGCATCGAGGCTCGAATTCGGCTCCGGATGTTCTCCCTCCGCGAGGATCGGAACGGTCAGGGCCGGTTGCCGGGCAGCCCGTTCGGCGACGGTTTCAGGGCCGTTCACCACGAGCCAGCCGACGATTGCTCCGAGCCCTCCGATCGCCGCGACCGCGAGCAGAGCCGTCCCGGCAAGCCTGAGAATGCGTCCAAGCCTGCTGGGTCCTGCCGGACCGATCTCAACCTCCGCCCCCGGGCCCCGCTTGCGAAAAGGGAGCGCCGGAAGCTTCAGGTTTATTTTGGGTATGGGGAGCTTCAATTCACGATGCGTTGACGGTAGAGATCGATGCCGCGCAGCAGGTCGATTGCCCGGGCGAGCTGGTAATCTGCCTGTTCCGGGGGCTGCGCCGTGTCTTCGCCGTCAGCGGCTTCGGGTTTTGCCACGCCGTTTCCGCTCGGATTGTTCAGCGCTCCGCGCAGATCCGCCTCGCGCCGGGCCTGACTGTTGTCGAGCTTCTCGATCCGGGCCAGCGGCACATTGATGTCCGGCGCGATCCCGGTCTGCTGGATAGAACGTCCGGACGGCGTGTAATAGCGCGCCGTCGTCAGCCGCATCGCGACCTGTCCCGAGAGCGGGATGATCGTCTGGACGGAGCCTTTGCCGAAGCTCTGGGTCCCGAGAAGGATCGCGCGCCGGTGGTCCTGCAGCGCACCTGCGACAATCTCCGAAGCCGAGGCGGAGCCGCCGTTGATCAGGACGACAAGCGGCTTTCCGTCGGTCAGATCGCCCGGCTTGGCATGGACGCGGGAGGCATTCTCCGGATCGCGGCCGCGGGTGGAGACGATTTCGCCCTGTTCCAGGAAGGTGTCGGAGACGGAAATCGCCTCGTCGAGCAGTCCGCCCGGATTGTTGCGCAGGTCGATCACATAGCCTGTGAGCTTGTCGCCCTTCTCCGCCTTGATCTTCTCGATCGCGTTCTGCAGGCCGGTCGTGGTCTGCTCGTTGAAGGTGGTGATGCGGATATAGCCGACATCGTCGATCATCCGCGAGCGTACCGAGCGGATCTTGATGACCGCACGGGTCAGCGTCACGTCGAAGGGCTCTGCGTCCTGCCGCCGGATGGAAATCGTCAGGTCGGAATCGACCGGGCCGCGCATCTTTTCGACCGCCTGGCCGAGGGTCAGGCCCATCACCGGCTCGCCGTCGAGATGGGTGATCAGATCGCCCGGCTGCAGGCCGGCCTTTGCCGCCGGCGTGTCGTCGATCGGCGAGACCACCTTGACCAGGCCGTTCTCCATCGAGACCTCGATCCCGAGGCCCCCGAATTCGCCCTTGGTCTGCACCCGCATGTCTCGGAAGCTCTTGGAATTCAGGAAGCTGGAATGCGGGTCGAGCGAGGTCAGCATGCCGTTGATGGCGGCCTCGATCAGCTCCTGATCGCTCACCTCCTCGACATATTCGGAGCGCACCCGCTCGAACACGTCGCCGAACAGGCTGAGCTGACGGTAGGTATCGGTGTCGTTCTGGGACTGGGCGTCCGCGTGCTCCATCGCCGGCACCGCCAGCAGGGCGGTTGCGGCGACGGCGCCCAGCAGGGCTACCCGGGACCAGGATTTCATCTGACGGATCGATTTCATCATCGCTTTACCTTGTTCGTGCGCGCGGACCACCATGGTAGCGGATCTATCGGGGCACCATTGTGGCGAAACTCCACATAGAGTCCGTCCGTCCCCTCCGCACCGGTTCCGGCCACGCCCATACGGGCAATCGGCTCTCCCGCGAGCACACCCTGTCCAACCTGAACATCAACCGAGGACATACCTGCCAACAAGGTAAGATAGTCGTCGCCATGTTCAATCATCACAATCTGACCATATCCGCGAAACGGCCCCGCATAAATGACTTTTCCGTCAAAAGGCGCAACCACCTGGGCCCTCTCGCGGGTCGCGATCACAACCCCGCGTTCGGTCAGGCCGAGGGCGTTCGACGCGCCGAACCGCTGGCTGACTTTCCCTGCGGCGGGATAGGTCAGATCGCCCTTGTTGCTTGCGATCCCGGGGCCGCTGGGGAGGCTGGCGACGAAATCCGTCTCACCTGCCGAAACGGACGGCGCGGACGGCGGGGCGGCGCCGGGCGTGACCGCGCTCTCGCCCGAGGGCTGCCCGCCCTTGCCGACGATGGAATTGAGCCGCTTGCGCGCCGAATCGCTCTTCGCCTGATGCTGCTCGACCCGCCGCATCAGGTCGCGGAGGTCGCGTGCCGAAGCGGCCAGCTCGTTCAGTCTGTCCGTGACGGCACTGCGCTCGGCGGCCATCGAGTTTCGCGCCGCCTGCTTCGCCTCCAGCAGCGCGGTGACCCGTACCCGCTCCTCCTCGAGAGCGGCGCCGGCCGAGGCCAGCCGTTCCTGCTCCTCGCGGATCTCGCGTTCGACCGCGGCATGGCGGGCTATCTCTCCGGAAAGCCGGGCGGCCTCCCGCTGCAGGTCCGGAAGCACGGAGCCGAGCAGCATCGCGGTATGGACGGTGTCGAGCGGATCGGCCGGCGACGCGATCATGGCGACTGGCGGGCGGGCCGCGAGGCGGCGCAGCGCGCCCGAGACTTTTACCAGCTGCTGCTTCTTGACGGCGAGCGTGCCGAGGCTGGTTTCCCGCTCGGCTTCCAGTTCCGAGAGTTTGGTCTCGACGGCGGTGAGTTCGGCCTCGCGCTCCTGTGTCGCCTCGGCGGCGAGGACGAGCGCGCGGCGCAGGCGCTGCAGCTCGCTCTCGACGCTGTCGGCCAGCTGGTCGAGATCGCGCTTTCGGGCCGAGCCCTGCTGGAGGGCCCGTTCGACCTTCTTCAGGTTCTCGTCGAGCTTCTCCGGATCGGGAAGCGATTCGGCCGCTCCGGCAAGCCGGACCGTTCCGAGGACGATCAGCAGTGACGCGGCGAGCGGTGCTCCGATCTTGCTGGCCGCCTTCCGCATGGCCCGCCGCTGCTAC
This sequence comes from Nisaea sediminum, assembly GCF_014904705.1. NCBI lineage: Bacteria > Pseudomonadati > Pseudomonadota > Alphaproteobacteria > Rhodospirillales > Thalassobaculaceae > Nisaea > Nisaea sediminum. The sequence continues at coordinate 807,769 of NZ_JACZCQ010000006.1, forward strand.
TCTGCCGCGCTCGCGGCGCTGGCACGGAGCATCGAGGTCCCGGTCATTTCCGTCGGCTGATCGACACCCATGAGCTCGAGCAGCGTCGGCGCGACATCCGCGAGACGGCCGGTCGCGAGCGCCCCGATGCCCGCCGGCGCGTTGACCAGGACGGTCGGCACGAGGTTGGTCGTGTGCGCGGTGTGCGGTCCGCCGGTTTCGGGATCCAGCATCTGTTCGCAATTGCCGTGGTCCGCGGTCAGGAACATGCAGCCGCCGACCTTCTTCAGCGCGGCCTCGATCTGTCCGACGGCGTCGTCGACGGTTTCCACCGCCTTGATCGCGGCCTCGAGACTGCCGGTATGGCCGACCATGTCCGGGTTGGCGTAGTTGACCACGATCAGGTCGTATTTCCGGCTCTCGATCGCCGCGACCAGCTTCGTGGTCACTTCCGGTGCCGACATTTCCGGCTGCAGATCGTAGGTCCGCACTTTCGGTGACGGCACCATGATCCGGTCCTCGCCCTCGAAGACCTCCTCGCGACCGCCATTGAGGAAGAAGGTGACATGCGGGTACTTCTCGGTCTCCGCCATGCGAAGCTGGGTCAGTCCGGCATTCGCGACGGTCTCGCCGAGCGTGTTGCGGAGCTCGACGGCCGGGAAGAGGACGGAGAGGAACGGGTCCAGCGCCGCCGAATAGCTCACCATGCCGGCCGCCGCGGCAAACGAGAGCGTGCGCTTGCGCGCGAAACCGTCGAATGCCGGGTCGAGCAGGGCGGCGAGAATCTCGCGCATCCGGTCGGCGCGGAAATTGGCGGACAAGAGCACGTCGCCGTCGCGCATGCCGTCATAGAAGGGCAGCGCGGCGGGGGTGACGAACTCGTCGGTCTCGCCGGCCGCATAGGCGCGGTCGATTTCGGCCAGCGGGTCCTCGGCCTTATTTCCTTCCGCTTCTGCAATGACCTTGTAGGCCTGCTCCACCCGTTCCCAGCGCTTGTCGCGGTCCATCGCGTAGAAGCGGCCCGAAATCGTGGCGATGCGGGCGCCTTCCGGAAGGTCTGCCAAAAGCCGCTCGATGTCTCCGCGGGCGCTCTTCGGCGGCGTGTCGCGGCCGTCGAGAAAGGCATGCACCAGCACCTCGACACCGGCCTGCGTCAGGGCGCGGGCGAGGGCGGCAATGTGGGTCTGGTGGGCGTGAACGCCGCCGGGCGAGGTCAGGCCGAGCAGGTGGCAGCGGCCGGTCCCGGCCTTCGCCGCCTCGATCAGCTTCAGAAGTTCCGGGTTCGTCGCCAGCGAGCCGTCGGCGACGGCGGCGTCGATCCGCGGCAGGTCCTGCATGACGACGCGCCCGGCGCCGAGATTCATGTGCCCGACCTCGGAATTACCCATCTGCCCGTCCGGCAGGCCGACATCGGCGCCGCTGGCGCGCATCCGCCCGCTCGGCCCGGCGGCGGTCAGGCGGTCGACATTCGGGGTGTTGGCGAGCAGGACGGCGTTGTTGTCGCGCTCGGCGCGCTGGCCCCATCCATCCATGATGCAGAGGACGACGGGACGCGGTTTCTGTGTCTGATCTGTCATGATGCGGCGGTTATAACGTGTTCAAAGGCGCCGGTCATTCCCGATGATAGGGATGTCCGGCCAGAATCTGCTGCGCGCGGTAGAGCTGTTCGGCGATCATGCCGCGCACCAGCATGTGCGGCCAGGTCGCCCGGCCGAGGGAGAGCAGAAGATCGGCCCGCTTGCGGCAGTTCTCGTGATGTCCGTCGGCCCCGCCGATCAGGAAGACGATGTCTCGCACACCTTCGTCCCGCCAGGTGCCGATCTTCTCGGCGAACTCGGCGCTCGACAGCGTCTTTCCGCGCTCGTCCAGCACCACGACGATCGCGCCGTCCGGGACCTGTGCCAGCAACTGGCCGGCTTCCTCCTCCTGCAGCTGCTCCGGCGGCAGCTTGCGGCGGATGTCCACTTCCTTCAGCTCGAGGGGCCAGGTCAAACGGCCGCGGTAATGGGCGTACAGATCGGCATGCACGTCGCGGCGCGCCTTGCCGACCGCGGCGAGGGTCAGTTTCACAGTCTCTTACCTCCGGACCGTATCTATCGGGCGGGCGCCCGTCCGTGCCTGTAACGCCGCGCCCCGATCCGGTCAGTCCTCAGGCGTGCGCCATCTCGCGGGGCCCGTGCGCGTCGCCGATCTGCACGACCTTGGCATGCGCCGGCGGCTCGCCGCCCCACATCTTCTCGAGCGCGTAGAACTCGCGGACTTCCGGACGGAAGAGATGGACGATGATGTCGCCGGCATCGATCAGAACCCAATCGCCCTGCGACTGGCCCTCGACCGAGATGCCCTTCACACCGACGGATTTGAGCTTTTCGACGAGATGCTCCGCCATGGCGGAGACTTGGCGGGTGGATCGCCCGCTTGCGATCAGCATGTGATCGCTGATGGAGGATTTGCCTTCGAGGTCGATGACGACCAGATCCTCGGCCTTGCTGTCGTCGAGCGAGCGAGAGGCCAGTTCGACGAGGCTTTCCCGGGACGGGAGAGCGGCTTTTTTCTGTATGACTGTCTCCTTTCGCGCCAAGGGGCGCTAAGCCGATAACGTTGCGGCACCGCCGTTCCAGAACGGCACCAACTCATTGCATTTGTCGGGTTCGACCTTTGCTGTCCGGCCGATCCGATCCGTAGCGGATACTGGTCGCGGACAACGCGTTCAACGGGGTGTGAAAGAACACCCACGCCGGTGCCCGTCGTCTGCCGAGGCGCCAGCCGGACCGTTGCCGGATGCGGGCCTTGGCAAAACGGCGGGCCGCCGGGCCCGACAAGGCCCTTAAAGAATAGGTTGGCCGGTCGAAAACTGCAATGACGACACTGTTGAAGATTTGTTGCCATTCCGCCCAGCGGTGAAAGCCGACCAGATTGTCGGCACCCATGACCCAGATGAAACGGGTGAAAGGCGCTCCGGCGGCGAGGGATCCGAGCGTATCGGCGGTGAAACGGGTGCCGAGCAGCACCTCGATATCGGTGACCCTGATCCGGGGATGACCCCGCGCCAGCCGTTCGGCGGAGGCCTTGCGCTCTTCGAAGGGCGCCATATCGTCGGCCGTCTTCAGCGGGTTCTGCGGCGAGACCATCCACCAGACCTCGTCCGCCCGCAGCTTCTGCAGTGCCAGCAGGGCGATGTCGAGATGACCCTCGTGCGCCGGATTGAAGGAGCCGCCCATGATCGCGACGGTCCTGCCGCGCACGGAGGCGAGCAGGCGGCGGGCTTCGGGATTTTCGATCATGGGGTCACTGTAGGCGGGAAGCCTCGCCCGGTTCAGGGCCGCGTCTGGCCAGAGCCGGTCACGACATATTTAAAACTGGTGAGCTGCTCGGCGCCGACCGGGCCGCGCGCGTGCATCTTGCCGGTGGAGATGCCGATCTCCGCGCCCATCCCGAACTCGCCGCCGTCGGCGAACTGGGTCGAGGCATTGTGCAGCACGATGGCGCTGTCGACATGGGAGGTGAAGCGCGCCGCCGTCGCCGCGTCCTGCGTGACGATGCTGTCGGTATGGTGCGAGCCGTAGCGGTTGATATGGTCGATCGCCGCGTCCAGCCCGTCCACCACGCGCACGGAGAGCACGGCGTCCAGATATTCCGTCGACCAGTCCTCCTCCGTCGCTTCCTGCATCGAGGGAACGATCCTGCGCGCGGCCTCGTCGCCTTTCAGCAGGCAGCCTTTCTCGGCGAGCGCCTCTGCGATGGCGGGAAGCTGCGCCTCGGCGACCTTCGCATCGACCAGCAGCGTTTCCGCTGCGCCGCAGACGCTGGTGCGGCGCATCTTTGAATTGAGCACAATGTCGACCGCCATCGCCGGATCGGCGGCCCGGTCGACATAGACGTGATTGACGCCGTCGAGATGGGCGATCACCGGGATGCGGCTCTCGCGCTGCACCCGCTCGATCAGGCTCTTGCCGCCGCGGGGCACGATGATGTCCACATGCTTCGTCATGGTGAGCAGGGCGCCGACCGCCGCCCGGTCGCGGGTCGGGATCAGCTGCACCGCCGCTTCCGGCAGACCGGCTTCCTTCAGGCCCTTGTGAAGACACTCGACCAGGGCGTTGGAGGAGTGAAAGCTCTCCGAGCCGCCGCGCAGGATCGCCGCATTGCCGGACTTGAGGCAGAGGCTGCCCGCATCGGCGGTCACGTTCGGACGCGATTCGTAGATGATGCCGATGACCCCGAGGGGCACGCGCACGCGGGCGATCTTCAGGCCGTTCGGGCGCTCCCACTCCGCCATCACGGCGCCGATCGGATCGGGCAGGGCGGCGACGTCCTCGATGCCCTGGGCGATGGCTTCCACCCGGCCGGCATCGAGCTTGAGGCGGTCCATGAGCGACTCGCGCACGCCCTTCTCGCGGGCGAAGGCGAGGTCCTTCTCGTTCGCGGCGAGGATCTCCGGCAGCGCATTGCGGATCGCCGCGGCGGCTGCGGTGAGCGCCGTGTTCTTCTGCTCCGTCGTGGCCAGCGCGAGCGCGGCGGAGGCCTTGCGGGCCGCGGCGCCGAGACCGGCCATCATCGTTTCGATGTCGGAATCGTCTGTCCGGGCGATATCAAGCATGGCCATGGGTCCGTTCGCTCCCAGTTTTCCCGGCGCGCCCGCCTCAGCGGTCGAGCACCAGATCGTCTCTGTGGACCAGTTCGTCGCGGCCACGGTAGCCGAGGATCCGCTCTATTTCACGGGATTTGTGCCCGGCGATCCGCCGCGCATCGGCGGCGCCATAGGCCGAAAGCCCGCGCGCGACGGGGCGTCCGTCGGCGTCGAGGATCTCGATCAGGTCGCCGCGCTCGAAATTGCCGCCGACCTCTGTCACCCCGGCGGGCAACAGGCTCTTGCCGCGCTTCAGCGCCTTCAGCGCGCCCTCGTCGAGGCTGACATTGCCTTTCGGCGTCAGCGAGCCGGCGATCCAGTTCTTGCGCGCGCCGCGCGGCGAGGTGGCGGCGGCGAACCAGGTGACGCGCGCACCCTCCTCGATCGCTTTCAGCGGATGCGGGTCGTGCCCCCGCGCGATCGCCATCCGGCAACCGGCGGCCGACGCGATCTTGCCGGCGGCGAGCTTGGTCACCATGCCGCCCGAGGCGTATTCGCTGCCGACGGTGCCGGCCATCTCTTCGACCGCGGTGTCGATCCGTTCCACATGCGGAATGTGCTCGGCGGCGGGATTGTTCCGCGGATCGGCGGTATAGAGCCCGTCGATGTCCGAGAGCAGGATCAGGGTGTCGGCGCTGACCATCTGGGCGACCCGGGCGCCGAGCCGGTCATTGTCGCCGTAGCGGATCTCCTCGGTCGCGACCGTGTCGTTCTCGTTGATCACCGGCACCGCGCCGAGAGCGAGCAGGGCGTTCAGCGTCGCGCGGGCATTCAGATGCCGGCGCCGTTCCTCGGTATCGCCGGGGGAGAGCAGGATCTGCGCCGCCATGATGCCGTGGCGCGCGAGCGCTTCCTGGTAGGCATGGGCGAGGCGGACCTGGCCGGTGGCGGCGGCGGCTTGCTTGTCCTCCAGCTTCAGCGCACCTTTCGGCAGGCCGAGCAGGCGCCGGCCGACGGCGATGGCGCCGGAGGAGACCACGAGCACCTGCTTGCCGCGCGCCTTCAGGCCGGCGATATCGTCGGCGAGCGCGTTCAGCCAGTCGCGGCGGATCTCGCCGCCCTTCTCGTCGACCAGAAGGGCGGAGCCGATCTTGACGACGATACGCTCGGCCGTATCGAGGCCGGAACGCGCTCCCGTTTCCGCGCCTTCGGGGCTCACAGGGGCGACCAGCCGGAGGAACTCTCCTCTTCGGCTTCCACGATCTCTTCTTCCTCGATCTCGTCCGCGTCGTCGTCGGGCATTTCGGCCTTGCGCGCGCGGCGCGCTTCCTGGACGGGCACGAGCAGAGTCGCCAGCGCGTCGTCGAGGCCGGCACCGGAAACGGCGGAGAGGGTGATGACCTTCTTGCCGAGCTCCTGCTCGACCATCTCGACCAGCACCGGGAGGTCTTCCTCGGTCACCGCGTCGATCTTGGAGAGGGCGATGATCTCGGGCTTGTCGGTCAGGCCGCCGCCATATTCCTCGAGTTCCTGGCGCACCGTCCGGTACGCTTCCGCCGGATCGGCCTGGGTCGCGTCGATCAGGTGCAAGAGGACGGCGCAGCGCTCGACATGGCCGAGGAAACGGTGTCCGAGGCCGGCGCCTTCCGAGGCACCCTCGATCAGTCCCGGAATGTCGGCGATGACGAATTCCTGCTCGCCGACCGAGGCGACGCCGAGGCCGGGATGCAGGGTGGTGAAGGGATAGTCCGCGATCTTCGGCCGCGCCCGGGTGACGCTGGAGAGAAAGGTCGACTTGCCGGCATTGGGCAGGCCGACGAGACCGGCATCTGCGATCAGCTTCAGGCGCAGCCAGACCCACATCTCCTCGCCCGGCCAGCCGGGAAGGGCCTTGCGGGGCGCCTGGTTGGTCGAGGTCTTGTAATGCGTGTTGCCGAACCCGCCGTCGCCGCCCTTCAGCAGGACGACGCGCTGGCCGATCCGGGTCAGGTCGGCGATGACCTCCTCGCGTTCCTCGTCGAGGATCTGCGTGCCGACCGGCAGGCGCAGCACCGTGTCGCTGCCTTTCGCGCCCGTGCGGTTGCGCCCGGCGCCGGGCCGGCCGCTCTCGGCCTTGAAATGCTGCTGGTAGCGGTAATCGATGAGCGTGTTGAGGCCGTCGACGCATTCCGCGATCACGGAGCCGCCGCGGCCGCCATCGCCGCCGTCCGGCCCGCCGAACTCGATGAACTTCTCGCGCCGGAAACTGACGGAGCCCGGCCCGCCGTCGCCGCTCTTCAGAAAGATCTTCGCCTGATCGAGAAATTTCATCTCATGCAATCCCGGCCTGTCATGAATCCCGGCCTCGGGACACGAAAAAAGGGAACAGCCGCAGGACCGTTCCCTCATCCGCAGTCGCTGGCCCGCCGGAGCAGGCGCGACATTGTTATTCCGCTGCTTCGGCCAGCGCGACTTCCACGAAGGTGCGGCCGTTGCTCTTCCGACGGAAGCCAACCTTGCCGTCCGTCAGCGCGAACAGGGTGTGGTCACGTCCCATGCCGACATTCTCGCCCGGATGGAACTTGGTGCCCCGCTGGCGCACGATGATGTTGCCGGCAATGACGGCTTCGCCACCGAACTTCTTCACGCCGAGACGGCGGCCTGCACTGTCGCGGCCGTTACGGGAACTACCGCCTGCTTTCTTGTGAGCCATCGATTACTCCTTCGTCTCGGCTTCAGCCGCCGGAGCCGCGTCTTCGGCCTTCGCCTTCGGCGCGGCCTTCTTCGCGGCCGCCTTCTTCGGCGCGGCCTTCTTGGAGCCGTCGGCCAGGATGTCGGTCACGCGCAGCACCGTCAGCTCCTGACGGTGACCGCGGGTCCGGCGATAGCCCTGACGGCGCTTCTTCTTGAAGACGACGACCTTGTCGCCTTTGGTCTGCTCAAGCACTTCGGCGCGGACAACAGCACCCTCGACGGTCGGCGCGCCGACCTTGAGATCGTCGCCTTCCCCGAGCATCAGGACGTCGGCAAGATCGACGGAAGAACCGGCTTCACCGGCGAGCTTCTCGACCTTGATAACGTCGTTCGGGGCGACCTTGTACTGCTTACCGCCGGTTTTAACGACTGCGAACATTGTCAATACTCTGGCAATGAGAACTGGGCGCGCGGACTGTTACCTCCGCGTCGGAGCGGCGGACTATACTCCGGGCGACGTCCAAGTCAACAGGGAATCCGGCCCTCGAACGAGAGAATCTTCGGCTTGCGTCCCGAGCCCGAAAACCACCGCTTCCGGGGGCTATATATAGTGTGTTCGCGGGTCAGCCGCCAGAGACGCGTGCGGATGCAAATAGGCTATTGAATCCGCCCATCCACATCGTTATGGTCCCGCCCCGTTCGGAGAGGTGCCGGAGTGGTTGAACGGGGCGGTCTCGAAAACCGTTGTGCGCGCAAGCGTACCGAGGGTTCGAATCCCTCTCTCTCCGCCAGTTTTCTTGATCGCCAAGATGAGAATTAGGTCAACCGCTCTTCAAGCGTCATCCAGATCCTCTCTTAATTTATCTGCTTCCCAATCTTTGTAAGACTTGTCCGATCCTTGGAGCCTCCAAGCACTTGGGCCAGCTGTCGATCGGCCATTGACGATTGCCCCTGCAGCGCTTGTGCTCGCAAAAGCATAATTTTCTGAGAATACGCGATGCGTTCCCTTGTCGATGAGCACCCCTTGAGTCACGAGTTCATCGTATAGTCGCCAGTAGTGCGTCTTGTCCGCTTTAGTCCCAACCCACGATTTCCTAGCCATAGAGCCTGCTTGAACGACAAACTCGCCTTCAATCAATATGGCAGTCGCCTTAATGTTCTCTTTCTTCAAGAACAACGTGAAGGTGGGTGGGCCAGCTCCCGGAAATGTAGGTCTCTCAAGGCTCGTGTTCGGGCGTTTCTTTTCGAGAAATGCATCGATTCTGAGAGCCGGTAGAACCATCAGGATGTACTCAAGAAAGGCCTCCATGTTGGCCTGATCTGCTTCTGAGAGAGAAGGTCTTGCCGGGTTGTTTGCGTTTTCAAGTTGAACCCGACCAACGGATTTGGCTTCCTCGATCAATCGCGCTTCGAGATACTGAACATGTGCCTTGTGGAGATTATTGGCGGCTGAAGTGATCATGACCGCTTTCGTCCACCAATCTTTCCCTAAGTCATGGTCTTTGATTCGTTTGGAGATGCTCTCACCTTCCCCGATATAAGCCAGAGGGCCGCCTTCGTGCTCGCCGAGAAGAAGATAAACTCCGGTGTATCCAGCCTCTGCACGCTTTAATGCGTCTGCAATCTGTGTCCTTGGCGCTACGAGCACATGCCCGGTCCAGTTGAACACTTCCGCAGTCAACATTCCGTCCGGCTTGCCGTCTATAAAGAAAAGTTCGAGAGACCGGCCTTGAGAAGGTGAGTGCATCGACCTCTCTCCAGTTTTGGTGGGTGCTTGCGTTGAATTAACGCACAACACGTGTGCCAACATCTACCTCTTATGAAACCTGAGAGACTGAGGGAGGATCAGCTTGAGGGCATTGCGCTTGCCACTCTCCCGATCCCCTGCTTCCATACCCCGATCTCACTCCCGAGACCGTCATTTCGAGAGCCACCCCATGTCCGCTTCCTCCTCCGAAGCCACGCTGCCCTACCGTCTCCGCCTGCCCGGGCCGACCGCCGTGCCGGAGCGCGTGCTCCAGGCCGCCGCGCGTCCCATGATCGCGCATCGCGGGCCCGAGTTCCTCGCCCGCTTCAAATCGATCCTCGACCGGCTACAGCCGATCCTCGGGCGCTCCGGCATTCCGCCTTTCGTCTTCGCCTCGACCGGAATCGGGGCGATGGAATCGGCGGTGGTGAACGTTGCCGGACCCGGCAAGCGGGTGCTGATCACGACCAACGGGCAGTGGGGACCGGTGTTCCGGCGGCTGGCCGAGGGGATCGGGGCGGAGGTCGACGAGGTCGTCTCGCCGCTCGGCGCACCGGTCGATCTCGACGGCGTGCGGAAGGCGCTTTCCGAGAAGGACTATGCCGCGGTCCTGACGGTGCACAGCGAGAGCTCGACGGGTGCGCTGAACGACCTCAAGGCGCTCGGCGCCATCGTCGGCGAGACGGACGCATTGCTCTGCTGCGACAGTGTCAGCGGGCTCGCCGGGGCGGAGATGCGGGCGGATGCGTGGGGTGTCGACGTCGTGGTCTCGGCCTCGCAGAAATGCCTGATGTGCCCGCCGGGCCTCGGCATCGCCAGCGTCAGCGAGAAGGCCTGGGAGGTGATCTCCCGCGACGATCGCGGGCCGCGCGGCTATTTCGACTACCGCAAGTTCCGCCCGAATTCGGAAAAGGGCGAGCCGACCTACACCGCGCCCATCGCGATGCTGAACGCGCTCGACGAGTCCCTGACGATGATCGGCGAGACCGGTCTGGAGGAGACGCTTGCTCGGCACAAGCGGCTGAACCGGATGCTGACCGCCGGACTGCAGGCGCTCGGCTTCTCCCTCTTCCCGGAAGGCGCGCCGAGCCCGACCCTGGTGGTGATGCGCACGCCGGGCGGCGTTTCCGCGCCGAAGCTGATCGCTTGTCTGCAGGACCATTATAATTGTGCCATCGCGGGAACCCGCTTTGAGGAACTGAAGGAGAGCCTGGTCCGGATCGGTACCATGGGCTGGGTAGACGAGACGGATATCCGTACCGACCTGGAACAGATCGCCGGCGCGCTCGTCGATCTCGACAGTGCGGCGGACATCGGCACAGCGCTGTCGGCGGCTGAAGCGGCACGCGGCGGGTGATTTGGGGCACGTCACGGGATTCTTGTCCTGTTTACAGTGCGATGGGTTTTGTCGGCGGGATCTGATCGGCTAGGGTCAGGGATGTCCCGAACGAAGAGCGCGCATGATGGTACCCGCTGAAAGAGACCCGCTGTATCTGGCGGAAACCGAGCGTCTGATGGCCGTGGCCCAAGCGGCGCTGGATCGCGGGGACTTTGCGCAGTCGGCGCGGGAATTCCGGGTACTTGCCTGCCGTCATCCGGCGAGCTCGGCCGGCTGGGTGCAGGCAGCCGCGGTCGGCCTGCGGGCGGGAGACAGAGCGCTTGCCCTCGACGCGGCACGGCACGCGATGCTGCTCAATCCGTCCGCCCAGCCGTCGACCGCCCTGCTGGCCGCCGCGTCGGCCGGCGAAGCGGCACCTGTCCGTCATGCCGCAACAGCCTTCTGGGCCCTGACTCACAATGACAAGCCGGAGGCGCTCGGCGCCTTGGCGAGCAGTTATCTCGAGCTCGGCCGCGCGCGCGAGGCCGAACGCGTTGCCCGCGATGCCCTGGGCGCTGCTCCCGGACTGGACTGGGTCCGGGTCAATCTGGCGACGACGCTGCGAGCGGACGGACGGGAGGACGCTGCCCTGGACGAGCTCCGCCGGGCCCTGATCATCGCGCCGTGCGGAACCCTCGCCTGGCGCCGCCTAGCGGTCCTCGCCGAAAACCTGAGCCGGCTCGGTCTCGCTGAACGCGCCTCCGGCCGCGCCCTCCTGATCGACCCGCAGGACCATGGCAGCGCGGTGATCCTTTCGATTGCGGAACGGCGTCTCGGCAAGCAGGAAGCCGCGCTGCGCCGGCTTGAGGCCTTGCCGGAAGGGATGGAGGGAGAGGTTGGACGGGACGCGGCCGAGTTCGAAATGGGGACGATTCTCGACCGCCTCGGACGCTATCGGGAGGCCTGGGGACATTTCGAGCGGGGCAACCTGATCGCCACCCGGCGCGCGCCGCCGGGCGATGCCGATCCCGGCCCGTTCCTTGCGACGCTCGACGCCTACGCGGCAACGCTCTCGGGCGGTTGGCCGGGGCGCTGGACCCCGCTCTCGGAAACCGAGCCGCCAACGGTCTTCATGGTCGGATTCCCGCGCTCCGGAACGACCCTGCTGGACCAGATCCTGGACGCCCATCCGGATGTTCGGGTGATCGAGGAACGGCCGGTGCTCTCCAGCGTCGGCGCCGGGTTCGCGGCGGCGGGCGCGGACGCGCTCGCGGAGCGGCTTGCCAAGCTCGACGAGGCAGGGGCCGCCAAGTTGCGCTCCGAATATGCCGAGAAGATCGCGCGCTGGGGCGGCGACGGGCTGCCCCGTGTCGTGGTCGACAAGATGCCGCTCAACATCGTCTATCTGCCCCTTGCCCTCAGACTTTATCCAAGAGCGAAGGTGATCCTCTCCCTGCGCCATCCCTGCGACTGTTGCCTCAGCTGCTTCATGCAGTCGATGCAGCTGAATTCCGCAATGGCGAACTTCACCACGATGGCGGGTGCGGCTGCGCTATATGAACGCGTCATGGCGCTCTGGCAGGAGATCGAGCGCACCCTGTCGCCCGACCATATCTCCGTGCGCTACGAGGATCTGGTGACCGACACCGAGGACACGGCGCGCCGGGTGGTGGATTTTCTCGGTCTCGACTGGACCGACGATATCCTCGATCACACCGGGCATGCGAAGTCCCGCGGGGTGATCCGGACGCCGAGCTTCCGCCAGGTTTCCGAGCCGATCTATAACCGTGCGGTCGGGCGCTGGGCCAGGTATCGCGACTTGATGGAGCCCTATCTGGAAACGCTCGCTCCGTTCGCCCGGAGCTTCGGATACGATGACCCGAGAGAGGTTCCGCAGGGAGGTGAAGATGGCAGATAGGGACAATTGGGGCTGGAAGGCCCGCTTCGGCATGTTCATCGTCTCCAGTGAAGCCGTTCCGGAAGCGGAATGGTGGGCCATGCTGCCGCCGGACGTCTCCGTCCATGCCGCCCGTATTGCCGCGCCCGCGCCCTGGGCGAGCTGGAACGGCGGCCGGAGCGATATCGAGCTTTCCGCGGATCTCGCCCGCGGAGCGGAGCATTTCCGGGGCATGCGTCTCTCGGCGGTGGTGCTGGGTCACAGTTCCTCCAGCCTTGTCGGCGGCAAGGGCTGGGACGTCGCGGTGATTGCACGGCTCTCGGAAATTCTCGGACCGGGCGTTGCGGTGACGACCAACATGTTCGACTGTTTCGCGGCGCTGAAGGCGTCCGGCGTCGAACGTCCCTTCCTCGTCTTCCCGCCCTGGTTCAATGACGCGACGCTGGAAACGGGCCTCGCCTATATCGAAGCGCACGGGGTCGCGCCCGCGGGCCATCTCCGCTACGACCCCGGCCCCGGCTGGCGCGATGTGCCGTTCGCCGAGATGTACCCGCGCGGCCTCGGCTTCGAGCAGCAGATCGAGCCGCTCTATGCCCAGATCAGGGCGGCCTGCCCCTTGGAAGCGGATGGCGTGCTGATCCTCGGCACCGGCTTCCGCTGCGTTGGCGTCATCGAGGCGCTGGAGTGGGACCTCGACCGGCCGGTGATCACGGCGAACCAGGCGAGCCTCTGGCATTGCCTGAAACTGGCGGGCGTGAAAGCGGAGATCGCGGGATACGGGCGGCTGCTCAGGGGCTGACTCCTGCCGCGCGGACGTTTTGATGCAGGTCAACTCGCCGCCGCCGGCACTCGGGCATGATGCCGCCCGTCAGATAACAGCCGACGTTCGGGAGCGATGACGGCAACAGAGGCCAAACGCGATAATTCGCCTCTTTCGGGAGCCGCACGCGGTCCCGGAACCGGCATGCTCATCGGCCTGATCGTCGGCGTGCTCGCACTGGCGGCGGTGGCGATGGCGGTTGCTGTCGAGCGGATCCAGACCGCCCTGCTGGAGCGCGATGCGATCTCCATGGGACTGCGCTGGACGGACGGGCTCGCCGGCCATCTCGACTCGCTCGTGCCGGTGCTCCGGGGCGAAGAGCTGTCGGAGACGGACGGGCGCACCATTGCGCTGGCCTCCCGGCTCGGCGGTCTCCGCGATTTCGTGATCTTCGACCAGACCGGCCGCGCCGTCGCCTCCTCGAATGCGGCCGAACTCGGCCGCGTGAACAGCTCCGCCTACTGGGAGGATCAGGTGCTGCGCGGGCAGCCCCACGTGGCGCTGGAGACCGTCCCGGATCCGGCCGGAGGATCGCCTGCCGTGGTTGCCGAGACCTATCTTCCGGTCTTCGATCCCGCTTCCGGTGCCCGGCGCGTGATCGGCGCGTTCGAGGCCTATCTCGACGTGACGGCGAGCGCCGAGGCTTATCGCCGGCTCGGCCTTTACATGTCTGTCGTCGGGGTCACGCTGATCCTGCTGTCCGGCGGCACCGCCATCGCCTTCGTCTGGCGCAACGCCGTGCATCGTTCCGAGCGCGAGCAGGCCCTGGCGCTGGCGCGGGAGGCCGCGATTGCCGCCAATGACGCCAAATCGCGTTTCCTCGCGACGGTGAGCCACGAGATCCGGACCCCGATGAGCGGCGTGCTGGCGACCCTCGAGTTGATGGAGCGGACGCCTCTGCAGGACAGCCAGCGGGAGATGCTCTCGGTGGTCCGCCGCTCCGCCGAGGCGCTGCTGGATCTGCTGAACCAGATCCTCGATCTCTCGAAGATCGAAGCGGGCAAGCTCGACCTGAACCTCCGGCCTTTCGGTCCGCGGGAGATGCTGGAAAGCGCCGTCGCGATCATGCGGCCGGCCGCCGCGCGGAAATCCGTCGGGCTTGACCTTTCCGTGGCGCCGGACGTGCCGCCAGTCGTGCTGGGCGACGACGCCCGGCTGCGGCAGATCCTGCTCAACCTGATCGGCAACGCGGTCAAGTTCACCGAAAGCGGCAGCGTGACCATCACCCTCGAACGGGATGGCGCTCCCGACGACGGCATCGCGATTTCGGTCGCGGACACGGGGATCGGTATCGAACCGTCGGCGCTTGGGCGCCTCTTCATGCCGTTCGAGCAGGCCGATAACGCCACCGCGGCGCAATATGGCGGAACCGGCCTCGGATTGGCGGTCTCCCGGCAATTGGCGGAACTGATGGGCGGGCGGCTCGCGGCCGAGTCCGTTCCGGGTGCGGGAAGCACGTTCCGGATTCTCGTGCCTCTACCGGCCAGCGACGAAAGCCCGGTCGGCGATTCTGCCGAACGTTTCGAAGGGGCGAGTCTCGGCCTCTCTGTTCTGGTGGCGGAAGATGACGAGACGAACAGATGGGTGGTCGAGCGCCAGCTTGGTCTGCTCGGCTGCAGTGTGACGGTCGCCGAGAACGGGGCGGAGGCCCTGGAGCGATGGCGCCGGGAACCCGAGCGCTGGCAGGTCCTGATCACGGACTGGCACATGCCGGTACTGGACGGTCCGGGTCTGCTGCAGGCGTTGAGGGAAGAGCAGGTGATTCCCGACCGTCTGGTGATGATGACGGCCGCCGGGGCACCCGAGGATATTGCGGCGGCGCGCGCCGCCGGTGCCGACGCGGTCCTGATCAAGCCGGTCTCGCTTCAGGCGCTTGCGGACGCATTGGTTCCCGGGGGCGCGGCCGCGACCGCTGCGCCCGGAGCGATTGAAGAAGACTCCGGTGCAGCGACCGGCCTATCGGTGCTCGACACCAGGGAACTTTCCGCGATGTGCGGCGGCGATGCGGTGCTGCTTGCCGGTGCGCTCGAGCGGTTTGCCGCCCGGCTGGAAGTCTCGCTGGATCTGTTGTCCTCCGGGGAAGCGCCGGGGCGGATTGCCGCGGAAGCTCACAAGCTGCGCGGGGCCGCGGCCTCGGTCGGTGCGGAGCGCCTGGCGGCGGCCGCAGGCGCGCTGGAAGAACATGCGCGGAGCTTCGCCGGAAGCCGGATCGATGCGGCGGATCTGGAGACTTTGAACCGGGAAGCGGTACTGTTGCGGGAAGCGCTGGCGGATGACCCGGCGGACAAACGGGGAGAGAGTGCGTGACCGACGCTTATGACGGCATCGATGTGCTGGTCATCGAGGATGACGAGTTCCAGCGCGGGCTCAGTGTCCAGGCGCTCCAGGTGCTCGGCTTTCCGGTGATCCGCGAGGCCGGTGATGGGGAGGAGGGCCTGAAGGCCTGCGTCGCGAAGCTGCCGGATCTGATCCTGTGCGACATCGAGATGGAGCCGATGGACGGGATCGCCTTCCTCAAGGCCCTTCGCCGCACGAAATCGAACGTCGTCCGGGAGATCCCGATCGTCTTCCTGACCTCGCACAACGAGTCGGAAACGGTCCGCGAGGCCATCGCGGCGGGCGTCGATGCCTTCATCATCAAGCCCCTGACGCTGAAGAAACTGAAGGACCGGGTCGACGCGGTCTTTGCCCGGCCGCGCGGGTTCTGAGCCGACTCCGTGCACCCCGCCATATGCCCGAGAGGCTCACGGCATAGAATTTGATAAGGTTTTGATCGGATAATCCGTGCAACCGAGGCAGATCCGGAACCCAGGGTGTGAGCTGGCAATACGAGACTTCATTCGAAAGTGAAGATCCCGCGGTCGGCAGGTTCCTCCGGCTCTGGGAGGATCGCTGCGTCGGAGAGGCCCTGCCGTCGCGCAAATCCTTCGAAATCACCGACCTCAAGGAGTGGCTGGGCCATATCCTGATTCTCGACGCAATCGACGGCGGGGCGGATTTCCGCTACCGGCTGGTCGGCGTGGAGATCGTCAGGGCCGTTGGCCGGGACTATACCGGCCGGCTGATGTCGGAATGCGAATTCGAGGTGCCGGCCAGACAGGTGATCGGGGAATTCCGCGCGGTCGTCGAGGCGCGCCGTCCGCTGGTGCGCCGCGGGCATGTCACCTGGGCGCCGGACCGGAGCTGGCGCAGCTTCCAGTCTGTCCATGCGCCGCTCGCCTCGGACGGTCATATTGTCGACAAGACCATGGGCGTGCTGCTGATCGGCGATACCGCACCCCGTTTTCCCGGCTTGGGGTCTTACGTTCGCTGATCCGGGCGCGCTAGAGTGACGGTTCCCGTCCTGCCCAACCCCGAGAGTTCTTCCGCATGATTTCCCTCAAGGCCCCCTGGCGGATCGGCGTCGATGTGGGGGGCACCTTCACGGATATGGTCGTTGCCGGCGCGGATGGCGCGCTGCATGTGTTCAAAGTGCCGTCGGTGCCGTCTGACCCGGCGAAGGGCGTGATGAACGCGGTGGCGAAGGCGGCGGCGGATCTCGGTCTCTCCGAAGCCGATTTCCTCGGGCGATGTTCCTTTTTCGCACACGGCTCTACGGTCGCGACCAACACGCTGCTGGAGCGCAAGGGCGCGCGGGTCGGGATGCTGACGACCGAGGGCTTCCGCGATTCCCTCGAGATCCGGCGCGGCATACGACCCAATCCCTGGGACCATCGCACGCCTTATCCGGAAGTGCTGGTGCCGCGCTATCTGCGCCGTCCGGTCGCCGGACGGCTGGACACGCACGGCCGGGAACTGGAACCGCTCGATCTCGGCCAGGTGCGGGATATCGGCGCACGGTTCCGGGCCGAGGGCGTCGAGGCTGTGGCGATTTGCCTGATGAACGCTTTCGCCAACCCGGCGCACGAGATCGCGGCGGCGGAAGTGCTGGCCGAGAGCTGGGGTGGCGGCTGGATCGCCCGTTCCAGCGCTGTCGCGCCGATCATCGGCGAATACGAACGCGGCTCGACGACGGTGGTCAGCGCCTATGTCGCGCCGCGCGTGGTCGGCTATCTGCAGGAACTGGAGGCGGCGCTGGCGGCCGCGGGGCTCCGCCACAAGCTTTTCATGCTGCAATCGAACGGCGGCGCGGTCTCGGTCGGGCAGATCGCGGAGCGCCCGGTGAACCTGATCCTCTCCGGGCCTGCGGCCGGGGTCGGCTCGATGCGGCATCTGGCGGAGGTCTCCGGCCATGACGACCTGCTCTCGATGGAGATCGGCGGCACGAGCTGCGACGTCATGCTGATGTCCGGCGGACGTATCGCGATCACCGACGAGCTTGCCGTCGCCGATTACGATCTCGTCATTCCCTCGGTCGATATCCACACCGTCGGGGCGGGCGGCGGAACCATCGCGGGGGTGGACGGCGCGGGCATGCTGTTCGCAGGACCCAAGGGCGCCGGCGCCGATCCGGGGCCGGCCTGCTACGGCCTTGGCGGGAGCGAGCCGACGGTGACCGACGCCAATCTCGTGCTCGGGCGTCTGAAGCCCGGCGCCTATGCCGGCGGATCGGTGATTCTGGATCTCGAGAAGGCCCGCGCGGCGGTCCAAAGCCGTGTCGCCGGGCCGCTCGGGCTCACGATCGAAGAAGGGGCCGCCGGGATCATTCGCCTGGTCGAGCAGAACCTGCTGCATGCGGTGGAGCGGATCTCGATCCAGCGGGGGCAGAATCCGAGGCGCTTCCGGCTCGTCGCCTGCGGCGGGGCCGGGCCGATGCACGGCGCGCCGGTCGGCCGCAAGCTCGGCTGCGCGTCCGTCTATGTCCCGCGTCAGGCGGGTGCCTTCTGCGCCCTCGGCATGCTGCATTCCGACGTGCGGCAGGATTTCATGGACGTGCATTTCCAGGATCTCGATACGCTTTCGGAACAACCTCTGGAAGAGCGCTACCGGGTGCTGGAGGCGCGGGCACGGCACCTGCTCGCGGACGAGGGCTTTGCGGAAGAGGCGATGCGGACGGAGCGGGAGCTGGATCTGCGTTATGACGGCCAGCAATGGGATCTCCGCATTCCGGTTGCGTCGGAGGACGGCGCAACCGAGATCCGCGCCGCTTTCGAGCGCGAATACGAGCAGCGTTTCGGCCATCTCGTGGCGGGCGGACGCATCCTGATCACCGCGCTCCGCGTGGTCGGCAAGGGTCTGCTGCCGCCGCTCGCCGAGGCGCGGATGCCTCGGGCGCAGGGATCTGCGGCGCCGGTCGAACGGCGGCCGGTTTTCATCGACGAGCGTCACGGCATTTTGGAGACTGCGGTCTATCGCGGCGGCGATCTCCTGCCGGGGCATGACCTGCCCGGGCCGCTGCTGATCGAGGAGGCGACGACGACCATCTTCGCCGGTCCGGGCGACCGGGTGACAGTGGATGCGGCGGGGAACTATCTCATCACTTTCGAAGACCGGGAGGCCTCGGCATGAGCGCGACAACCGGCATATCCGCCGATCCGGTGCTGCTTGCCCTGACGCAGAATCGACTCGACCATATCTCGCAGCAGATGGGCCATGTGATGGTGCGCACCGCGCGCAGCCCGATCTTCAGTCAGGCGCACGATTTCACCTGCTTCATCGCCGGCCCGGACGGGCGGGTGACGGCGCAGGCCGACGGGATTCCGATCCACAGCGGCGGCGGCGGCTTCGCCGCGCGCGCGATCCTCCGCGACTTTGCGGACGACATCGCCGACGGCGATGTGTTCCTGCTGAACGATCCCTGGGCGGCGGGCGGCAATCACTTGCCGGACTGGGTGATCGCCCGCCCGGTCTTCGTCGGCGGGAGGCTGGTCTCGCTGGTCTGCAACCGGGCACACCAGTCTGATATCGGCGGCGGCGCGGCGGGCACCTACAATCCGGAGGCGACCGAGGTCTGGCAGGAAGGGGTCCGGCTGCCGGTGCTGAAGCTGGTCGAGGGCGGGAAGGTGCGCCGCGATCTCTGGAAGCTGCTGCTGCTGAACACCCGGACGCCGGACCTGCTGGAAGGCGATCTCGGCGCCATGCTCGGCTCGACCAGGATCGGTGCGGAGCAGGTGGCGGGTTTGGTCGAGGAACTCGGGGTCGAGGCTGCGCTCGGCTATTTCGACGGCATCCTCTCCCATGCTGCGGGGCGCATGGGGGCCGCGCTCGCGGACTTGCCGGACGGGGTCTACGCGGGCGAGGAGCGCAGCGACAACGATTGTTTCGAGCTGCGCGACATCTGGGTCCGGGCGAAGGTGACGATTAAAGGCGGCCGGGCCCTGGTCGATTTCACCGGCACCGACCCGCAGATCCGTGGCTTCAAGAACTCGACCCTCGCGAACACTCATTCGGCGGTCTACACAGCCTTCGCCTCCTTCTTCGACCCGGCGATCCCGCGCAACGAGGGGACCTTTTCCGTGATCGACATCGTGGCGCCGGAAGGCAGCCTAGTGAATGCGCGGGAAGGCGCTCCGACCACCATGGACACGGTCTTCGTCGCGCACGAGATCATCCACGCGGTCTGGAAGGCGCTGAACCAGGCGGCCCCGGAGCGGGCGGCGGCAGGATGGGCGAAGAACATCTTCGGCGTCACGTCGGGCCGCGAGACCGGCGCCGACGGCCGGGAAGGCCGACCATACGTCTTCTATCACGGCCTGGCAGCGGCGGGCGCGGGTGCGGTCGAGGGCCGCGACGGGTTCAACCAGATCGGTCATCTCTGCACCCTCGGCGGCCTCACCATCTCCAACGCCGAGACCTACGAACGGCTCTATCCGGTGCACTTCCACCGTCAGGAACTGCGCTGCGACGGCGGCGGGGCCGGGCGCTGGCGCGGCGGCACCGGCGCTCATTACGATGTCGAGATAAAAACCCCGGCGCTCTATTCCTTCCGCGGCGAGGGGCTGCGCTACGAGACCGGGTTCGGCATCAAGGGCGGCAGCTATGGAGCCGCCGGTGAGATGCATGTTCAGGAGGATGGCGCTGCGGCGGAACTTGCACCGAAATTCGGCCTGAAACGCATGGGGGCGGGCCGCCTGACTGCAAGCTCTCCCGGCGGCGGGGGCTGGGGCGATCCGAGGACGCGGCCCCTCGAAGCGGTCTGGCGCGACTGGCGCGACGGTCTGGTCTCGACCGAAGCCGCCCGGGAGAGTTATGGCGTGGCGTTCGTCGGATATCCCGACGATCCGGGATCGAGCTTCGAGGCGTCGATAGATGCGGCGGAAACCGAGCGGTTGCGGAAAGCCTGAGCGCTCACGGAGGCCAATTCCTTTCCTGCGTCGCCATTGCGTGTTCCCGTGACGCCGGAGACCCACTCCGGATGGTCCGTTTATTGCTTTTGCTCTTGCCTCCGCCCGGCGCCGCGCCGGGCCGCACCGGAAAGGTGAGAGCCGAACAGAATGTCGATCGTCTTCAATGCGGATTATCCCGGCACCGGGTTCGTCGCGTCCGAGCGGAGCGTGCAGTGGCACCTCGGGTTCGCGCCGGGTGCGGGGACGGCCGATATCGTCGAGACCCAGCTGTCAGGGGAGCGGATGATGCGCCGCTCCACGGACCGCGATCCGGCCGATGCCTCTCTCGAGAGGCCGGCCGAGATGGCGGGCACTCCCGATACCCAGGCCGCGATCCGCAAGCTGCTCGCCGTCTATGGCGAGGACGAGTCGCGCGACCATTTCGAGGTCAGAGGCTTGGAGCCGGCGGGACGAGTGGACAGTTTCGATCTCGCACTGATCGATCCGGTGCCGGAATCGGCGCCGCAAGCGATTCAGGCCGCTCCGCTTTCGGAGTTTTCGGCCATGCATGAAATGCCCGGCAATTCCATCATGAGCGCCGAGGACTTCCTCCTGCTCTGACGCATGGGTCAGTTCGCCCGGGCCTTCGGATCGGGAACGCGGCGCAGGGCCGGCGTCGAGGCTTTCTCGAATGTCCCGATATAGTCGCGGGTCAGCGGCACCGCCTCGATGTCCTTCGCCAGCTGGATCTGGAAGACCATGTGGCCCATGCGGCGGAAGGCGAGTTCCGAGCCGATCAGATACATCTCCCACATCCGGCAGAACCGCTCGTCATAGAGTTTCGCCATCTCATCCCAGTGCCGGTCGAAGCGTTCGCGCCAATGCCGCAGGGTCTCGGCGTAATGCAGGCGCAGGATCTCGATATCGGTTGCCCAGAGCCTCTCGCGCTCGATCGCCGGCAGCACTTCGGAAAGGGCGGGCGAATAGCCGCCGGGAAAGATGTAGCGGCGGATCCAGGGGTTTGTGACCCCCGGACCGTCATGCCGGCCGATCGAATGCAGCAATCCGACGCCGTCATCCTTCAGCAGAGTACGCACCTTGCCGAAGAACTCGCCGTAATGGCCGACCCCGACATGCTCGAACATGCCGACGGAGACGACCCGGTCGAACTGCTCCTCGAGCAGACGGTAGTCGCGCAGCACGAAGCGGACACGGTCCTCGAGACCGGCGGCACGGGCCCGCTCCATGGCGTATTTGTGCTGCTCGACCGAAAGGGTGACGCCGAGCACCTCGACATCGGCCATCCGGGCGAGCGCAAGCGCCAACCCGCCCCAGCCGCAGCCGATATCGAGCACCCGTTGACCCGGCTTCAGCAGAAGCTTTGCCGCGATATGGCGGATTTTCGCTTCCTGCGCGGCGTCCAGTCCCATCTTCGGGTGGGTGAAATAGGCGCAGGAATACTGTCTCTGCGGGTCGAGGAAACTGTCATAGAGCGCGTCGGAAAGGTCGTAGTGGTGCGCGACGTTTCGCCGGGCCCGGTGCAGCGGATTATGCTGCTGCATCCGGCGCAGCAGCGCCGCGCCGCCATCGATGATCCGCTGCAACGGATGCGCCGCCAGCCGGTCGAGATTGACCGCTGCGATGTCGACGAAATCGTAGAGCGTGCCTTCCTCGACCGTTAGTCGGCCGTCCATATAGGCTTCGCCGACCGCCATCGTCGGATGGAGACCGAGATGGAGGTCCGTTTTCCAGTCGTGAATTCTGAGAGTTACGTGTGGCGCCCCGGAACCGGCGGTCCGGCGCCGCCCGGACGGATCGATAACGGTTATCGATCCCGACTTCACCACCTGGGTCAGCAGCTTTGCAAAAAACATCAGACGCCCACCCCACCAACGGCGAAGGCGTAAACCGGAGCGCAGACGATCGCTCCGGCCTCGCGATCGCGTGTTTCACGGATGTGTTATGGTTAATGATGCGCCCAAATGGGGAAAAATTCAAATGGCCTCATTCTCGTTGAGGCTTCATGGGGATTGCCCGGGCCGGTCAATTTCCCGGGATCGCACGTGCCGTCCCGATCAGGCCGCGAAGACGTGCAGGTCCCGTCGCTTGAAGAACTCGACATATTCCTGGATCGTCGCTTCCAGCATGGCGCGCTCCTCGGCCGGCCGGACGTCGGGCATGATGAAATCTTTGACCGGCTCCCGGCAGAAATCGTCCCAGTGATCCCGTTCGAAACGTCCTTCCGCCAGGAGCTGGCTGTAGAACGGAGTCTCCGCAAGCGGCGAGAGAATATTGAAGTAGGGAATCCTGATGTTCATTTCCTCGATCAGCGCGGGGAGCCTGCGGCGGTATTCCTCGGTTTCCCCGGGCGATCCGAGAATGAAATAGCCGAGAATGTCGATGCCATGCTTTGCGCAGTGGTTGGCGAATTTTTCCACATGCTTCACGCGCTGCGACTTCTTCAGGTTCTCGAGCACGGTGTCATCAAGGCTCTCGATCCCGACATGCAGTCTCTTGCAGCCCGCCGCCGCCAGTTCGGCGACGACTTCCTCGCGAACCTCGACCGTGCCGCGCGCGCTCCAGTCGATATCGATCCCGCGCGAGGTCAGTTCCCGGCTGATGTCGACGACCCGGCTTTTGCGGATGTTAAACGCGTCGTCGAGGATATGGATCGAGGTGGCGCCGTAGTCGATCAGGTCCTCGAATTCATCTCCCACACGTTCCGGACTCTTGAAATTGAAAGTCTTCTGCTGCACGTCGCAGTAGATGCAACTGAACGGGCAGCCCTTGGAGGTGAATAGAGGGAGGCGAAGCCGCCCGACGTCGAAGAGAAGGTCGTCGTTCTTCTCGATAAAGTAATCTTCCTTGTCGAGGAGACGGCGGGCCGGTAGCGGGAGTGCGTTGAGGTCGGCCTGGCCGCCATCGAAGATGCCTTTCGGACATCCGTCGGCAAGCCACTTCGGGAACGTAACCTCCGCATCGTCGATGAAGACGGCATCGGCGCCCTGCTCGATGATGTATGCCGAACTCTTGGTCGTGTGCGGTCCGCCGACGACTTTCACGGGCGCAGAGCAGCGCTTCAGGATCTGGACCATCGACCAGGCGCGATAGGTGACGACGGACAGACCGAGAATGTCAGGCTCGAAGGCTTCGATTTCGGCGATCGTCTCCTCAAGCGTCATGCCGCGGCTGGCCGCGTCCAGCACCTTGACCTCGTAGTCGGGCGGGATGCAGGCGGCAATGCTGAGAACGCCGAGCGGCATGTATTTGACGGCGCTGTTCTTGTAGAACTTGTCCGTTACCTTGTCGCGCACCTCGCCTTCGTAGGGCATGACCGCAAGGAGGATTTTCCGGGGGCGCAGATTGGGCAGCCAACTGACCTTCGGGATCATTGAAGTGTTCCTTTCGACAGCGTTCTGTTGTCTCGCGAATCACGGCAATTCAGACTCTCGCCAAGTGTCGCAACACTCACCAAGCCACAAGCAAAGCAAATCTGGTGCCACAAGTGCCAATCTCAAAACTAGCAGAATCACAACTTATTGGATACCGGTCCCGATATCGCCGAAGGCGTGGGCTTCCGAACGCTCGTGCCGGTCGGGGCAAATCCGGGGAAGACATGCGGGGAATGATCGGGTTTCTGATCCCGCCTCATCTGCTTGCGCGAATGAGATCCTCGAAACGCTCGTCAACGCCGAAGCCGAGATCGATCAGATCGCGGCGGACGACGATCGATTCCTCAAGCTCGGGATCGCTGTTCCGAATGCGGGCGGGCGGTGCGGAAGACTCGTCGGCGAAAAGGATGAAGCCGTCGATTTCGGGGTCCGGGGAGCGCAGGGGGAAGGCACATGCCTCCGCCGGCGTCTCCATTCCGTTGGAAAAGCGCTGGATGAGCTCGACACGAAAGCCGCAGGGAATGCTGACCACCATGTCCATCGACCGCACCGCGTGGCTGCGCCGGGCCGGGTCGACGAGATCGTAATAATTCTGGCCGACGAGCTTGCGTCCGAATCTGGAGCGTATTTCCTCACCGGCGATCCGGAAAACACAGGCGGAGCGGAGCTTGACCGCGGCAAGCGCGACATTCGCCATGGCCGGCGCGATTCCAGAGAGGTCGAGACCGTTCTTGCATGGAATCTGTCCCCCCGCGCGCTCGAGGAGGGCAGCATAGGCGGACGCCACGAGGCGGCAGCTCTCGGTCCCGAATCCGGGCAGCGCGGCGGCGACGCTTGCGTGATACCCTGGTCGGCGGGTGGCCCAGCGCGACATGTTCTTTCCCCCAAAAACACACGGGACGACCAATCCCCCGATGGTGACGCCCGTGTGCAAGCCAGACAGAAAATGCATCGCAAGGCTTTCTAAAGGGTAAACGCGGGACCCCGGGCGTACGTCCGACTGGTGCCGGGGAACCTTCAAGCCCAAGGAAGCCCGAATCTGCGGCATGTCATCATCTTGCGGTTTCGGCCCCGTCTCTATATGTCTAGCGCCCCGGCGGCGGACCGCGCTCAGCGGCGTGCCGTGCGACAGCGCGTCAAGAAGACGCCGGTAACCGATCCGGACCTGTTCCAGCATGAGCAAAATTCAGAATCCGTCCCTGCCCAAGGACAAGATCAAGTTTCTCCTTCTCGAGGGGATTTCCGAAACCGCGACGCGGCAGCTCGAGCTGGCGGGATATTCCTGCGTCGAGCGCCATGCCAAGGCTCTGGAAGAGGACGCGCTGAAGGATGCGCTGGTCGATGTCCGGCTGCTCGGCATCCGCTCCCGGACCAAGGTGACGGAAAGCGTGATCGCCTCGACGGACAAGCTGATCGCGCTCGGCTGTTTCTCGGTCGGCACCAACCAGGTCGATCTCGAGGCGGCGAAGCGCAAGGGTATCCCGGTCTTTAACGCGCCGTTCTCCAACACCCGCAGCGTCGCGGAATTGACGATCGCCGAGATCGTAATGCTGTTCCGGCAGACCTTCCCGCGCTCCGTGGGGGCGCACGAAGGCCGCTGGGAAAAATCCGCGGCAGGCAGCCGCGAGGTTCGGGGCAAGACTCTCGGGATCGTCGGTTACGGCAATATCGGCACCCAGCTCGCGGTGCTGGCCGAAGCGATGGGCATGCGGGTGATCTTCTTCGATCGGACCGACAAGCTGCGCCACGGCAACGCCGAGCCGGCGGAAAGCCTGGACGCGCTGCTCGAGGCCTCCGATGTGGTCTCGCTGCACCTTCCGGAGACGCCGGAGACGAAGGACATGATAGGCGCGCGCGAGATCGGCAAGATGAAAAAGGGCGCCTGTCTCATCAACAACGCCCGCGGCACGATCCTCGATGTCGACGCGCTCGCCGCGGCTCTCAAGAGCGGCCATCTCGCCGGGGCGGCGGTGGACGTCTTCCCGGTGGAGCCGAAATCGAACGCGGACAGGTTCGCCTCGCCGCTGCAGGGGCTCGGCAACGTGATCCTGACCCCGCATGTCGGCGGCTCGACCGAAGAGGCGCAGGAGCGCATCGGCGAGGAAGTGATCCGCAAGCTGATCGAATATTCCGATGTCGGCTCAACGGTCGGCGCCGTGAACTTCCCCGAGGTGCAGCTTCCGCCGCGTCCGGCCGGGACCCGCTTCATCCAGGTGCAGCGCAATTTGCCGGGAGAACTCGGCCGTCTGAACGATGTCTTCGCCGCCTACAACATCAACATCGCTGCCCAGCATTACCAGACGGACGGCGAGATCGGGTACGTGGTGCTGGATGCGGAAGGGCACGTCGAGAAGGCGGACGAGCTGATCCGCGAGGTGCGGGCGCTCGACGGGACGATCCGCGCGCGGGTGCTGAACAGCATCGACTGACTTGGAGCCTGCTCGCGCCAAGGACTAGACTTCGGTCGGGCGCGGGGGGCATCACATGGAATCGGTCCTGGAAATCATGCGGCGCGACGATCTGCTCGCGCTTGCACTCTTCATGATCTGCTGGCTCGGTTACGAGACCTTCGTGGCGGTCAGCGTCAGGCGCGGCAAGGGCTTGCCCGCCGCGATGCAGGCCTGGCGGCGGGACTGGTTCTCCGCCGCGGTCGAGCGCGAGAACCGGATCATCGACGTTCAGATCGTCCGCTCGCTCGCCGGAAATTCCGCCTTCATGGCCTCGACGAGCATCTTCGTGGTGGGCGGCCTCGCAGCGGTCTTCGGCGCCTCCGAGCAGGCCGTTGCGGTGCTGAACCGGTTCAGTTTCCTGATCGAAACCTCGCAGGACCGCTTCGGCCTGAAGATCGCGCTGCTGATCTTCATCTTCACCTTTGCCTTCTTCCGCCTCGCCTGGTCGATTCGGCTGCACAACAATGCCGCCGTGGTGTTGGGCGCGATCCCGCAGCCGGAACTAAAGGACCAGCGGGACATTGGCATCGCGCGGGCGGCGGTGGCGGCGGAACTCGCGAGTCTCGCGGCGCGGCACTATAACGGCGGCGTGCACGCCTACTATTTCGGACTCGCGGTCTGCACCTGGTTCCTGCATCCCTTCGCCTTCATGGCCGCTTCGCTCTGGGTCGTGGCGATCCTCTACCGGAGGGAGTTCCGCTCCCGCGCTCTCAGGACCGTCCGGCGCGGCTAAAGGTCCTTGGCGAAGCGCAGCCCGTCATAGATCGCCGCGTGGATATTGCGAGACGCCACCGCGTCGCCGATCCGGGCGAGGAAAAAGCGGCCCTCCGGATTGCGGGCCGGGAAGGCGTCCGTGCTCCGGATCAGTGCCTTGTAGTCGACGGCACCCAGATTGCGCGAGGTGGGCTTGAGGCCGAAATAGAGCTCGTCCAGCGGCAAGGTCCCGTGTTCCACAACGACATGGTCGACCTCGCGCTCCTCGGTCCGCCTGTCATAGTCCGAGCCGAGCGTCGCCGTCAGAACGTTGCCGTTCCGGGTCACGCCGGTCAGCCGCGTGTTGATGGTGATCCGGCTGGCCGAGCGGTGCAGCGCACCCGCATAGGGTACATGATTGAGGCCCCCGATCTCCGGCGCGAAGAAGCGCTCGGGTGTGACGATCTCGACTTCGGCCCCCTTGTCGATCAGCATTTCCGCCGCCTGCATCGCGGGATGGCCGCCATTGTCGTCATAGACCAGGACCCGGCCCGTGGGGCTGACCTCGCCCGAGAGGATGTCCCAGGTCGAGTGCACGAGCTCGTTGCCGGTTTCCAGGATCTCCGGGTTGGGCAGGCCGCCGGTCGCGACGAACACTATGTCCGGGTCTTCGGCCGTGACGTCCGTTGCCTCGGCGTAATGATTGTAGCGGATCTCCACGCCGGCGGCGGCGAGCTGTTCGAGGCGCCAGTCGACGATCCCGATCAGTTCCGAGCGCCGCTTGCTCTGTGCCGCGAGGCGCACCTGCCCGCCGGCTTCCGGGCCGGCCTCGAAGACGGTGACCGCATGGCCCCGCGCGCCGGCGACGCGCGCCGCTTCCAGCCCGGCGGGACCGGCCCCGACCACGATGATGCGTTTCCGCGGTCCCTCCGCCGGGGAGATCACCTGCGGCATCGTCAGCTCGCGCCCGGTGGCGGCGTTGTGGATGCAGAGCGCCTCGTGCCCCTCGTAGATCCGGTCGAGGCAATAGGTCGCGCCGACGCAGGGCCGGATGTCCTGCTCGCGTCCCTGGGAGAGTTTCAGGGCGATATGCGGATCGGCGATATGGGCCCGGGTCATGCCGACCATGTCGAGCTTGCCTTCCGCGACCGCATGGCGGGCGGTGGCGACATCCTGGATGCGGGCGGCATGGAAGACCGGGAACTTGGTTTCCGCCCGGACCTCGCCCGCGAAATCGAGATGCGGGGCCGAGGCCATGCCCTGGATCGGAATCACGCCCGAGAGCGCCGCGTCGGTGTCGATATGGCCGCGGATCACGTTCAGGAAGTCGATCTGCCCGGTCCCGACCAGGCGTCTGCAGATCTCGATCCCCTCCTCGCGGGAGAGGCCTTTCTCCCACTGCTCGTCGGCGACGAGCCGCAGTCCGACAATGAAGTCCGGTCCGACCCGTTCGCGGATGCTGTCGAGCACGCGGCGGGTAAAGCGCAGCCGGTTGTCGAGGCTGCCGCCATGTTCGTCGCTGCGGAAATTCGTTGCAGGCGACCAGAAGCCGTCGAGCAGGTGGCCGTAGCATTCGAGTTCGATGCCGTCGAGACCGGCGGCCTGCATGCGTTCGACGGCGGCCGCGTAATCCGCCGCGATCCGGTCGAGGTCCCAGTCCTCGGCTTCTTTCGGAAAGGCCCGGTGGGCCGGCTCGCGCACCGGCGATGGAGCGAGGACAGGCAGCCAGTCGGCCTTGTTCCAGTTCGTGCGGCGGCCGAGATGGGTGAGCTGGATCATCACCGCGGTGCCGTATTCGTGGCAGTCGTCCGCCAAGCGTTTCAGATGCGGAACGATCTCGTCCTTGTAGGCATAGAGGTTGCCGAAGGCGGCGGGACTGTCCTCGGAGACGACGGCGGAGCCGGCCGTCATGGTCAGCGCGATGCCTCCCTTCGCCTTCTCCAGGTGATAGAGCCGGTAACGGTCTGTCGGCATCCCGTCCTCGGAATAGGCGGGCTCGTGCGATGTCGACATCAGGCGGTTACGCAGGGTCAGGTGCTTCAGCTGATAGGGCTGCAGCAGCGGGTCGCTCGACATCATCTTCCTCCGCGGCGGACGGGTGATCGAAAGAAGGCTAGCATTCCACCCGTCGTGTATTCGTTCCGTGCCGACATTTTTGCAGGTCCTAGAAGATTCCGGCTTCGAGCCCGGCCGCCATGCCCGCGCCGAGATCGCGGCATTGCTGAACGAAGTTCGGATTATAGGCGCCCCGGCAGACCAGCGGCTCCTGTACCGCCCGCCAGCGGAGGCCCGTGGTGATGCTCTCGACCGCCCGGCAGGTTCCGGTGCCGTCATGTCCGGCGCGTACGAACAGGGCATAGGGCAGGCCCTGGGTCTCCTCGAGGCAAGGATAATAGATCCGGTCGAAGAAATCCTTCAGGGCGCCGCTCATGTAGCCGAGATTTTCGGTGGTTCCGAGCAGTATGGCATCGCAGGACCGGACGGCGTCGGCGTCGGCGTCGAACGGGCCGAGGCAGCGGACACTCACGGCCGCCCCGCCGGCGTCGTTCGCCCCGGCGAGCGCGGCGTGGCGTAGGGCTTTTGTGTTCTCGGACGGCGCGTGGGCGACGATCAGCAGGGATCTGGACATGGGTGTCAGCCTAGCAAACCGGGGGCCGCGCCGTGCAAGCCCTATTCGTGCCCGCTCGGCACCGCTGGTTTTCCCGCGATTCCGGTCCACATTGCGGCAGGGTGGCTTGCGGCACGGTTTCTTCTGCGTAGAGTCGCCGCCAACTGGCGCGGCCCGGCCGCGCGTGCGAACCGGAGACAGACACGAAATGCCCGACTCCCAGCAGATTCCCTCGAACGACGTGATCGACACGCTCCTCAACCGGGTCAGCGTCCGCAAATATTCGGGCGAGCCCGTGAGCGAAGCGATGGTCGAGACCATCCTCAAGACCGCCTTCCGCGCGCCGACCTCCTCGAATATCCAGTCCTACAGCGTGGTCGTGGTGCGCGATGCGGAGAAGCGCAAGGCGCTCGCAGCGGCCTGCGGCGGCCAGCGTCATG
The DNA here is from genome assembly GCF_014904705.1 of Nisaea sediminum. Taxonomy (NCBI): domain Bacteria; kingdom Pseudomonadati; phylum Pseudomonadota; class Alphaproteobacteria; order Rhodospirillales; family Thalassobaculaceae; genus Nisaea; species Nisaea sediminum. The sequence goes on from NZ_JACZCQ010000006.1 coordinate 837,561, forward strand.
TCGCCGAGGCTCCGGTTTTCCTTGCTTTTTGCGCCGACCTGACGCGGATCGAGGATGCGCTCGTGCGCAACGGGCACAGCATCGACAGCAACAATCTGGAAACCGGTCTGGTCTCCGCGATCGACGCCGCGCTCGTCGGCATGTCGGCCTATCTCGTCGCCGACAGCCTCGGCATCAAGGGCGTGATGATCGGCGGCGCCCGCAACAAGCCGGTCGAGGTCGCCCGCATCCTGGGCCTGCCACAGCGGGTCTTCTGCGTCTTCGGCATGTGCCTTGGCTGGCCGGCGGAAGCGCCGGCGCAGAAGCCGCGCATGGACTATGACGGGCTGGTGCATTTCGAGGAATATGGCAAGAGCCGGACCGGCGCCGATGCGAAGAGGATCGTCGACGATTATGACGTTGCATTGGCGAAACATTATCGCGGGCAGGGACGGCAGACGACCGATGCCTCCTGGTCGGACGACATGGACAAGAAATTCCATCCATGGCTGCGCGACGATCTGCGCGAACGACTGAAGGAACTTGGCTTCGATTTCCGCTAGAGCGGGCAAACCGCCGCAAAGCGGATCTGAAAACAAGGGGAGGATCAGATGGACTGGAAAGACCGCCGTCGGAAATTCCGGCAGGTGATCGGGGGCGCGCGCTGCATCCGCCCGGGCTCCGTGCATGACGCGCTCTCGGCGCGGATCGCGGAGGATCTCGGCTTCGAGGCCGGAATGCTCGGCGGCTCCGTCGCCTCGCTCGCCGTGCTCGGTGCTCCGGACGTCATGGTCCTGACCTTGAGCGAACTTGCCGGGCTGGTGCTGCGGATCAACCGCGCGGGCAATCTGCCGCTGATGATCGATGCCGATCACGGCTTCGGCAACGCGCTGAATGTCCGGCGCACGGTGGAGGAACTGGAGGTGGCGGGCGCGGCCGGCCTCTCGATCGAGGATACCGACCTGCCCGAGCCGTACGGCAGCCAGGGCAAGACCCGTCTTCTGTCGCTCGAGCAAGGCGTGGGCAAGATGCGCGCCGCGCTCGCGGGACGTCAGGACCCCGACTTGGTGATCGCGGGCCGGACCAGCGCCCCGTCGGTCACCGGGCTCGAGGACGCGATCGCCCGGGCCAAGGCCTATGAGGAAGTCGGGGTCGATGCGATTTTCATGATCGGCCTGAAGACCCGTGCTGAGCTTGATGCGGTGTCCGCAGCTGTCAAGTTGCCGCTGATCATCGGCGGCGTTCCGGCGGAGCTGGACGACTGGGATTATCTCTCGGAACGCCGGGTCCGCATTGCGCTTCAGGGGCATCAGCCGATCTCCGCAGCGATCGCGGCGATCGAGCAGACCCTGCGGGCGCTGCGCGACGGGGCCCATCCGTCGGAAATCGGTGGGCTGGCCGATCCGGACCTGATCCGGCGGGTAACCCGTGCGGACGATTACGAGGCGCTGGCGGATCGCACCCTCGGGCGTTGAAGCTGTCGGCTCCGGCATGTCCGAATGCAAGGAAATCCGCTGATTCGCGGCTTGGTTTGCGGCCGGCGGCCGGAGCCGGGATTATCTATGCGCGAAGGTCTTGGCGCCAATCCGGAAATGAGGAGACGCTCGTGGCACGCCCCGTGCCGCCGGGCGATATCCGTCTACAACCGTGAATTTTGCCGTTTGAACAGTCAGTTATGATTTTGCCGCCGGCCCCTGTCCGCCGATACGGAAATTTTGCACTGCAACAGCCTGAAGTAGGGGAGAAAAAAAGCCCCGCGTATCAATTCCCTTTCCGTTGCGGATCAGGCAGTCTGCTGCCGACCAGCTGCGGAATCTAACGACAGGGACCCAGGACCGCGCCATGGACAGCCCGGCGGCCTATGCCGCTATTTTGCGCCAGGAAGAGTACGAGAATGCGATCCCGTCGGAGCTTCGCGGTCCCGATCTTGTCGTTCGGCGCCGGTCGCCCGGGTTCGAGGCGCTGTTGCGGGAATTGTCGGTCGAGGGACTGGATGCGGTCGACCCGGGCTACCTGTCCCTGATCCGGTCGGTGCTCGCCGGGGGCGAGCCGCGCAGCAGGAACCTCCGCGCGACTGTGGACGATGCGGCGAGGTTTCTGCGCATCGATGTCTATCCCTGCTTCTCCGACGACGGCGCCGTTGCCGGCGTGATCGTGGTCGCGGCGGACAACGCCCCGGCAGCGCGGCGCGAGAACGCAATCCTCCGCAATCTCGAACTCGAGCGCTCCCGGTTCGACGATTATCCGGTCGGCACCTCCGATGAGGACTGGACCGGTGCACGCCGGGTTCTCGAGCGGCTGAGCCGGGAAGGGCATTCCGACTTCCCGCAATATGTCCGCGAGCATCCGGAGATCCTGACGGACCTCGTCGCCGGCGCTCGTGTCGTGGATCTGAACGAAGCAACCGTGCGGACCTACAACGCACCGGACAAGCGCGCGCTGATCGACCACTTCAATCAGCCCCCGGATCTATCGAGCTACAATCCGGAAACCGGGTATTCGGATATATTCGTCTCGCTGCTCGCACGTTTCTTCGCCGGCGAGACCAAGGTCGTCGTGGAAGGCTGGGACCGGACATTCGACGGCAAGGATATCTATCTGCGGACAACCACGAGCGTCATGCCTGGCTTTGAACAGAGCTGGGGCTGGGTGCTGCAGACGGTCGAGGACATCACCGACCGCAAGCAGATGGAGGATCAGCTGCGGGAGGCGCAGGAGCGCTACGAACTCGCGGTCGAGGGCGCCCGCGACGGTCTTTGGGACTGGAATTTCGGCGCCGGCGAATTCTTTGCCTCGGCGCAGATGTGCCGCACGGTCGGCTGGGGCAGCGAGCCGCGCACCATTCCGCCGAGAGAGTCCGCGACGCATATCCATCCGGAACACCGGGCGGCGGTCCGCCGTGCCCTGGTTCGCCATTTGCGTGCTGGATCGGATACTTTCTCGCTGGAATACCGGACGCTGGACCGTGAAACCGGCCCGGCCTGGGTCTCCAACCATTGCCGCGTCGTCCGCAATGCGTCCGGGAAAGTGGTGCGGATGGCCGGGTCGGTCACCGATGTGACCGCCCGCAAGCAGCACGAGGACGAGCTGCGCATGGCCAAGGAGCAGGCCGAGATCGCGAATCGCGCGAAGACCGAGTTCCTGGCCAATATGAGTCACGAGCTGAGGACGCCGCTCAACGCCATTCTCGGCTTCTCCCAGACCATCGAGTCCGAGTTGTTTGGTGCTTTGCCGAATGCAAAATACAAGGAATATGCAGGGGACATTCACAGCAGCGCCCTGCATCTGCTTGAGGTGATCAACGACATTCTCGACATGTCAAAGATCGAGGCGAACGAGTTCGTGGTGTCCGATGACCTGTTCGACGCCACTGCGGCGGTGAGGCGCTGCGTCCGCTTCATGAGCGAGCGGGCCGCGCGCAAGGGGATCGAGATCGCCGTCTCCATCGAGGCGGAGCGGATCGCGATCGAGGCGGATCAGCGCATGTTCCGGCAGATCATGCTGAACCTGCTCTCGAACGCCGTGAAATTCACGGACAATGGCGGCAAGGTCTGGGTCGAGGGCGGTGAACTGGTGGACGGCCATCTGGAGTTCCGCGTCGGCGATACCGGGATCGGTATGGCGCCGGAGGATGTGGAGGTCGCGCTGACGCCTTTCGGTCAAGTCGGGAAGGGCCGGCTGGTGGCGCAGGAGGGCTCTGGACTCGGACTTTCCATCGTCGCGCGGTTGATGACCTTGCATGGTGGCGATCTGGCGGTTCACAGCGAGCCCGGAAAAGGCACTCTGGTCGTCCTGCGTTTTCCGGGTGAGCGCTTCAGAGCTGACATCCTGGCCTGATCCTTGAGCCCGTCCGCGGAAAGGTCACGCTGCTGTGATTTCCTTTCATGTGCCTGCGAGCGTCGGATGCATTACCTCCAAGCTGACCCGATGAGTGGAACAGGCGAGGTTGCAGGTGGCCGAGGAAACCAACGTGGGTAGCGGACTGAACGAGGAGCGGGGCCGGAGCGGATGGCTGTCCCGGCTTGTCCCCGTTCTTTGCCTTGTGCTCGCCACCGCGCTGTTCTTCGCCCTCGGACTGGACCGCTATGTCAGCCTCGAGCTGCTGCGCGACAACCGCGAGCTGCTGACGGGTTTCGTTTCCGACCATTATTTCCTGGCGGCGCTCGCCTTCATTGCGCTCTATGCCGTGGTGACCGGGCTTTCGGTTCCGGGTGCGGCGGTGCTCACCTTGAGCGGCGGGTTTCTGTTCGGGACCGTCGGCGGCACGGCCTATGCCGTTATCGGCGCCACGCTTGGCGCGACGGCGATCTTTCTCGCAGCTCGCACGGCCTTTGCCGATGCGCTGCGGGCGCGGGCCGGCCGGGCGATAGGCATGATGCGGGAAGGTTTCCGCAGGGATGCTTTCAATTATCTGCTGTTCCTCCGCCTCGTGCCGGCCTTTCCGTTTTTTCTCGTCAATCTGGTTCCGGCGTTCCTCGGCGTGTCGACCCGGACCTACATCTTGGCCACCGTGATCGGAATCATCCCCGGTGGGTTCGTCTTCGCCTCGGTCGGCGCGGGCCTTGGGAGCATTTTCGATCAGGAGGGCGAGATCGGCCTCGCCGACGTGATGACGCCTGAGATCATTCTCGCCATGGCCGGGCTCGGCGTTCTCGCTCTCGTGCCGGTGGTCGCCAAGCGCCTGCTCGGACGCGGAACGCCGCGCGACTAGCGCCTGCGGCGCGGCTTCCTGTGCCAGTCGTTGAAATCCGGCGGTCGCCGTTTCACCCAGTCGATGAATCTTGCCATCTCGGGATGAGCCCGGATCCGGGCCGCGTCCGAATAATCCCGGGCCAGTTCGGTTTCGCTGAAGACCGCATGGATCTTGCGGTGGCAGACCTGGTGCATCCAGTCCCAGTCGCGGCCGTCCCGGGCGCGCGGGACCCAGTGGTGGCGGTCAATGGCCGCACCCTCGAGCATCGGCCGGCGGCAGATCGGGCAAAAAGCCGGGAAATCCTTGTCCGCGGCGGCGTCCGGAGTTGATTCGGATGTGCGGTGTTTCCTCAAATCGATTGCGCTCCGTTCCGATCCTTCCCATCTTTAGCGGGTAATCGAAGGAGCGGAAATCACCGATGGCACAGAAGCACGAGCTCAACTGGGACGAGGACGCCCCGGCGGGGAGGTCCCTCGCGCCGTGGATCGCGCGCGCCGGTGGATACGGCTTCATCCTGCTGGTTCTGGCCGTCGCCGGCTATTATCTCGTCGGTATGGCGCTGACGCACCGGATCTCCGACGATGTCGATCAGGCGCTGAGCGAGCCGCCGCCAGGCGCCAGCCGTGCCGTGCAGGTGGCCGCTGATCTGATCTACCGCGAGACTGAGCAGAATTCCTGGACCGCCAACAACCCTTTCTTCCTGCCAGGCTACATGCTCGACAACATGCCCAATTACCAGCAAGGCATCATCTCGGCGCTAAGCCGTTTCGCAATCGAAATGTCGGATCAGCTCGGCCGGACCCGCGGCACGAGCGAGGTCGACAGGGATCTCGACAAGGCGGCCGGCCTGCTGAAATGGCCCGGCACCGTCTGGCATTTCGACCTCTCCACCTCCTGGGCGCCGACCACGCCGGCGGAAAAACAGTATCTGGCCGCCCGCAAGGCGCTGCTCGCCTATAACGAACGCCTCGCGGCGGGTGATGCCGTGTTCGAGAAACGGGCGGACAATCTGCAGGCGACGCTGGAGCGGATGACCGCCGATCTCGGTTCCGCCTCGGCGGTCATCGACCGTCACCTCATGCAGGCCGGCGGCTGGGGTGTCGACCGCAAGGTCGACGATATCTTCTACAACGTGAAGGGCCGGCTCTACGGCTACTACATGCTGCTGCGCGAGCTCGGGGTCGATTTTGACCGGGTGATCCGGGACCGCGAATTGAGCGCCGCCTGGAGTCAGATGCTGGATTCCATGCGCGCCGGCGCCCAGCTCGATCCGCTGGTGATCGTGAACGGCACGCCGGACGGCCTGTTCTTCCCGAGCCACCTCGCGGTGCAGGGCTTCTATCTGTTGCGCGCCCGCACCCAGCTTCGGGAAATCACCAACATCCTGCAGAAGTAGCCGGACTTACTTGTCCTGGTCCTTCGGCGTTTTCGCGGTTGCGGAACTGAGCTCGGCGAGCTGTTTCTGCAGCAGCACCATCTGCTCCTGCAGGGATTGCAGGGCATCCGCCGCGCCTCTGGCCGGGTCCTGAGAGGATGATTTCGCACTGCTCTCCGGAGCCCCGTTGCCTTCGGCATCCTGCGGTCGGTAGGGGTTGAAGAGCCGCATGGTCTGCTCGAGCATGGCCATGTTCTGCTTGCCCATCTCCTCGAAATGGGAGAACGGAAACAGACCGCCAAGCGCTTCCTGCATATAGTCGCGGGTCCGGTCCTGTTCTTTGGAGAAGGCGGACATCGCGAATTCGAGATAGCGCGGAACGACCATCTGCAGATTGTCGCCGTAGAAGCTGATCAGTTGCCGCAGGAAGCTGATCGGCAACATGTTTTGCCCCTTGGCTTCTTCCTCGACGATGATCTGGGTGAGCACCGGACGGGTGATGTCCTCGCCGGTCTTGGCGTCATAGACCACAAAATCCTGACCGTCCTTCACCATCTGGCAAAGGTGGTCGAGCGTCACGTAGCTGCTGGTCGCCGTGTTGTAGAGACGGCGGTTCGCGTATTTCTTGATTGTGATGACCCCGGAGGCATCCTTGGCCGATCCCGGGGCTCCCGTTTCGGAGGTATTCTGGGCCGCCCGTTTGCGCTGAGTTGCCATGCCGGTTTCCCTTTTGCTTCCGCCCTGCGCGCCGCGACTGGATTTCGCAGCGCAATGTTTGGCGATTTTGCATCGCACTACGGAAAAGCCTATTCGGAAATTCTTTCGTTGCAATGCGAAATATTGCCATGATCTTTCCGGCAATTGAAATTTTGCCGCAAGGATTGCGGAAATCCGCGCAGGCGTTCAGGATTCGCCCGGCGCTGGACGCGCACATCAAACCGGCGGACAATTGGCGGCTCGGGACGAATGCCGAAACAGATCGACTATGATGCGCTGGCCCGCAGCTTTCTTGATCTTTGGCAGGATCAGGCGAGCCGGCTGGCACGGGATCCCGAGATGCGCGCCATGGCGGAGCAATGGACGGCGATGTTCATGCCGTTCGCCCACGGTGCCGCGCCGCGGGCGGATCCGGAGCGGCAGGAGGACGGGTTTTCACCGGACTACCGGGCGGGCGGCATCAGCCGCGCGCGGGGCGCTGGCGGGATAGGAGATACGGGTGGCGACGACGGGAACGGCAACAGACAGTCCGGCGCGCCAGGGGCGGCTGGGCCCGCGTCCCCTGCCGCTGTACCTGACGACCGCGATGCTGAACTGGAGCGGCTCGCGGCTCGCGTCAGAGAGCTTGAGGAACGGCTTGCCGGCCTGGAATCACGCGCTCGAGAGCGTCCAGCGGGATCTGGAACGGCAGCTGAAAGACAGCGGCGAGGAGACAGCCGGAAGCGCCGCTCCTGACGAAGGAGACGCCTGGCGCGACTTCGTTGCGGCAGTCGACCGTGCGATCCTCGAACGCAGCCAGGACCTGCTCGACGCAATCCTGATCTACCGCAAGCATCCCTACAAACGTGAAACAGAGCCGGCGCCGGTCGCCTGGCGCGCCGGGACCACCTCGCTGCTCGATTACGGCACGCGCAATCTCGACGGCCCCCCGGTGCTGGTGATCCCGTCGCTGATCAACCGGTTCTACATTCTCGATCTCAAATCCGACCGCTCGCTGCTGCGCGATCTCGAAGCGCGCGGGTACCGACCCTTCGTCATCGATTGGGGGCGGCCCGGCCCGGAGGAGGCGCGCTATCATCTGACGGACTATGTCGCGGGACGCCTGGAAGCGTGTCTGGATGCGGTACGTGCGATCACCGGGCAGCCGCCTCTCGTTCTCGGCTACTGCATGGGCGGCCTGCTTGCGCTTGCGCTTGCGGCCCGCCGGCAGAGCGACATGCGCGCGCTCGGCCTGCTGGCGACGCCATGGGACTTCTCCGCCGGCTCGCCGCCGGTTGCCGCTTTCCTGCCGCTGATCCGCCCGCTTCTGATGCTGGCCTCCGACCAGGGCAAGGTGATCGGCACCGACCTGCTGCAGGCGCTGTTCCACATGCTCGACCCGATGCTGGTGATCAAGAAGTTCCTGCGCTTCGGCGAGCTCGAGGCGGACGGGGCGGCGGCGGAGGATTTCGTTGCGCTGGAGGACTGGCTGAATGACGGCGTGCCGCTTGCGGGGCCGGTCGCGGCGGAGGCCCTGCTTGGTTGGTACGGCGAGAACCAGCCCGGCCGTCTACTCTGGAAGGTCGCGGGCCGCACCGTCGACCCGGGGCAGATTTCCCTGCCGGCGAAGGTGATCATTCCCTCGCGCGACAAGATCGTTCCGCCACCCTCGGCGGAACCGCTTGGAACACTTTTGCCGCATGCCGAAACTCTGCATGTGCCGCTCGGCCATGTGGGCATGATGGCAAGTACGAATGCAAAGAAGGCGGTCTGGGAACCGCTCGGCGCGTGGATGGAGGAGTACGCACAATGAGTATCGCGGTGTCCGGCATGAACGAGGCGGACAATACGGATCCGACGGAACGGTTTCTGTGCCTGCACGAGATCGTCGCAGCGGCCGAGGAGTCGCTGGATCCGAATATCTGGAACTATCTGCGCGGTGCGACCGAGACCGAGACCACGGCGAAGCGGAACCGGATGGCGCTGGACAGCATCGCTTTTCGTCCCCGGGTGCTGAATGACATGCGCGAGGTCACCGTCGGCGGACGTCTGCTCGGCAAGGACCTGACCCTGCCGGTCCTGCTGGCGCCGGTCGGATCGCTGGAAAGCTTCGAGTCCGGCGGCGGCAAGACCGCAATGCGGGCCGCGGCCGCCTTCGGCAACGCCCTGATGCTGAGCAATGTCGGCACCATTCCGATCGAGGAAGTCGCCGCGGCGGCGGACGGGCTGCTGATCTCGGCGCTCTACAAACGCGGCGACGACGGCTGGCTCGACGAACAGGTGCAGCGGGCGAAGGATACCGGCTGCTTCGCGGTGTCGCTGACCGTTGACAGCGCCTATTACAGCCGCCGCGAGCGGGATATCGCCGCCCGCTTCGTGAAGCCCTGGCGGGCCGGGGCCGGCGCGGACTGGCAGGCGGCGCTGAACTGGAAGGACGTGGAGCGCTTCAAGGAGCGCTATGACATCCCGTTGATCCTGAAGGGCATCGCCACGGCGGAGGACGCAAGGATGGCGGCCGAGCGCGGTGTCGACGTGGTCTATGTCTCGAACCACGGCGGCCGTCAGCTCGACCACGGGCGTGGCTCGCTCGACGTTCTGCCGGAAGTTGTCGAGGCGGTTGCCGGGCGGGCCGAGGTTGTCGTCGACGGCTCGATCCAGCGCGGCACCGATCTGGTGAAGGCGATTGCTCTCGGAGCGAATGCAGTCGGTATGGGACGCTTGTTCTGCTGCGGTCTTGCCGCGGCGGGCGAGGCGGGTGTGGTGCGCACGCTCTCGCTGCTGCGCGACGAGGTGCGGACGGCGGTCGCGTTGCTCGGCGTGAATTCGCTTTCCGAGGTTGGCGCGCGGCATGTTCACGCCGCGGCTCCGGTGACGGAGCCGGGCGTGTTCAGCGCCTTCCCGCTGCTCTACCCGGAGAGTTCACAATTTTGATCTGGAGCAAAGCGCCGGTCGCGAATTGCCAGTAAGAGGCTATTGTGTGACGGTGCTTCGAACGGACCGCCGCCGGCGTGGCGGTCCCTCTTTTGGCAAGGAGCGCCGGGTTCGGCGCGAGGGAGAGAGACTATGACCGAAGTGGTGATTGCCGGGGCTGCACGGACCCCGATCGGGGCGTTTGGCGGCGGCCTGAGTTCACTTTCCGGTGCCGATCTTGGTGTGATCGCGATCAAGGAAGCCCTTAAACGGGCGAAGGTCGACGCCGCCGAAGTCGACGAAGCGATCCTCGGGCAGGTGCTGACCGCGGCGGCGGGTATGAACCCGGCGCGTCAGGCGGCGATCGGTGCGGGCATTCCGCAGGAGCGGACCGCGATCACCATCAACCAGGTCTGCGGTTCGGGACTGCGTGCGGTGGCGCTCGGCGATCAGGCGATCCGCGTCGGAGACAGCAAGATCGTCGTCTGCGGCGGGCAGGAGAGCATGAGCAACGCGCCGCATGCCCAGACCCTGCGCAACGGCTACAAGATGGGTGATGTGCAGCTCATCGACACGATGATCAAGGACGGGCTCTGGGACCATTTCAACGGCTACCACATGGGCAACACGGCGGAGAATGTCGCGGCCCAGTGGCAGATCACCCGCGACGAGCAGGACGCCTTCGCCCTGGCGTCCCAGGCCAAGGCCGAAGCGGCGCAGAAAGCCGGCAAGTTCAAGGATGAGATCGTTCCCGTAACGATCACCTCCCGCAAGGGCGAGACCGTGGTCGATACCGACGAGCATCCGCGCCACGGCACCACCATCGAGGCGCTGGCCAAGCTGCGTCCGGCCTTTACCAAGGACGGCACGGTGACGGCGGGCAATGCCTCCGGCATCAATGACGGCGCGGCGATCACGGTGCTCATGACAGCGGACGAGGCGGCGAAGCGCGGCATCACGCCGCTCGCACGCATCGTGTCCTTCGCGACCCGCGGCGTCGATCCCTCGATCATGGGCTCCGGCCCGATCCCGGCGAGCCGGGCGGCTCTGGAGAAAGCCGGCTGGTCCGCCGACGAGCTCGACCTGGTCGAAGCGAATGAGGCCTTCGCCGCGCAAGCCTGCGCGGTGAACAAGGATCTCGGCTGGGATCCGGCGAAGGTGAACGTCAATGGCGGCGCCATCGCTCTCGGACATCCGATCGGCGCGTCGGGCTGCCGGGTGCTGATCACCCTGCTGCACGAAATGCAGAAACGCGACGCCAAGAAAGGTCTCGCCACGCTCTGCATCGGTGGCGGCATGGGCGTGGCGCTCTGCGTCGCGCGGGACTGAATCCAATAACAAGTCAACCGGGAGCGGAACCGGAGGGGCCGGTTCCGTGTTCACCCGGTGGAGTCGATCAAGGGAATCGGAGGGAACAATGGGACGTGTCGCAATCGTAACGGGCGGAACGCGGGGCATCGGTGAGGCTATCAGCCTTGGCCTGCAAGAGGCGGGCTGTACCGTCGCGGCAAACTATGCGGGCAATGACGAGCGGGCGAAGGCCTTCACCGAACGGACGGGCATCAAGAGCTACAAGTGGGACGTCTCGGATTTCGAGGCCTGCGCCGCCGGCGTGAAACAGGTCGAGGCCGATCTCGGCCCGGTCGACATCGTCGTCAACAATGCGGGCATCACCCGCGACGGCACGATCCACAAGATGGATCACAAGATGTGGCAGGACGTGATCGACACCAATCTCGGCGGCTGCTTCAACATGTGCCGCAACGTGATCGAGGGCATGCGCGACCGCAAGTTCGGCCGCATCGTGAATATCGGATCGATCAACGGCCAGGCCGGCCAGTACGGCCAGGTGAACTATGCCGCCGCCAAGTCCGGCATCCACGGCTTCACCAAGGCGCTGGCGCAGGAAGGTGCGCGCTACAACATCACGGTGAACGCCATCGCGCCGGGTTATATCGATACCGACATGGTCGCCGCGGTGCCGGCGAACGTGCTTGAGAAGATCGTCGCCCGGGTCCCGGTCGGCCGTCTCGGCCATGCCGAGGAGATTGCGCGCGGCGTGGTCTTCCTTTGCGCCGACGATGCCGGCTTCATCACCGGATCGACCATGTCGATCAACGGCGGCCAGCACATGTACTGATCCGGCGGGCGGGCCGGGTCCCGGTCCGCCGCCTCCCTCAAATCAGGAGACAGACCGATGAGCGCAACGGTGACGCCGGTGGCGTACGAGGATGCCTGCGACAAGGTGCGGGCGGTTTACGACGACATCATGTCCAGCAGGAACATCGATTTCGTGCCCAATGTCTGGCGCACGCTGGCGAGCCATCCGCCGACCCTTGAGCGGATCTGGTACGGCCTGAAGGAAGTCATGGCGCCGGGCGCGCTCGACGCCCGGACGAAGGAGATGATCGCCGTCGCGGTCTCGGCCACCAACGGCTGCGAATACTGCACCCGCTCCCACACCCGCCAGGCCCGCGGCCACGGCATGACCGAGGAGATGTACGGCGAACTGATGGCCGTGATCGGCATGTTCAACCAGACCAACAAGCTGATCGAGGGCTATCAGGTCGAGGTCGACGGTTTCCTGAAGGAAATCTGAGTCTCGTTCACCCCGTCTTCGGCATGACGTCCAGCCGTACCACGGCGCCTTCCAGATCCGGCGAGGGCGCCGGGTAGTAATCCATCACCAGTGGGTCGTGCCCGGGCACGATGTGGTCCGGGCTGTCCGCCAGCAGTTCGATGGTGTTGAAGCCGTTCATCATCGCGCCGAGGTCGTAGCAGATCACGAAGGGCTTGCGCTCGCGGATGTTCTCGTAGAAATGCGCGCAGTCCGAGGCGAGCACGACCCAGCCGCGCTCGGTCCAGACGCGTACGCACATCAGGCCTGCAGAATGTCCGCCGATCTTGTGGATGCTGAGGCCCGGCGCCAGTTCCGCGTCGCCGTCATGGAACGTCGCCTGCCCGCCATAGACCTTCCGGACCATGGCGACCACATCCTCGACCTCGAACGGACGCTGGATCGCCTCGAAGCACATGCAGCGGCCGGTGGCGAAGGCCATTTCCGAATCCTGGATATGAAAGGTTGCATTCGGGAACTCGCCGATGCCGCCCGCATGGTCGTAATGCATGTGAGTGAGGATCACGTCCTCGACCTTTGCCGCATCGATCCCCATCAGAGCCAGGGCCTCCGTGGTCGAGCGCAGCAGCGGGGCGCCGCGTTTCAGGGAGGCCACCTCGCCGAAGCCGGTGTCCACCACGAAGGTGCGGTTCTGGTTGCGGATTACCCAGACGAAATAGTCGAGCGGCATGGGAATGTCGTGTGCATCCGCAAAGACAAAGTTCTCGTTACGCATGCGCTTGGCGTTATGCGCATACCGTATGGCGAAAACCTCGTAGACTTCTTTACCGCTCATTTACGTCACTCCCTTATACTTCATTGCTTGCCCGGATTGTTTTGCTGAGCAGAGCATGCCGTAGCATTGCATGACGAGAGAAAATATGGGAGAAATCCAGATAATAATGGAAAATCAGTGATTTAGAATATTTTTTGCTAAATTTTCTAAACCTGAATGAAACCATGGCGGTATCGAACAAAAAGAAGCGCGTGATACCGGCGCCAGGACCAGTAACGGAGGAGAGGGGGGACAATGTTCTCCAAGTTCAACGATATGAAGTTCGGCATGAAACTGCTGATCGGGATCGGCGGTATCCTGTTGCTGCTGGTCTTGAACAGCCTGGCCTCGTTTTTCGGTCTCTGGGAAGCCGGGCAGGCGCTGTCGCGTTATCAGCTGCTGACCGGCCAGGCCGGCCAATTGACGACCGCGCGCGCCGAACTCCTGCTGGCCGACAGCAGCGTGAAGCAATTCGTGATCGACGGCCGCCAGGAATCCGCCGATACCGCCCTCAGCAAGATTTCCGCCGTCCGGCGCGAACTCCAGGTGGCCGAGAACAGCGCGCAGACGGACAGGCGGCGCGAACGCATAGCCGGCATTCAGTCCGGTCTTTCGGAGTACCGCGGCGCGTTCGATACGGTCGTTGAAAACAGGCAGAAGCGGGACGTCGCTATCGGCGAGGTGAACCGGCTCGGAGCGGGGCTCGAAAAGCAGCTTTCCGAGATCATGGCCGATGCCAACGAGGCCTACGATGCCGAAGCGGCCTACAAGGCGGGTCTGGTGCTCCGCAGCATGCTGATCCAGCGCGCCGAACTGAACCGCTACCTGCTCGAGAACGATCCTGAAACCTTCAAGCTGGTCGAGGCGGAAATGGAACCGCTTGCCTTGGCGCTTGCAGATCTCATCGGCAATCTGCAATTCGGACAGGACGAGAAGCTCATCCAGGAGCTGAAGGATCGCGTCGCGGCCTATCAGACCGGACTGACCACGGTGCGCGACCTGTTCGTGTCCCTGAATACGATCCTGGACGAGCGGCTGAAGCCGGCTGGGGACGCGATCCTTGCGTCAGCCACGGAGGCGAATACCGTGATCCGCAACGAGCAGGACCAGCTCGGGACCGAGGCACTGCAGGGTATCAAAAGCACGGAAATCCTGACGGTCGCGGTGACGGCGATCTGCGTTCTCCTCGGGCTTGCAGCCGCTTTCGTCATCGCCCGCGGCATCTCGCGCCCGGTCAAGGCGCTGACGGAAGTCATGGCGCGGCTGGCGGAAGGAGATTCGGGCACGGAAGTCCCGATGACCGAGCGCGGCGACGAGATGGGGGAAATGGCGAAGGCCGTCATGGTCTTCCGCGAAGGCATGCTCAAGAACGAGGAGCTCCAGCGCGAGACCGAGCAGGCTCAGGAACGCCGCGAGGTGCGGACGCGGAAGATCGAGGAACTGACCCGCAACTTCGACAGCACCGCCTCCGAGACCCTGCAATCGGTTTCGGAAGCCGCCGAAACCCTGCGCGGGTCGGCAAACAGCCTGACCGCGACGGCGGACCGCTCGAGCAACATGGCCAGCATGGCGTCTTCCGCTTCCGACCAGGCGACCGACAACGTGCAGACGGTCGCCAGCGCGGCGGAAGAACTTTCAGCCTCGATCACGGAGATCTCGCAGCAGGTCGCCCGTTCCACCCAGGCTGCCGACCGGGCGGTCGCGGACGCGGAGCAGAGCCGCCAGCTTGTCGGCCGTCTGGTAGACAGTTCCGCCAAGATCGGCGAGGTGGTGAAGCTGATCACGGATATTGCCGAACAGACAAATCTGCTGGCACTCAACGCGACGATCGAGGCAGCCCGCGCCGGGGAGGCCGGCAAAGGCTTCGCGGTGGTCGCCTCCGAGGTGAAGAACCTCGCCAACCAGACCGCGCAGGCGACCGAGGAGATCGCGAGCCAGGTGCAGACCATCCAGGACGACACCCAGCAGACGGTGTCTTCGATCCAGCACATCGCCGAGCTGATCGAGGATATCAACCAGATCTCGGCCGGCGTGGCCGCAGCGGTCGAGGAGCAGAGCGCCGCGACCCAGGAAATCGCCCGCAATGTCTCGGACGCGGCCGCGAGCACGGGTTCCGCCAACGAGAATATCAGCGGGGTGAGCGATGCCACGAGGGAGACCACGGCGATCTCCGGCGAGGTGCTGAGTGCTTCGGAACTGGTCGCGGCCAAATCCGGCGACCTGAACAAGGTCGTGCAGCAATTCCTCGCCGACATGCAGAAGGTCTAGTCAGGCAAGGCTACTCCGCCGCCGCGACGGCGGCGGGGCGCCTGCCGGGCAAGAGGGTGACGGCGACCGTGATCACGGCTGCCGCCACGGCGCCCGCGAGGAACATCGCCGGAAACCCCCCGCCCTCGTCGTAGAGCCAGGAGAGCCCGGGTACCACGGCCGCCGAGACCGTGAAGGTGAGCACGTATTTGACCGCGTAGACCTGCCCGCGCCAGCGGTCGGGGGTGTAGCGGGCGACCAGCGTGTCGTTGATCGGGATCTGTCCGAAGACCAGCACCATCACCGCGGCCGCGGCCACGACCATGGCCCACCCGTCGAGATTGATGGCGATGAAGAGCGCGAGGGCCTGTCCCGCCGTGACGGCAAGGAAGATCGGCTTGATCGCATGGCGGTCGATCGCCCGTCCGACGACGATCTGGGAGAAGGCAGCGATCGCATAGACGGCGCTCGCGATGGCGCCGATCTCGGTTGCCGAGAAGGCGAATTCGGCCAGCCGGTCGTCCAGCACCTTCGGCAGGGCGACGGTCATGGAATTGAAGATGAATCCGCCGATCGCCGCCGAGATCCCGATCACCAGCAGGACGCGCTGCCAGCCGATGGCCGGCGGTCCGTGATCCGCGGTCTTGCTGGCGGCGCTCTCCTCTACCGGGACCGACCTGATCCGCGTCCAGTAGATGCCTGCAAGGATCGAGAAGCTGCCGAGCAGGATGAAGGCGGTGCGCCATCCCGCGAAATCGGCGAAGGCGCCGATGGCGAGGGCCGAGGCGGCGACGCCCATATTGCCCCAGACTCCGTTCACGCCGAGACGGCGTCCGACATTGCCGCCACCCTTGGCGACCATGGCGATCCCGACCGGGTGGTAGATCGCGGCGAACATGCCGAGCAGGGTGAGGGACGCGGCGAGATGCCAGAAGCTTTCCGCGAGCCCGGCGAGAATACCGGCGCCGCCGATGCCGACGAAGAAGATCGTCATCATCCGTTCCCGTCCCCAGCGGTCGCCGAGCCAGCCGGCGGGCAGGGAACAAGCACCGAAAGCAATGAAACTGCCTGTCGAGAGCACTAGCACCG
The DNA here is from genome assembly GCF_014904705.1 of Nisaea sediminum. NCBI lineage: Bacteria > Pseudomonadati > Pseudomonadota > Alphaproteobacteria > Rhodospirillales > Thalassobaculaceae > Nisaea > Nisaea sediminum. The sequence goes on from NZ_JACZCQ010000006.1 coordinate 853,942, forward strand.
AGCCGTAGCTGTCACCGATATCGGCGGCGGCCAGCGCAGCCACGGCTGGAAAAAGCAGCATGAACAGATGATCGAGTGCATGCCCGAGATTGAGCAGCAGCAAACGGCGCGGTTCCATCGGCAGTCTCCCTCATGGACTGTTCAAATCATGCCATCGCGCGTATCGTCCGTCTTGCGATGGAAAGCCAACAATTATCGAGTAATGGACAAAACTCCCCAATCCGTGACGCGGTCGCGGCGCTTGACGCGTCTGCGCCGCAGATCGCCGCCTTCGGGACGTTTTTCGCCGAAGGGCACGATACCGGCGAGCATCAGCACGACCGTGCGCAATTTGTCCATGCCGAGCGCGGTCTGTTGCAGGTCTGGACGCGGGAAGGGCAATGGTCGGTTCCGCCGGGAATGGCCGTCTGGGTCCCGGGCGGTGTTCCGCACCGCGTCCAGGCGATGAGCGACGCGGATTTTGTCTCGCTTTATATTCGCGCGCCATTTGCGGGAGAACCGAGGATCCCGATCCCGGCCCATTGCGGCGTGGTCGCGGTTTCACCATTACTGAAGCAGCTCATCGTCCGGCTCCGGACGGTTTCGGAAGACGGGGATACAGAGCGCGCTGCCCGCCTTGGCGCAGTGATCGCCGACGAACTGGGGGATCTTGTCTCGGCCGATCTGCACCTACCGGTGCCGACCGACCGCAGGGCGGCCCGGGTCGCCCGTGCTTTGATAGAGGACCCGGCCGATCAGCGGGAGCTCGCCGACTGGGCACGCGTGGCCGGGGCCTCCGGCCGGACCCTCACGCGCATTTTTCTGCGCGAGACAGGCCTGTCCTTCGCCGAATGGCGGCAACGCTGCCGACTGATCTCGGCGCTTGAGATGCTGTCTGCGGGGCGCCCGGTGACGGCGGTTGCATTCGATACCGGTTATCGCAGTTCGAGCGCTTTCGCGGCGGCTTTTTCCAGAGCGTTCGGATCGGCACCGCGGGATTTTCTGCGCAACGCGCACAAGGTCTGAGGGAGATCGCGTGACTGTTTATCCGGCGTTCATCTGCGGACGCGCGGGGGGAAGCCTCGAGGCGTCGGCGATGAGGCGGACCGCGACGCTTTGTTCGCGCCCGCGTGCGGATATCTCCGCGGTTTCTCCAAGCTCCAGAACGAGGCCGGACGCTTCGATCACCGCTTCGGAGAGGATCAGTTGCACGCCGTGCTCCTTGGTCAGCGCTTCGAGCCGGCTCGCGGTGTTCACCGTGTCGCCGACGGCGGTGAGGCCGCGGGTCGTCCGGTAGCCGAGCTCGCCGACGATCGCCGGCCCTCCGTGCAGGCCGATGCCTATGCGGAGCGGTTCGTCGAGATCCGCCGCGAGGCTCTCGTTCAGGCGTTTCAGGTTCTCCGCCATTCCGCGGGCGGCGGCGATGGCGTTGCGCGCGCCGGTCTCGAGGCCTCGATCGATGCCGAACAGCGCCATGATGCCGTCGCCGATGAATTTGTCGATGCGCCCGCCCGCCTCCTCGATCGCATGACCCATTTCGGAAAAGTAACGGTTCAGGATGAAGACCGTGTCGTAAGGCAGCCGTTGTTCCGAAAGCCTGGTGAAACCCCTGATATCGGCGAACAGCACCACGATGTCGCGTTCCTGCCCGGCGAGATAATCCGGCCGGGCGCCGGTATCCTCGACGCTGGCCTGGGCTGGCGGCAGCAGCGGCGTGACCTCCATATCCACTTCCGGAAAGGTCTGGCAGGCGAGCCGGACATTATCCGGGGCGCCGACCCGCCTCAGAACGCGCTGCTCCAGTTCGCTGGGTGGGGGCAGGGCATCCAGCCCGATGCCGATGCGCACCCGGCAGGTCGAGCAGCGTCCGCGTCCGCCGCAAACGGAGGCATGCGGGATCCCGGCTGCCCGGCTTGTCTCCAGAATGCTTGCACCGGCCCGGTGGCCGACTGTCTGACCCGTGTGATAGGTCAGCGTCACGTCCGGCTCGCGCTTCCGGCTCAAATGCAGCCTGACGGCGCGTGCGGCGAAGGCGAAGAGCACGAGGCCGTAATAGCCGTATTCGACGCGTTCCACGAGCCGCACGATGTCCCGTGCCCGCTCGCCGCGCGGAAGCTCGAACGAGGCGACTGCCTGCGAGAGCCACGCCCCGTCCTCCGCGAGCCTCAGCACTTCCATCCCGGATGCGACGAAGCCGGAAAGCGAAAGGGTCGGAACGATCACCGCGAGGGTGAGCCAGAGCGGCAGCAGGCGCCGGTATCCGGGACGGTAGCGGAGCCAGAGATGCAGACCGATGCAGCCGTGGATCCAGGCCGCGAGCAGGAGCACCGTCTGGTTTAGGGCGTAATGCGGAACGAATTTCCAGACCAGGAGCTGGACATAGAGATAGGAGGGATCTGCGTCGAAAAACTCGTCGAGGATCCGGGTTCCGGTGGCATGCGCGATCAGGAAGACCGGGATCAGCAGGCCAAGCGCAAGCTGTGTGACTTCGGCCCGGTTCATGTCCCTGAGCGAGTTGCGCCGGTAGACGGCGTAAAGCGCACCCAGGAAATGAACCGTGAAGGCGCCGTAGAGCGCGAACGTCGTCACTGGATGGTGCCAGAAAATGACGAACCATCGCCCGACGATCGCCAGCGCGTCCGTCGAAAGGATACCGAAGCTGTGATTCAGCAGATGGTGGGTGACATAGGTGAAGAGAATCAGGCCGGAGACCGTGTGAGCCCGGCGGACAAGCCGGTCACTCTGGCCGCGCGGTCGGGAAGATTCTTCGCTCAAGCGTGTCGCTCCGGATATCCGCGTCGGCCCAAAAGAATATTAGATAGGTACAATGCGGGGAAACCCAATTCTTTGATTCTTCCCGAATTTCAGGTACATCGCAGGGGTTGGGGAAAACGCCGCCGAAGATAGGGACCAAGTTCGCACGAGATGAGCGCGTTACTATCGATCCAGAAGTTGACCAAGCGCTTCGGGCCGATCACGGCCGTCGACGGCCTCGAGTTCGAGGTCGGACGCGGCGAGGTGCTCGGCTTTCTCGGCCCGAACGGGGCCGGCAAATCGACCACGATGAAAATGATCTCCGGCTTTCTCGCGCCGAGCGCGGGGACGGCCGTAGTTGCCGGGCACGACGTCCGCACGGCGCCGCAAGCGGTGAAGGCGGCGATCGGCTATCTGCCCGAAGGCGCGCCGGCCTATCCGGACATGACCCCGCTCTCCTTCCTGTCCTTCGTTGCCCGCATTCGCGGACTGGCGGACGGGGAGGTGAAGGAGGCTGTCGAGCGGGTGATCGAGCAGACCCGGCTGACGCAGGTCGTGATGCAGCCGATCGAGACACTTTCGAAGGGTTACAAGCGCCGCGTCGGGCTGGCCCAGGCGCTGGTCCACGATCCCGAAGTGCTGATCCTCGACGAGCCGACCGACGGGCTCGACCCCAACCAGAAGCACGAAGTCCGCAACCTGATCATGAGCATGGCTTCGGAGAAATGCATCGTCGTCTCGACCCATATCCTGGAGGAAGTCGACGCGGTGTGCAGCCGGGCGATGATCATCGCCCGCGGCCGTGTGCTCGCCGACGGCACGCCGGAAGAGCTGAAGGCCCGCTCGGGCGCCGCAAGTCTCGACGATTTCTTCCGCGAGGTGACCGGCCATGCGTAACATCGGCCTGATCTTCCGGCGCGAGTTCGGCGCCTATTTCGCGACACCGCTCGCCTATATCTTCATCGTGATCTTCCTCGTCATGGCCGGCACGCTGACTTTCTTCGTCGGCGGTTTTCTCGCCCGCGATCAGGCGGATCTTCGGCCCTTCTTCGGCTTCCATCCCTGGCTCTATCTCTTCCTCGTGCCGGCGCTTTCGATGCGACTCTGGGCCGAAGACCGGCGGCTCGGGACGATCGAACTCTTCCTGACGCTGCCGATCACGATGTTCGAGGCGGTGGTGGGCAAGTTCCTCGCCGCCTGGGCCTTCACCGGGGTCGCGCTGGCGCTGACCTGCCCGTTCTGGATCAGCGTGAACTATCTCGGCAATCCGGATAACGGCGTGATCTTCGCCTCCTATATCGGCAGCTACCTTATGGCGGGCGCCTATCTCGCCATCGGTTCGCTGATCTCGGCGATGACCAAGAATCAGGTGATCGCCTTCGTCGTTACCGCAGCGGTCTGCTTCCTCTTCACCGTCGCGGGCTCGCCGATCCTGCTGAACTATTTCGAGAACTGGGCGCCGGGAGGACTGGTCGAGGCGATCGCCAATTTCGGTTTCCTGACCCATTTCGATGCGATCCAGCGCGGCGTGATCGACCTGCGCGACGTGATCTTCTTCGGCTCGGCGATCGTCATCGCGTTGATTGCCAATGCTTTCGTCATCGACTGGAAGAAGGCGGAATAGGATGCGCGCGCTCCAGACCCTCTTCACCCAGGGCCGCATCGCGGTCACGGCGCTTGCCCTGCTGCTGGTTCTGTTTCTCGGTCTCAACGTGCTGAGTTCCAGCCTGCTGACCTCGACCCGCCTCGACCTGACCGAGGAGGGCCTCTATTCCCTGTCCGACGCGACGGAGGATCTGATCGAGAAGATCGAGGAGCCGATCACGCTCAAGTTCTACTATTCGCAGGCACTTGGGCGGAACGTGCCGTTCTACGGCATCTATGCCGGCCGGGTGCGCGATCTCCTCGGCGAGTACGAGGCGCGCTCCGGAGGCAAGATCAAGGTCGAGATCTACGACCCGCAGCCCTTCACCGAGCTTGAGGACCGGGCGGTCGCCGACGGTCTGCAGCAGATCCCGCTGCAGGAAGGCGGCGAGCAGGTCTTTTTCGGCATCGCGGGGACCAATCTGACCGACGACCGGGAGGTGATCCCCTTCCTGCAGCCCGAGCGCGAGACCTTCCTCGAATACGACATTTCGCGGCTGATCTACGCGCTGTCCACCACCAGGCGGACCGTGGTCGGGATCGTCACCAGCCTGCCGATGGACGGCACGGTCCGGATGAACGCGATGGGGCAGCAGACCCCGATTCCGGCCTACATCATCGCCGACCAGATCGGTGCGACCTACGAGACCCGCTATCTCGACGCCGATCTCGAAAAGGTCCCGGAAGACGTCACGGTGCTGATGCTCGCGCATCCGGGCGAGCTCGGTCCGAAGGCGCAGTTCGCCATCGACCAGTTCATTCTCGGCGGCGGTAAGGCGCTGATCATGGTGGACCCCTATTCGGAGACGGAAGGCGGGCAGGCCCAGTTCTTCGGACGCAGCGCCCCAGACTCGAGCGATCTGCCGATCCTGTTCAAGCATTGGGGCGTCGAATACGACCCGACCAAGATCGCGGCCGATCGCCTGACGGCCCGCAAGGTGCAGCCGGGTCAGGGTCAGCGTCCCGTGGACTACGTCGCCTGGCTCGAACTGCGCGGCGGGAACATCGACCAGGGCTCGCCGATCACGACCAACGTCGACACCATCGCCGTTGCCAGCACGGGCCACATCGCGCTTGCGGACGGTGCTCCGGTGAAAATGACGCCGCTGGTTTCGACCTCGCTCGGTTCCATGGAACTGGATGCGGAGCAGGTGAAGGGAATGCGCACGCCGCAGACCCTGCTGCGGAACTATGTTCCCGGTCCGGACGCGTTCGTGCTCGCCGCCCGGCTGACGGCGGAGAAGATCACCACCGCCTTTCCGGACGGCCCCCCGGAGCTGAAGCCGGCGGAGGGCGAGCAGGCGCCGAGCGCGGAAGAGATCGCAGCCTACAAGGCGCAGTTCCCTACGGTCCTGACGGAATCAACCGCACCGCTCGACGTGATCGTGGTGGCGGACAGCGACATTCTGGCTGACCGTTTCTGGGTTCAGGTGCAGCAGTTCTTCGGCCGCCGGGTGCCGGTGCCGGTCTCCGGAAACGGGGATTTCGTGCTGAACGCGCTCGATGCCCTCTCCGGCAGTTCTTCGCTGCTCGGGCTCCGCGGGCGCGGCTCCACCGCCCGGCCGTTCGAGGTGCTGGACCGTATCCAGCGTGAGGCGGAGAAGGAATATGCGGCCCAGGAAGAGCGGCTGCAGAAGACTCTTGCCGAGACCGAGAAGCGATTCGACGAACTGCGCCGCGGGATGCCCGAGGGTGCGGCCGCCATCGTGTCCGACGAGGAGCGCGCCGAGATCGAAAGGTACCGTCAGGAGATCCTCCGGATCCGCGGCGAACTCCGGGCGGTGCAGCGCTCGGTGCGCGAGAACGTGGACCGGCTGGAGAGCGATCTCTGGTTCTATAACATCGCCCTTGTTCCGATCCTGGTCACGGTTCTGGCGCTGCTGCTCGCCCTCTGGAGGGTGATCAGCCGCCGCCGTATCCAGAGCCAGGCCGGTTAGGGAGGGGGATCGATGCTGAATCTGCGCACCCTTGGACGCCTTGCCGCCGTCACGGTCCTCGTCGTGCTTGCCGCCGTCGCCGCCGTTCTTGTCCGGCAGGACGCTACGGTCACCGTGCTCAAGGACACCCGGGCCTTTCCGGGTCTGGAGGACCACATTCCCGATATCGCCAGGATCGAGATGTCCTGGAGCCGGGACGGGGCGGTGGAACAGGTCACGGTCGCCCGCGACGACGGAACCTGGCGTATTCTGGAGCAGGGCGGCTATCCGGCCGATACGGGCCGGGTCCGCGATTTCGTCCTGTCGCTTGCGGAACTGAAGCTGGTCGAGGCCAAGACAGCCGATCCCGAGCGTTACGCGCGTCTTGGCGTTGCCGATGTGAACGATGCCGGGTCCGAGGCGACCCGGGTCCGGATGCTTGGCCGCGACGGAGACGTGCTGGCGGATGTGCTGGTCGGCACGGAGCGGGCCAGCGGAACGGGAGCGCCGATGGTCTATATCCGCCCGGCGGCCGAGGCGCGGTCCTGGCTCGCCCTTGGCAGGGTCGACGATGTGCAGCGGGCGGCGTCCTGGGCTGACAATGATGTGATCGATATCGGCGCCGACCGGATCCAGGAGATTCATCTGACCGGGCCGGATGGAAAGGTTCTCGAGGTGCGCCGCACCGGTGAGGGCGAGAAGCCGTTCGAGCTGATGAACATGCCGGAAGACCGGGAGTTCGCGACTTTCTACACCCTGAACGAAATCACCGACGGACTGGCGAAGCTGAATTTCGAGGAGGTCCGTTCGATGGGCGAGATCGCATTCGAGCCGTCGCTCGGGAACGCGATCTACCAGACACGAAGCGGGCTGACCGTCATCGTCGATTTTGCGGAGGCTCCGGGCAAGGACGGCACCATGCAGACCTGGACCCATTTCTCGATCAATGTCGCTCCGGATGCGACGGAGGAAGCGAAATCCTTCGCCGAGGCGCACAAGGAGCGACTGTCGCAATGGGCCTATAGGCTGTCCGCCAGCCGTATCGAGCGTCTGCGCCACACGCTGGAAACGGCGACCAAGCCCGCGGAGAAGAGCGGCTGACCCCCGGAACGGGAGGGTCAGTCGCGCTGTCTGGCTCTAGTCGATCTTCGACAGGAGTTCCGGCTTGGTGACGAGCTGCCGCACCCCGTGCGATGCGGTTTCCCTGAAGAACTTGTCATTCTTCGCCCAGCGGAAGATCGAATTGATATCGACCTTGGCGCAGTTCGGCCGGACGCTCCAGGTCACTTCAAGAGGTGAGCAGGTTTCCTGATTGTAGCTCGGACCTGTCGTCGAGCCCCTGAAGACGACCGGCGTTCCAGTATCGCCCGGGATCGCCTTCGCCTGATGCAGGCCGCCGACGGCTTTTCCGTGATAGTCGAAGCTGGTGAAATCGAGCGCGTTCGGGTCGTTCACGACGAGGAAGACCTGTGCTTCGACCCGAAGCTGGGGATTCTTGCAGTCTGCCGGCAGGCAGGAGCCGAGCCCGTGGGCCGGAACGGCGTCGCAGGTCGTGTGCACCCAGTGAACCTCGATCGTGTCTCCCGGTTTCACTTTCGCGAAGGAGGACGTGTCGCCCGTGGGAGCGGCGAGTTCGGCCGCCGTGAGGCTTGAGCTCTCGTTGCACTGGTAGCCGCCGTAGGTCCCGCTTCCCGCGAAGACCGTGTATCCGGGGCCCTTGTGCTCGGCGTTTGTGTGGGTGTGGATGTCGCAGAGATTCATCTTCGTCGCGGCGGGTGCCAGAGAGAAAGTGCGGGGGTTCGTTCCGTCGCGGAGCGTGATGTCGCGCGGAGTTTGCGGTCCGGCCTCGCTGCAAGGTGCTGCCGCCAGCGGGTTCCCGATCAGAATGACGGCTGCGAACAGGGCGGCCGCACCGAGATGTGCTGCTACGGTTTTCATTCTGTTTCCTATCCCTCTTGCTCGATGGTGCCGAAAGGCGCGATTGAAGCGTCTTCGGAGCATCTTTTATGACGCCGCACATATTATCATGTGACGGCAAGTCTCATCCCGGCACAGTTTTCTATTTTGCTTAGACTGAAACGCGATCCGTCCTCTAGCCCGACGGCCAGGTGTCGGCGACCCGGTAGCCCCGCGGCCATGGGTCGCCCGGGTCCAACAGGTACTGGTGGGTGCCGGTAATCCATGCGGTCCCGGTGATCGAGGGAATGATGGCGGGATTTCCGCCGAGTTCGCAGTCCTCTTCGATCCGTCCGGAAAACTCGGACTCGATGATCGAGCGGGCGATCAGCCGGTTGCCAACGCTCATGTGCCTGGTCGCCCTGAGCAGCGCCATGCGCGCGGAGATCGCCGTTCCTGTCGGCGAGCGGTCGATCTTGCCGGGCTCGATGGCGACGGCATGCCGGGTCCGGAGACCGTCTTCCGTTTCCTCCAGGGTTCCGGCGAAGAGACAGAAGGAGATGTGCTGCCAGTCCGGGTTCGTCGGATGGCTGAAGCCGATCTGTTCCGTGGCGGCACGGGTCAGCCTGGCGCCGAGTTCGGCGAGATCCCGTCCCTCGTCCGGCCGGATCGCGAAACCGAGTGCTTCCGCGTCGACGATCACGAAACTGTCGCCCCCGTAGGCCGTCGAGACGGTCAGGGTGCCGTGGCCTTCCACCTCAAGCGGCACGTCGATCTCGGCCGCGAAGGAGGGGTGATTGCGTACGGTGACGCTTTCCGCCTTTCCGTTCCGGCAGGCTGCTTCGACCGCGACCAGACCGCCCGGTGCCTCGAGGTGAAAGCGCGTGACCGGTTCCTGCATCGGAACGATCCCGGTCTCCAGCAGGACTGTGGAGACGCAGATCGAATTCGAGCCGGACATCGGCGGCGTGTGCACCGGTTCCATGATGATCCAGCCCATGACAGCGCGGGGATCCTTCGGCGGGACCAGCAGGTTCACGTGCCGGAACACGCCGCCGCGCGGCTCGTTCAGCATGAAGTCGCGCAGCTCGCCATTCTCCGCGATCCAGCGCGACTGGGCCCAAAGCGTTTCGCCCGGCGGCGGCGCGACGCCGCCGACGATCACGTCGCCGACCTCGCCGGCCGCGTGGCATCCGACGACATGGATCTGTTTCTTGCTTTGCATCGCGCCGGTCCGCTACCAGATGGAACTTCGGAACAATTAGCGCATGAGCCTATTGACCCTGGCAATCTGCCAGTGCCGAACAACGTTCATGGTCTGCTACACTGGACCACCAACGGAACAGAGCTGCCGGGATATGAGCAAGGCCTTCGTCAAGGAAAGCGATTCCGATTTCGAGGAGGAGGACGAGGTCCCCGATCCCTCCCCGAAAGGCGTGAAAAACTACATCACGCCGCGCGGCTTCAAGGCGCTGCAGGACGAACTGAAGCATCTGCGGCGCGACGAGCGACCGAAGGTGGTCGAGATCGTTTCGTGGGCGGCCGGCAACGGCGACCGCTCCGAGAACGGCGATTACATCTACGGCAAGAAGCGGCTGCGCGAGATCGACCGCCGCATGCGCTTCCTGCTGAAGCGGCTGGAGGCAGCGGAAATCGTCGATCCGACGCAGCAGCCGAACAAGGACAAAATCTTCTTCGGTGCGACCGTGACCTATGCCGACGAGGAGGATAACGAGCGCACGGTGCGGATCGTCGGGGTCGACGAGGCGGATCTGGAACGCGGCGAAGTCAGCTGGATCTCGCCGATCGCCCGCGCGCTGCTCAAGGCCGAAGTCGGCGACGTCGTCGAGGTGCGCACGCCGCGCGGGCCGCAGCAGGTCGAGGTGGTGGAGATCCTTTACGAGGACCGCTGACGGGCACAATTCCGGAAGGAAGCGAACGATGCAGCAGCCGAAGGCGCCGCCCCGGCGGGTCAACAGCGGCGGAGAGGAACGGCGGGTCGGCGTCGAACTGGAATTCGCCGGTTTGACCGTCGAGGAGACGACCCGTCACCTGCATGCCGAATTCGGCGGCACGGTCGAGCGGCTGGATGCGCATCGCAACATTCTGAGCCACCCCGACTGGGGCGAGGCGAAGATCGAGCTTGATATCCAGTACGTGCATCGCAAGGACGCGGAGGAGGAGGAAGGCGAGGCGGAGATGTTCGGCTTTCTCGACGTGCTCGACATTTCCGAGAAGGTGCGGGCGCGTCTCGGCGATGCGCTGACCGGCCTCGTCCCGGTCGAGATCGTCTTTCCTCCGATCCCCTGGTCCAAGCTCGGCGAACTCAACGCCGCCTTCGAGGTCTTGAGACGCCACGGCGCGCTCGGAACGCGCGAGAGTCCGCTCTATGCCTTCGGGCTGCATCTGAACGTCGAGGTCGCCACCGGCTCCGCCGCGGAGATTCTCGATACCCTCAGGGCCTACATGGTGATGGCCGACGGCCTCCATGAAGAAGTCGATGTCGATCTGACGCGCTGGGTCCTGCCCCATGCGGATCGCTTCCCGGACGAATATGCAAAGAAAATCTGCGCACTGGACTATCCGGCGGAACTTTCCCGCATGATTGACGATTATCTGGAGATGAATCCGACGCGAAACCGCGAACTCGACATGCTGCCGCTCTTCGCCCATCTCGATCCGGACCGGGTGAAGGCGCAGATTTCCGATGCGCTTGTGAAGCCCCGGCCGACCTATCATTACCGGCTTCCGAACGCCGATCTCGGCGATCCGGACTGGTCTGCGGTGACCGAATGGAACCGCTGGGTCGAGATCGAGGAACTGGCCGAGGACAAGGACCGTCTGTGCGATGCCGTGGCGGAGTTTCTCGGCCGTGACAGAAGTGTCGCCGCCCGTCTGCAACGCTTTCTCGGTCTCAAATGAGCTTTTCCGAGCGGCCTCTCATCGGCATTTCGACCTCGAAACATACCGGCAGGATCCCGCTCGCCTTTCACCATCTCGCGGTCTGGCGGGCCGGGGGGCGCGGTGTGCGGCTCGGCCCCGGGCGCCCACTGGATGTGGAGACGCTGGACGGTCTGATCATCGGCGGCGGCAGCGACCTGCATCCGACGCTCTATGGCGGCGAGGTGGCGCTCGAGGAGGGCATCGACCGGGAGCGTGACGACTTCGAACTCGACCTGATGGACCGCTTCAAGGACGGCCGGCGCCCGGTGCTCGGGATCTGCCGGGGCGCGCAGATCCTCAACGTCTATTTCGGCGGCACGCTGCACGAGGAGATTTCCGAGGCCTATCCCGGCACCCGGGCACGGCGCACACCGCTGCCGGTGAAACGGATCGAGATCGACGAGGGCACCAGGCTGCGCGAGATGCTCGGGGTCTCATGGTGCCGGGTGAACAGCATCCATCACCAGTCGGTCGACCGCGTGGGCGAGGGTCTCAGGGTATCCGCGCATGACCGCCGGGGCATGGTGCAGGGCATCGAGAGCGTGAACGGCCAGCTTTTCTTCGGCGTGCAGTGGCATCCGGAGTTCCTGGTCTTCAACCGCTCCCAGCAGCGTCTCTACCGTGCCCTCGTGCGGGCCGCGGCAGACCGTGAACGCTGATCCGGGTCGGCTTTTCGTTCCCGATCCCGTTCCGGGTCGTTCCGACCGACCGTATGGTCAGAGCGTCCGGCGCCCATTAGGGTCGTATACAATTTCCGAATGACAAGGGAGGAGGACCCCGATGGATCTGGAGCAGATGTTCGAACAGGGCATGGAGACCCGCAAGAAGGTGCTCGGCAAGGAGTATGTCGAGAACAGCTTCAACAATGCGGACGAGTTCTCGATGATCCTGCAGAAATTCGTCACCACGCATGCCTGGGGCGCCTGCTGGGGCCGCGAGGGCCTGGATCTGAAGACCCGCTCGATGCTGAACCTCGCCATGCTCTCCGCGATGGGCCGCGAGCATGAGCTGCGCCTGCATCTGGTCGGCGCGCTGAACAACGGCGTGACCAAGAACGAGATGGCGGAGATCTTCATCCAGGTCGCGACCTATGCCGGTTTCCCGGCTGCGGTGACGGCATTCAAGGTCGCCCGCGAAGTCTTCAAGGAACAGGGGGTCTGAGCCATGAGCGATGCCAAACCGGTGATCGGCTGGATCGGCCTCGGCATGATGGGCTGGCCGATGGCCCGCCACATGGTCCAGGCCGGCTACGATGTGCGCGTGTTTGATCTCAGACCCGAGATTTCCCAACGATTCGCGGGTGAAATCGGCGGCGAGGTGGCGCCGAGCCTGGAGGCGCTCGGCGCGGCCTCCGACATCGTCGTCACCATGGTGCCGGACGGCAAGGCCGCCCGCATGGCGCTGCTCGACGGGGCGGACAATGCCTCGAAGGGCATGAAGGCCGGCGCGGTCGCCATCGACATGAGCTCGTCGGAGCCGACCGGCACGGTGGAGCTCGGCGCCGCGCTGAAGGAAAAAGGCATCGCGCTCTGCGATGCGCCGGTCTCCGGCGGCACCTGGCGGGCCGAGGAAGGCTCGCTCGCGATCATGCTCGGTGGCGGAGACGCGGCGGCGCTCGATGCGGCGGAGGCGATCATGGGCCCGATGAGCCGGGTCGTGATCCGCACCGGCCCGCTCGGCTCCGGCCACGCAATGAAGTGCCTGAACAACTATCTCTCGGCGATCGCGCTCAGCGCCACCAACGAGGCGATCCTCGTCGGCGCCAAGTTTGGCCTCGATCCGAGCGTGATGATCGACGTCATCAACGTCTCGACCGGGCGCAGCAACAATACCGAGACCAAGTTCAAGCCCTCGGTGCTGACCCGCAAGTTCGACGCCGGCTTCGCCACCGCGCTGATGACCAAGGATGTCGGCATCGCCGCCGGCCTTGCGGAGGCGCAGGGCCAGGACATGCCGATCCTGAAGCTTCTGACCGGCATCTGGAAGGAGTTCAACGAGGCCCATCCGGGCAGCGACCATTCCGCCGCAATCCAGTACTGGGAAGAGCGAAACGGTGAGAAACTGAAGCCGACCGGGGGCTGATCTCCTTCGCCGCCCCGGTTCTGCCGTGAAAAGAGAGCAGGATCGGGGCGCCGGAAATTGACTGGGAGGCTCCGTTGCTTCGGATCTGTCTGTTCCTGGCGGCTGGAATTGCCGCCCTCTCCCTCCGTCCCGCTCTTGCGGCGGGCGGCGTCGACGAGGTGATCAAGTCGGCAACGGCGGAATGCGCCGCCATCGACGGTGGTATTCTGACGGTCGGAACCAACGCCATCCAGCACCTCGATCTAACCGGCGACGATATTCCGGATGCGCTGATCGACGGCTGGGAGCTTTCCTGCTCCTCCTCACACACCCTTTTCTGCGGCGGTACCGGCGGATGCCGCATCTTTCTTGTTGTCGGCCACAAGGTCAGAGAGGAGATGTCCAAGGGCTGGGAGCTGATTCGCTTCGGCAACATGCAGGTTCTGCTATTGCAGGTGCATGGCTCCGCCTGTGGCGGTACCAATCTGCGCAGCTGCGTCAAGGCTCTTGTCTGGTCGGACGGAGCGTTCCGCTCGATCGGTGAAGACTAGACTCCCCTTGCATTCCGCCCCTATCCCCCGATATAGAACCCCCGGAAGGCTGGGACGGACGAGCTCCTCGCCAATCCGGTCAGGTCCGGAAGGAAGCAGCCGTAACGAGTTTCGGTTCGGGTCGCTCCCAGTCTTCCACCTAACTCCCCGTCATTCGGATGATCTGAAATCCGCCGCCCTTCCCTCCGGCGCGGCGAGGCTGCGCTGCATGTAGACGACGTCTACCGGGCGCCCGAATTTCCAGCCGATCCCGCGTGCGATACCGACATGCCGGAAGCCGAGCTTGCGGTGCAGGGCGATGGACCCGGCGTTTTCGCTGTCACCGATCACGGCGAGCATTTCCCGAAAGCCGGTTACGGCGGCGCGCATTACGAGCTCGGAGAACAATCGCGTTCCGACGCCTTTTCCCCTCATCTCCGGCGCGAGATAGATCGAGTCCTCCGCCGTGAAGCGGTAGGCCGAGCGCGCCTTGTGCTGCGTCGCATAGGCATAGCCGACGACGATCCCCTCCAGTTCGGCGCAGAGCCAGAAGTGACCGGAGTCGCGGACCGCTGCGAGACGTCGCGCCATCTCGTCTTCGTCCGGAGGCACCTCCTCGAAGGTCGCGGTGCCGGTCAGAACATGAGGCCGGTAGATCCCCGCGATCCGTGGAATGTCTTCCGTCCGCGCATCGCGAACGAGGACGCTGTTCATATCAGTCCGCTCCATGTGAGTGCGAGCAGGCAGAGAAACCCGACCGCGGCCTGAAGGACCGACCCTGCTGTCAGGATCGCGATGCTGCGGTCCCGCCCTTCCGCGAAGCACGTGGTCCGGACGATCCAGTAGAAGCTGTCGTTGGGAAGAATGGCGATGAAGGAGCCGAGGCAGATCGCGAAGACCGCTGCCACGCCCGGCAGGCCGAGTTCGACGACCGCGGGGGCGGCGACCGGGGCGATCGCCGCGAATGTCGCCATGCTGGAGCCCTGCATCAGTTTGAACGCGGCGCTCAGCAGGAACAGGCCGAACAGCCCGACGGCTCCGGTGGTTCCGGGGAGAAAGGCGGTAAAGGGCAGCACGTGGGTCAGCACCGTACCGAAGGCGGAAGCGCATCCGATCAGGAGCAGCAGTGCGCCGGTCCGCCGGACCGCGCGGTCGAGACACGCCCGGCGGTTCGACGGCTCGAGCAGGACGAGCGCCAGGATTGCCGCAGCAAGCAGCGCGCCTTTTGGATGGCAGAGGAAACCGGCGAGGGGCAGGGCGGATAGTCCGGGGAGCGCGCCGAGGATCAGCAGTATTGCAAGGAGGCCGAACGGAAGCATCGGGCGGAGCGCGGCGGCTCTGGCGGCCGGCCGGGTTTCCGGCGGCGAGCCAGGTATGTCCCTGTCCAGGAACCTCCGCCAGACCAGTCCGGTTAACCAGACGGGCAGGGCCAGGAGCATGCCGGCAAGGATGATGGCATCGCTCTCGACCCCGAGCCCGGTGGCGACGATCAGCGGACCCGCGGGGTAGAGCAGCTTGAAGCCAGTATAGGCGCCGAAAGCGACATCGAGCTTCCGCCGACCCGCGATCGGAGCGAGGGACGCGAATGCGGTGTCAGGACAGACCATTCCAGCGCCTGCAACCGGAGCGGCCATGACCGCGAGACGGCCGTCCAGGGTGAGGGCGTGCTCTTCCATCGCCGCGGCGAGGGTGAAAGACGGCAGGAGGATCAGCGCGAACTCTCCGAGCGCCAGCCCGAAGCCGGTATTGAAATTGGCGATGAGCTCGGGAGTGCTCATGCCGCTGGCGAGGCCGAGCGCGATCGTGACCAGCGCCATCCAGACCGGAAGTGGAAGGTCCGGAGCCCCCCGGCGGATCCCGGAAGCGGCGGATTGGACATGTCCCATGGCAGTATCTCCAAAGCTGCATTAGGATCATGCTAGAGAGGGCATACGACGCCAAAAAATGAGAAAGAGCGCGAGTCATCATGAGATTTAGTCATGATATTCTTCATCGCATACCGGTTCGCAGCCTGCAGGTCTTTGAGGCCGCGGCGCGCCATGGGAGCTTCACCCAGGCGGGGGACGCCCTCGGCATCACGCAAAGCGCGGTCAGCCGGCAGGTTGGCGAACTGGAGAAACGACTTGGCGTGCCGCTTTTCGCGCGCGCCGGACCGCAGGTCGCGCTCACGCGCGCCGGGGAGGCGCTGTTCGAGCGCGCCGCCCGGGCCTTCGCCGAGCTGCGGGCGGGTGTGGCGGCCTGCCGCGCGGTCGAGGGGCTCTCCAATGTCGTGACCCTCTCCATGCTGCCGTCGGTCGCCGCGCTCTGGCTGGCACCACGCCTTGAGGAATTCGCGAAAGCGCATCCGGAGATCGATCTGCGCGTCTCCGCCTCGCGCCATCTGGTGTCGTTCGAGGCGGAAGGGATCGATCTCGCAGTCCGTTACGGTCCGGGAAACTGGTCCGGCCTCACGGCGGAATTCCTGGCTTCGGAGACGGTCCGGCCGGTCTGCACGCCGGATTATGCGGAGCGCATCGGCATCGAGCGGCCGTCCGATCTCTTGAAGGCGACTCTCATACACCCGGATATCGACGAGGGATGGCCCGCCTGGTTCGCGGCGGCCGGAGTCGCGGTGGACGCGGTTCCGTCGGGACCCCGCTTCAGCGACGACACGGCAGCGCTCAATGCCGTGCTCGGTCACCAGGCCGTTTTCCTCGGGCGGTCCGTGCTGACGGCCCGGGAGCTCGAAGCCGGGCGGATCATTGCTCCCTTCGACATCGAAATACCGGCCAGCTTCAGCTACTGGCTGGTCCGCCCGAAGGGGCAGGAGCCGGGCGTGGCCCGCGATTCGGTGCGCAAATGGATTCTCCGGTCATTCGGACGGCCCGAACCGGGTGTCTGAAACTGTCTGAACGGAACGAGTTTCGGAGCGCGTCTCCGCCGGTTGCACGATTGTTGGCGCCGGGAGTGGCCGGGTTGCTTCCCTGTCCCCCGTCACTCCCCTATGATCCCGAACCATGGATGATCTAACACCTCCCCAGACCCAACAGGCGCCGGGCGAGTATCGTGTGCTCGCGCGCAAGTACCGCCCGCAGACCCTGGATGATCTGAAGGGCCAGGACGCGCTGGTGCGCACGCTCCGGAACGCGCTCGCCTCCGGCCGCCTGGCGCATGCCTTCGTGCTGACCGGGGTGCGCGGAGTCGGCAAGACGACGACGGCGCGGATCATCGCCAAGGGACTCAATTGCATCGGTCCGGACGGCTCCGGCGGGCCGACTGTGACGCCGTGCGGCGTCTGCGATCCGTGCCGGGCGATCACCGAGGACCGCCATGTCGACGTGATGGAGATGGACGCCGCGTCCCGTACCGGCGTCGACGACATCCGCGAGATCATCGACGGCGTGCGCTACAAGCCGGTCTCGGCGCGCTACAAGGTCTACATCATCGACGAAGTGCACATGCTCTCGCGCAACGCCTTCAACGCGTTGCTGAAAACGCTGGAAGAGCCGCCGGAGCATGTGAAGTTCATCTTCGCGACGACCGAGATCCGCAAGGTGCCGATCACCGTGCTGTCGCGCTGCCAGCGCTTCGATCTCCGCCGCTTCGACGTTTCCGAGCTGATGGAGCTGTTCGGCACGATCTGCGGCAAGGAAGGGGTCGAGGCGGACGAGGAAGCGCTTGCGCTGATCTCCCGCGCCGCCGACGGTTCGGCCCGTGACGGTCTCTCGATCCTCGACCAGGCGATGGCACTTTCTGATGGCCGGATCGCCGCGGCGCAGGTGCAGGAGATGCTCGGCCTCGCCGACCGGGCGCTGATCTTCGACCTGTTCGAGAAGGTGATGGGCGGCAAGACCGCTGACGCGCTCGCCGACGTGCGCGCGATGTACGCGTCCGGCGCCGACCCGGTGGTGATGCTGCAGGATCTGCTAGATCTCACCCACCTGATCACCCGGCTGAAGACGGCGCGCGAATCCGCGCTCGAGGGCGCCTCGGAGCTGGAACGGACGCGGGGCGTCGCGTTCGCCGACAAGCTCTCCCTGCCGGTGCTGGCGCGGACCTGGCAGATGTTGATGAAGGGCCTCGGCGAGGTCCAGAACGCGCCTTCGACGCTTGCCGCGCTCGAGATGGTACTGATCCGGCTCGCCTACACGGCGGACCTGCCGCCGCCCGGCGAGCTGGTGAAGGCGATAAAATCGGGAAAGCCTGACGCGGCCCCGTCCCGCCAGCCGGCGGCCGCGGAAAACAGGGTGGCGGATCCCCGGCCGGAGCCGGTCGCAGAGATGCCTGCGCCCCGCGCCGAGCCTGAAGCACCTCCTCCCGCGCCTCCGCCTCCCGAGGAACCCGCCGCACCGCAGATCCCGGAGAGTTTCGAAGCCGTCGTGGCGCTGTTCGAGGAAAAGCGCGAAGCCTTGCTGCATGCCCTGCTCAGCCGTTCGGTCCGTCCGGTTTCCGCGGGCGCGGGCCATCTTGAGCTGATCCTCGATCCGGGCGCGCCCGAGAGCCTGCCGGGACAGGTCGCCGCGAAGCTGAAGGAATGGACCGGGATCCACTGGATCGTCGAGGCGAGCGATGCTGCGCCGGGCGATGAGGAGATCCACACGCTGGCCGAGCGCAAGGCCAATGCGGAGGCGGCGAAACGCAAATCGATCGCCGAGCACCCTGTGGTGGCCGCGGTGCTTGAAGCCTTCCCCGAAAGCACGATAGAAGCGATCCGTCCGCTGGTGCGCGAGACCGAAGACGCGGCGCCTGAAGCGGCGACCTACCCGGACGAGGACAGCCAGGCAAACGAGGCATGACGTGATGAAAAATCTCGGCAACATGATGAAACAGGTCCAGCAGATGCAGGACCGCATGCAGGAGATGCAGGCGCAGCTGCAGGAGCTGGAAGTCGAAGGCTCCAGCGGCGCGGGCATGGTCACGGTCCGGATGACCGGCAAGGGCGAGATGAAGGCGATCAAGATCGATCCGTCTCTCGTCGATCCGTCCGATACCGAGGTGCTGGAAGACCTGATCCTCGCGGCCGCCAACGACGCCAAGGCGAAGGCGGACGAGAAGATGCAGGAGGAGATGCAGAAGCTGACCGGCGGCCTGCCGCTGCCTCCGGGCTTCAAACTGCCGTTCTGATCTCCGCGGCGGCAGACGGCGTTCCGGCATGGATGAACTCGACCGCGTGATGCATTACCTGGCGAAGTTGCCGGGGCTGGGCCCCCGCTCCGCGCGCCGGGCGGTGCTGCATCTCCTGCGCAAGCGCGAGACGCTGATGCGCCCGCTCGCCGACGCCCTCGGCCAGGCGGCAGAAGCGGTCACCGACTGCTCCGTCTGCGGCAATCTCGATGCCTCCGACCCCTGCCATATCTGCCGCGACGAGAAGCGTGACGGCTCGGTCATCTGCGTCGTCGAGGATGTCGGCGACGTCTGGGCGCTGGAACGGGCAGGCGCCTTCTCCGGCCGCTATCACGTGCTCGGCGGCCTGCTTTCCGCGCTCGACGGGGTGGGGCCGGAGGATCTCAATATCGAGACCCTTGTGACCCGCGCGCATGCGCCGGAGGTGACGGAGATCATCCTCGCTATGGACGCGACCGTCGACGGCCAGACCACGGCGCACTACATCTCGGACCGGCTTGCCGGAGGCGGGGTTTCGATCACGCGCCTGGCACGGGGCGTCCCGGTCGGCGGCGAGCTCGACTATCTCGACGACGGGACCCTGACCCAGGCGCTCAAGGCGCGCCGGGAAGTCTGACGATGGATGAGAGCAAGGCCCGTTTACGAGCGACCGCGATCGGCTTCTCCGCCGTCCTGATGTGGGCGACGCTGGCGCTCTTCACCGCGCTCTCCGGCAAGGTGCCACCGTTCCAGCTGCTCGCCATGTGCTTCTCCGTCGCGACTGTGATCGCCTGCATCTTCTGGCTGGCGCGGGGACAGAATCCGCTCTCCTACATGCGCCAGCCGCCCCTGGTCTGGCTGCTCGGGGTCGGCGGGCTGTTCGGCTACCATTTCTTCTACTTCCTCGCGCTCCGGAACGCGCCGGCGGTCGAGGCGGGTCTGATCGCCTATCTCTGGCCGCTGCTGATCGTTCTCTTCTCGGCGCTGCTGCCGGGCGAGCGGCTGCGATGGTTCCATATCGCCGGCGCCGTGCTCGGGCTCGGCGGGGCGGCCCTGCTGGTCACGCGCGGCGAAACGCTCGAGCTCGACCCGCGCTATTCCCTCGGCTACCTCGCGGCCTGCGTCTGCGCGCTCACATGGTCGAGCTATTCGGTGCTCTCGCGCCGTTTCGGCGCCGTACCGACCGAGGCGGTCGGCGGTTTCTGCGCCGTGGCGGCTGTGCTGGGCGCGCTCTGCCATCTCGCTTTCGAGCAGACGGTCTGGCCCGAGGGCGCGCTTGAATGGGCATCGGTGCTGCTGCTTGGCCTCGGTCCGGTCGGCGGGGCCTTCTTCACTTGGGACTACGGCGTGAAGCGCGGCGATATCCAGGCGCTCGGCGCATCCTCCTACGCCGCGCCGCTGCTCTCGACGCTGCTGCTAATCCTGGTCGGACTGGCACCCTTCACCTTCGTGGTGGCGGCGGCCTGTCTTCTCATCGTCGGCGGTGCCGTGCTCGCCTCGAAAGACATGATCTTCAAACCGAAGCCCGTCCCGGTGACGATCGCGGAGGACCCGACATGAACGCACGCACAGCCCTCCATTTCGCTCCGGAGCCCGGTGACACCTCCCGGCTGGTCGGCCGCCAGGTCGCCAATGCCGGGTTCGTGAAAGCCTATCTGGAGCACGGTGCGCCGGGCGAGGTGCCAATCCATGCCCTGCCCGCCGATTTCGAACAGTTCCGGGCGTCCTTCCCGTCCGGCCGGACGCTGCGCCACCTCTCCGCCGCCCAGCCGCGCGCGCTCATGGAAGCCGGAGGCCTCTTCATGCCGGGGCCGGCGCTGGCGAAACGGGCTTGGCACCGCCAGCTCCTCGGGCGCGGACGCTACAGTCTCTCGGGCGTGACCCACGCCATGGCCTCGGTCCGGGCGCAGGATGCGGTACGCGAGATGGTGGTCGCACCGATGGCCTCCTGGGACGCGCTGATCTGTACCTCGGAAGCAATCAAGACGCTGGTTCAGTCTCTTGCGACGGAATATATCGAGGCCCTCGGGCCGGTCACCGGCGGAAAGCCGCGTTTTCAGCCGCAGCTTCCGGTGATCCCGCTCGGCGTCGACACGGCCGCGCTCGCGGGCATCGGCGAGGCACCGGGTCTCGCCTTCCGGAACGCGCAGGGGATCGCCGAGGACGGTTTCGTCGTGCTCTATCTCGGGCGTCTCAGCTATCACACCAAGGCGCATCCGATCCCGCTCTACCGGGCGCTCAGCCTGCTGGCGCGCCGGACCGGCCGTGCGGTGACGCTGATCGAGGCCGGCTGGTATTACAATGCCGAGACCGAGACGGCGTTCGACGCGGCGGTTAAGGCATTCGCGCCCGAAATCTCCGTCGTGAAGGCCGACGCCCGCGACGAGGAAGTGAAGGCGGCGGTGCTTTCGGCGGCGGACGCCTTCATTTCGCTCGTGGACAATGCGCAGGAGAGTTTCGGGATCACGCCGGTCGAGGCGATGGCGGCGGGTCTGCCGGCAGTGGTCAGCGACTGGGACGGCTATCGCGACACTGTCGTCGACGGCGAAACCGGCATGTGCGTGCCGGCTCTGATGCCGCCGCCGGGTGCCGGCTACGAATATGCCTGGCGCCATGGATCGGGAGAACACGATTACGACGTCCATATGGGGCTGATCGCCCAGCATGTGGCGGTCGATATTCCGAAGACCGTCGCGGCGCTGGCGGCGCTCGCGGAGGCTCCCGGCAAAGCCCGGGAGATGGGCGAGGCGGCCGCGAAGCGTGCCCGCGACACCTATGACTGGCGGGTGATCGTGAAGGCCTATGACGCGCTCTGGCAGGAATTGGCCGAGCGCCGGGCGTTCCATGCCGGGGAGGAGGGCCGCGACGTTCCGCAGATGGCAGATCCCTTCGCCACCTTCGCCGGTTTCGCCAGCGAAACGATCAAGCCGCCCTTCGGCGTCAGGCCGGCGGAGGACGCGGAAAAGCTGCTCGACCTGCTGGCGGCTTCCCCGATCGCGGCGATGGACCGGCGCAGTCTCGACGATGGGCGCGCTCTGGTCGCCGCGATGCGGCAGCAGGGTCCGATGGTCATGGAGCAGGAGCTGTCGGAAAAACAGATCGCGGAGGCGGCACGGACCTTCCGGGCGCTCGCCTGGCTCCTGAAAATGGGTGTGGTGGAAAAGGTTTAGCCCGGTTTCCGCGGGGTCGGGCGCCAGTCCGGCGGGGCCATTTCGAAGCCGGAAAACTCGAAGGCCGGGGCCACGGTGCAGCCGACCAGCGTCCATTCCCCGAGGCTTTCGGCCGTTTGCCACCAGCCTTCCGGAACCACGACATGCGGTTTCTCGCCCGCGAGAACGTCCGGGCCGAGTCGATGCGCCTCGGCGTCGTGACCGTTGGGCGAGAGCGTCAGCGCGAGCGGCGCGCCGGCATAGTGATGCCAGATCTCCGTCGCGTCATTGACCCGGTGCCAGGCGGAAAACTCGCCGACGGGCAGCAGGTAGTAGATCTGTGTCACGGTCCCGCGGCCGCCGTCCGCGGGGCTGTGGCGATAGGTTTCGGCATAGTAGCCGCCCTCGGGATGCGGTTGCATCCCGAGATTCTCGACGATGGCTTTCCAGTCGGCGGAGCTCATCGGGATCAGGCCGGCGGCTGGGTTTCCTGCATGGATTTGCGCTCGGAGAACATCGCGTACCAGGCGGCGAGCGCCGGATAGGTGTTGCGCCAGCCCATGTCGCCATAGCGGAAGTCGAGATAGCCGCAGGCGCAGGCGGCGGCGATGATCCCGGCATTGATGCCGTCGCCGAAGGAGGCGGCTTCGCCGTCCAGCGCCTTCAGCGCGCCGTGGACCTTCTTCATCTGGCCGTCGACCCAGTCGTCCCACTGCTTCTCCGCCGGGCGCAGGCCGCGTTCGTAGCGGGCGTTGACGGCGGAATCCATCATGCCCTCGGCCGTCGCCTCGAGCCGCAGCACGTCCCAGCGCGCTTCGCCGCTCGCCGGATAATAACCGCAGGACGGGACGAGAGAGACGAGATACTGGGTGATGACGCGGGAGTCGTAGAGCGGCTTGCCGTTGTCCATCACCAGGGTCGGGATCCGGGTCAGCGGGTTGGCGGCCGCCAGGACGTCGCTCTGGTCGACCACGGAGGTCGTGACCTTGACGAACTCAACCTTGTCCTCGAGCCCGAGCTCTTTCAGCGTGACAAGAACCTTACGGACATAAGGAGAGGCCGGCGAGTAGATGAGTTTCATGCGATTTCGCTCCCTTGCATGATCCGGTTCGGGGAACCGGGATTCTCGAGTCGGTATTTCAGAAATTGTCCTTGCGCTTGCGCACTTCGGTGAAGACGGCGACCGGGTCGGCGCCCGCCATGCCGATGGAGGCGGCGAGGTCGGGTTTGTCTGCGCGGAGGAACGGATTGGTCTCAAGCTCCTCGCCGATGGTGGACGGTACCGTCGGTTTGCCGTCGGCGCGCAGCCGGTCGATCTCGGAGACCTGGGCCTGTAGTTTGGCGTTCCCGCCGTCGACCGAAATCGCGAAACGGGCGTTCGACTGGGTATATTCGTGGCCGCAATAGATTTTCGTCGAGGGCGGCAGGGCGCGCAGCTTCTTCAGCGAGGTCCACATCTGCTCCATCGTGCCCTCGAAGACCCGCCCGCAACCGAGCACGAACAGCGTGTCGCCCGAGAGCAGGATATCGGAGTCCGGGAAGAAGAAGGCGATATGACCGAGCGTGTGGCCCGGGGTCTCGAAGATCTCCGCCTCGTGCCCGGCGAAGTCGAAGCTGTCGCCCTCGGCCAGCGTGACGTCCATCCCCTTGATCCGTGCTGTCTCGGACTTCGGGCCGACGAGCGTGCAGCCGTATTTCGCGCGCACCGCCTCGTTGCCCTCGGTATGGTCGCCATGATGGTGCGTGTTGATGATGTGGCTCGGTTTCCACCCTCGCGCGTCGAGCGCCGCGATCACCGGAGCGGCCTCGCCCGGGTCGACCACGGCGGTCGCGCCGCTGTCCGCATCGTGAAGCAGGTAGACGTAGTTGTCGGACCTGACGGGGACCAGCACGACTTCCAGCTTGGACATGACCTTCTCTCCTCTGCGGGGGGACAGGAGCGCGGACCGTAGCATCAACCTTTTGACGCGGCCAAGCTGCGCACTATGATCCCTTCGCGACAAGTGAACTGCCGGCTTGGAACATGTTCAACGACGCCGTCGATCTCTGGGATTTTTACGGTACGCGCGTGGGCCAGGTCGCCCGACGCATGATTCGCCGCCGTATCCGCGAGCTCTGGCCCAACACGAAGGGCGAAACCGTGCTCGGTCTCGGCTACGCGACGCCGTTCCTGCGTCCGTTCCGGGACGAGGCCGAGCGGGTGATCGCCATCATGCCGTCGCAGCAGGGCGTGCTGCACTGGCCGCGCGACGGCAAGGGCCTGGTCTGCCTTGCCGACGAGGCCGAACTGCCGCTGCAGGACGTGTCCGTCGACAGGGTGCTTCTGGTTCACGCGGTGGAATGCACCGAGCAGCTCCGCGCCATGCTGCAGGAGGTCTGGCGTGTGCTCGCCGGCAACGGCAAGGTCCTTGTCGTGGTGCCGAACCGGCGGGGTATCTGGGCCCGGCTCGACCGCACGCCGTTCGGGCACGGCCATCCCTATTCGCCGTCCCAGCTTTCCCGCCTCCTGAAGGACAACATGTTCGCGCCGTCGCTCACCGCGCACGCGCTCTACATGCCGCCCTCGAACTCACCTCTGCTGCTGCGCTCCGCGCCGGCCGTGGAAAAACTCGGCGAACGCTGGTTCAACCGCTTTTCCGGTGTGGTATTGATCGAGGCAACGAAGCAGATCTATGCCCGTCCGAAAGGACGGGCGGTGCGCATACGCCAGCTTCTGCCGCTGCCGGGCCGTCGTGCCCCGGCGCTCAACGCGGCTGGAAGCCGCCGCAGCGTGGCGTTCGGACATCTAGGGAGGACAAAAAAATGATCGTGATCGCCGTGAACCTGATCGTCGCCGAAGCGGATGCAGACGCGTTCGAGACCCGGCTGCGCAAGCATGCCGCCAACAGCCTGACCCAGCCGGGCTGCAAGGGCTTCCTCGTCGCCCGCGACCAGGAAAAACCGGGCAGCTTCCATCTCTGGGAGACCTACGACGATCTGGATGCGTTCGAGGAACACAAGAGCGCCGGCTTCATGGCCGATTTCCGGGAATACTCGACGCCGCTGGTGAAGGAGCGCCACCTCGCGATCTGCGATCTGGTGCCGGGCGGCGTCGCCGAGCACGAGGGGCTGGTCGTCTAGGATCGGCATGTATCTGGAACATGTCGCGCGGGCGGACTTCACCGACCTCTACAAGCTTTGCACTCAACCGCAGATCTATCGCTATCTCTTCGATGGGGCGCCACCTGACTGGAGCTACCTCTCGGAGCGGATCGAAATGGCGCTGGCCGGCGCAAGCCGTCCCGGATTCGGGTTTTGGCTGCTGCGTCATCCGGACTTCCCGCTCGCGGGAGCGGTGGATCTCGCCGACGGCGAGATTCCGCGCAGTCGCACGTTGACATGGCTCCTGCATCCGGCGCTCTGGGGGCGGGGCATCGCGTTTCGCATGGCCTGGACCGCCCTTCTGACCGCCTTCGAGGATCCTGAGATCGATCTCGTGATCGCCGACGCGGACGGAGACAACCGGGCGTCGCGGGGCCTGATGGAGCGCCTCGGCATGAGCTTCCGGCGCGAAGTCAGTTTTCCCCTCGGGCCCGGCGTTGAATACGGTTTCCGGCGCGGCGACGAGGGCCCTGACCCGGCTCCGGCGCTGCTCGAGATGAGAGGCTAGCCATTCCGCATCTTGGCCGATTTCCGCCCGCCGGTGATCAGCTTGCTTGAATTCGCGGTCTGCCGCCGCTATTGCTGTCCGCCGCGCCGCAATCGGGAACAGTGCGGCGCAGGGTTTCTCTCGCCGGGCGCTTCGGGTCCGGCCGATGCTTCGATGGGAAGGCATATCCGGTGAGCACGCTCGATGACCTGAGGCGCGAGATCGACGGGATCGACGAGGCCCTGCACGATCTACTGATGCGCCGCGTCGAGATCGGCAAACGGGTGGCCGAGGCCAAGGGGGGCAATCGCGGACCCTATTTCCGTCCGGGACGGGAAGCGCAGATCATCCGCCGGCTGGTCGCGCGCAACGAATCCTATCTCAACGTCCCGACCCTGATCCGTTTCTGGCGCGAGATCCTGAGCGCGAACCTGAATATGCAGACCCATGTCCACGCCGCGGTCTTCATGGCCGAGGGCGCGGAGAAGGTCTACGATCTGGCGCGCGATCATTGCGGCATTTCCGCCTCTATCGAATGCATGAGCGATGCACAGCAGGTGCTGGATGCGGTGGCGTCCGGCGCGGCGACGCTCGGCGTGCTTCCGGGCTTTCCGATGACCGTCGCACGATGGTGGCCGCTGCTGCTTTCCGACAGGTCCGAAGGCACGGCGCCGCGCATCATTGCGCGGCTTCCTTTTTGTGAGACCGGCCCCGAGGACGGGGTGAACGGTTTTACCGGCGATGCCTTCATCGTCGCGGCGCAGGAGCCTGAAGGCTCCGGCGAGGACCGGACGCTGTTCGCCGTGCCCGCGGATCACGCCGTCGAGGGCGTGATCGTGGACGAGGCCGGCGGCTTCAAGCTGGTCGAGCAGGCCGGTTTCCTCGAAGCTCCGCTGGGGCTGGAACGACATATGGGCGGCCGCGAAGGCGAGGTGCCCTATTACCGCATCGGCGCTTACGCGGTCCCGGTTCACGCCGGTTGATCCTTCCGGCCCAAGGCCGGTCCTGCTTTTCCGTTCCAGTTTTCATACGAGCGACAGACCGATGTCCACGATCAAACCGAAATCCTCCATCGCGACGATGGTGAGCTACACGCCGAACCATGGCGGCGCCAAGAAACCCGGAAAGGTGATCCGCCTCTCCGCCAACGAGGGCGCGCTCGGCATGAGCCCGAAGGCCCTCGCGGCCATGCACAGTGTCGACCCGGACCTGCACCGCTATCCGGCGGTCGCCGCCAGCCGTCTCGCCGAGGCGGTCGGACGGCGCAACGGCATCGATCCGGCGCGGATTGTCTTCGGCTGCGGCTCCGACGAGCTGATCCAGGTGCTCTGCCTCGCCTATCTCGAGCCGGGCGACGAGGCGATCTATACCCAGTACGGCTTCCTGGTTTACCCGATGGCGACCCGGATCGCCGGCGGCGTGCCGGTGGTGGCGCCGGACGACGAGTACACGGTCAGCGTCGATGCCATCCTGAAGGCCGTGACGGAGCGGACCCGGATGGTTTTCCTCGCCAATCCGAACAATCCGACCGGGACCTACATCCCGCAGGAGGAGGTCAAGCGCCTGCGCGCCGGGCTGCGCGACGACATCCTGCTCGTGCTCGACGCGGCCTATTGCGAATACGTAACGAAAAACGACTATGACAGCGGCATCGAGATGGTCGAGAACCACGATAACGTGGTCATGCTCCGCACCTTCTCGAAGCTCTACGGCATGGCGGGGCTGCGGCTCGGCTGGGCCTACGGTCCGAAGGATATCGCCGCGACGCTGGAAAGCATCAAGCAGCCCTTCGGGGTGAATTCGCTCGCCATCGCGGCGGGGATCGCGGCGGTCGAGGATCTCGCCTTCCAGGAAGCGGTGATCGAGAGCAACAACAAATGGCTGCCCTGGTCGGCCGGGAAATTCGCCGAGCTCGGGCTCGAGGCCCTGCCGACGGTGACCAACTTCCTGCTGCTCCGCTTCCCGGAGACGGACGGCAAGACCGCCGAGGCGGCGCGTCTCTTCCTCGCGGAACGGAACATTCTGGTGCGCGAGATGGGAGGCTATGGCGTCCCGGACACGGTGCGCCTGTCGATCGGCACCGGCGAGGAAATGCGTGAGGTCGTGGACGCGCTAGCGGACTTCCTCGGCAAGGAAAGGCCCGTATCATGAGCAAGGACGGCTTTCCGAAAGACAAGCCGGTCTTCCGGCGGCTCGCGGTTATCGGCTGCGGCAATATCGGCTCCTCCGTCGTCCGCGCGGTGCGTACGACCGGCAATGGCGCGGCCCATGTCGCGGTTTTCGATCCGAATCCGGCGGTGCGGGCGCGGGTGCGTGAGCTCGGCATCGCCGATTCCGTCCATGACGGCATTGCCGAAGCGGTCGAGGGGGCGGATTGCGTCGTGCTCTGCTCTCCGGTCATGACCTACGGAGCGATCGCGAAGGAGATCGCGCCTCATCTCGCCAGAGGAGCGGTGCTGACCGATGTCGGCTCTGTGAAGATGGCGGTGGTGAAGGATGTCGCGCCGGAGGTGCCGGAGGGCGTCCATTTCGTGCCGGGTCATCCGGTCGCCGGGACGGAGAAGTCCGGCCCCGACGCCGGTTTCGCGGAGCTCTTCCAGGGCCGCTACTGGCTGCTGACGCCCGAGGCGGGCACGGACGAGGGAGCGGTTTCCAGGCTGGTCGAGCTCTGGTCCCGCGTCGGTGCCATTGTCGAGGTGATGGACGCGGCCTATCACGACAAGGTGCTGGCCCTGACTTCGCATCTGCCGCACCTGATCGCCTACACGATCGTCGGCACCGCCTTCGATGTGGAGGAACAGGAGCGCCAGGATGTGATCCGCTTCTCCGCGGGTGGTTTCCGGGATTTTACACGCATCGCCGGTTCCGATCCGACCATGTGGCGGGACATTTTCCTGACCAACAAGGACGCGGTGCTGGAGATGCTGCAGCGCTTCAACGAGGACCTGACCGCGCTGCAGCGGCAGATCCGCTACGGCGAAGGCGACAAGCTGTTCGACTTCTTCACCCGCACGCGGGACGTCCGGCGCAGTGTCGTGGAAGCGCATCAGGCCGGCACCAACCCGTGGGGTCCGGGCGCCAACGGCGATCACCCGGCGTCAGAAACCGGGAAGCCGAAATAGCGTAAAGGGACCGGCGCTCACGCGCCCGTCCTGTGCGGCGACCGGGACGCTGACGATCCGAGTCCCGTCGCTGGCGCTTGTCCGGCTGAAGGCGCCCAGCACGAGTTTGGCGATTTCGGCCGCGTCCTGCTTCAGGTGACCCGCCTCGACCAGATCCCGGATCGCTTCGTCGAAACCTTTCACTTCCAGCGTTCCGGCGCCTTCCGGGCGCAGCAGCCGGTCCAGCGCCAGGGTGGCGCTGAGACGGAGGCCGACCGGATCCATTGCGAGCGTGAAACGGTCGATCTCGAGCGTTCCGCCGCTGTCCCGCCAGAGCGCGAGATCCTCGCTGTCCGTGCCGGTCAGGACGCCGCGCAGCGTCGCTTCCATGGCGAGCGCCGCATGCTGGGCCTTGGTGCCCATCGCGGCGAGGGCCGGGCTTTCGACCCGCGTTGCGGTCAGGTTGACGACGGCGGAGGCTTCGGTGTGATCCTTGATCTCCTCCGCCTGATCGACCGTCAGCGAGGCCGCGACGAAGCGGGCGGCCTCGCGCGGGCCGCGCCCGTCGCCCATGCGCTCCGAGGTCAGCAGCCCGCCGAGCACGGTCAGGCGCGCATGCTCAAGCACGCCGGAGCCGTAGAATCTCGTTTCCAGTTGCGTGCGCGGGGCGGCTCCGAGGGTGACGACGGTGTCGGTGTCGATATTGCGCTGACGTGCGGTGACCGGTGTTTCCGCCGTGAAGGTATAATCGAGCGGTGCCCAGGGCTTGGCGACCGCTCTCAGCTTGCCGAGCTCCACGGTTTCCTCGATCTGGCCGCGCCGCCGCGCGTAGGACACATCGGTGGCCAGCACGGACATCTCGAAGGGAAAGCCTTCGAAGCGCAGCTCGCCATAGGCGACCTCATTGCCGCGCGCGCGCTCTTCCGCCGCCCAGTCCTCGATCTTGCCCTCCAGCCAGAAGGCGGCGGCGAACCAGTTCCCGACATAGGTCAGCACCGCGAGTGCGACGATGAAGGACAGAACGGTACCGATGCGCCTCTGGCGCTTGTGCGGCGGCGGGGAGGGGATTATCTCGGAGATCATGTCAGTTCTTGCTTTCCGTGAAGTCCGCCAAGATATGAACTCCGATTGTGGCGATCTATGGGTCTTCGGTTACGGCTCGCTTATGTGGCGGCCGGGATTCGAGTATCTCGAACGGGTGCCGGCGCGCCTGCAGGGCTATCATCGCGATTTCTGCGTCTGGTCGCATCGTTATCGCGGGACTCCGGAACGCCCAGGGCTGGTGCTCGGGCTGGATCGCGGCGGTTCCTGCCGCGGTATCGCCTACCGCGTGGCGGAAAGCAAGCGGGAGCGGGTGCTCACCTATCTGCATGAACGGGAAATGATCACCGGCGTCTACGCGCCGCGTGTGTTGCCCGTGAACGCCTGGGAGACCGGACGCCGTGTTGGCGCGCAGGCCTATGTCGTCGACCGCGGCCATGCGCAATATGCCGCCGGACTGACGCCGGAGGAGCGCGCGGCGCTGATCATCCAGGGGCACGGTACCGCGGGACCGGGCCGCGATTATCTCGCCAATACGGTCGGCCATCTCGCCGAACTGGGCATGCCGGACCGGCGCCTGATGCATCTGCTGTCGCTGGTCGAGAGAATGCTGGACGGCACGCTCGCCATGCCCGCAGCCCCGGCCGGGCCGCCGGCGCATCCGGCGAACCGTCCCGGGGTGCGGCCGGATAAACCGATCTGAGCGATTCCTGTGCACGGCATGTGTGCTGCGCGGGAACGATTGTCATTCCTAGGGCCGCCCAAGCTTGAAACAGCGCATTAGCTTCCGATGTGCATCAATTGATGATTCAATTGATCGATTTCAGGTCAAAGGAGAATGAATATGACGGACAAGAAGGTTGCATTGGTGACGGCTGGCGGCAGCGGCATGGGCGCCGATGCGGCGAAACGGCTTGCGGTGGACGGCTTCAGGGTCGGGATTCTCTCTTCTTCCGGCAAAGGCGAGGCGTTGGGGACAGAGCTCGGCGGTTTCGGTGTCACCGGCTCGAACCAGTCGATTGAGGATCTGAAGCGGCTGGTCGATGGTGCGGTCGAGCGCTGGGGACGGGTCGACGTTCTGGTGAATTCTGCCGGTCACGGCCCGAAGGGCCCGGTTCTCGAGCTGAGCGACGAGGACTGGCACGATGGGATGGAGGTCTATCTCCTCAATGTCGTCCGTCCGACGCGTCTCGTTACGCCGTTAATGCAGAAGCAGGGCGGCGGGGCGATCGTCAATATCTCCACCTTCGCCGTCTTCGAGCCGGACCCTCTCTTTCCGACTTCGGGCGTGTTCCGGGCAGGGCTTGCCGCCTTCACCAAGCTCTTCGCGGACAAGTATGCGGTCGACAATATCCGCATGAACAATGTCCTGCCCGGCTTCATCGACAGTCTGCCGGAGAAGGAAGACCGCAAGGCGCGCATTCCGCTCGGCCGCTATGGGCGCGCGGAGGAAGTTTCCTCGCTCATTTCCTGGCTTGCGTCGGACGAGGGCGGTTACATGACCGGTCAGAATCTGAGGATCGACGGAGGTGTTACCCGCTCCGTCTGAACGGATTTGTATTTCAGTCGACCGGTCGTCGCAATCCGCTCGCGAGCTCGAAATAATCCGGATGATCCGGCGCGATGAAGCCGTGCCGGATCAGGAAGTCGATGATCGCGAGGTTGCAGTTGTACTTGAAGGCGTCAGGCTCGGTCTCGACGATCCGCATCACCTCGCCGATCGGAAGCAGTTCGAAGCTCTCGACCTCTCCGTCGACCGCCTGCGGCACGAAATCCGGATCGAGTTCCAGATCATAGATATACATAACGTGGCGCCTGAGACCTGCCGATGAGGCCATTCGGTAGCTCACGATGCCGGTCGGCCGGGCCGTCGCGGCGATCTCCGCCGGTATGCCCGCCTCCTCGGCGCATTCCTTCAGCAGATTGTCGAAAGCGGAGATGCCCGCCGGCTGTCCGCCGGCGACCATGTTGTCGAGCTTGCCGGGAAAGGTGGACTTGTCCTTGGCGCGCCGGGCGATCCACATGAAGGTTCCGTCGACCCGGCGAACAATGCCGTTCAGGTGGAAGCCCTTGTTTACGATGCCGAATTCGGTGGCCGCGCCCCGGTCGATAATGGCGAGCGGTTCCGCGTCGGGGCGGGTGAGAACCGGATAGAACTCACCGCGCGCTTTCGCGGCCAGCCCGGTATCACGGAGCACCTCGGACGCCTCGGCGAGTTTTTCGCTGAGCTCCTCGAAGGAGCCCGGGGGGAGCGCGAGGCCATTCCCGGACCGGGAAAAACCGCACTCCGGGAGTTTATCCGCGATGGCATGCGGGACCAGCCCGACCTCGGCCCCGCCAATCGACCAGGATTGGTAGTCGGCAGGATCGTGCGTGTTGCAGACCCGGAGATGGTGAAGGTATCCGCTCATGCTCCGGGCCGCTTTCTTGATTCCGGCCTCAGGAGAAACGCTTTTCCGAGACCAGCACCGAGGTGACGGAGACCATGCTCCGCATCACGGCGGCGGCATGGTCGCGCTGCGCATCGGTCAGGCCCTGGACCTGCAGGTCGATGGTGAGCTCGTCGCGCCGCCGGCCGCCGAGATCGCTGTGCCAGCGCGTCGGGATCAGGCCGAGCTTGGCGAAGGTCTCGAGCACGCGGGGCATCACAGACGGTTCGGCGCGGGCCTGCACGGAAAAGCAGGCGGTCACGTCCGCTTCGCTCTCTGGCTCGGAAAAAGCAGTGTGAAAAGAAGGGGATACAGCAACGTCTTGCATGACAAAACCACTCCGGTCGAGGGGGTCGAATAAGGGAAAACAGCACTGGCCCGGCCCTAATCAGAGGACCGGGTTGCTAATTCGCCCGATAATTCGACCGGCCAGACGCCGGAGAGGTTGGCTGTTCATGAGCGAGACCCTATTGCCGCCGTCCCGCGCCGTCAAGCGCGGGTGAGCTTCTCCAGCGCCTCGTTGAGCTGGCTCATGCGCTGATGGTCGCCGAAGGGGGAGTCCGGATGGAAAACGAGGGCGAGCCGGCGGTAGCGTCCGCGGATCGCCTTCTGGTCCGGAACCGCGGTCGGGGCGAAGCCCATGACATGCAGCGCCTCACTCCGGCTGGTGATCCCGTTGCGCAGGGGTTCGAACGCGAGATCCCCGATAATCCGTTGCAATTGCTCGATATCTTCCTCGAGGCGGGCCCGCGTCGCACCGTCGTTCTGGCGCCTCTGACGGTCCTCGGTGCTTTCAACGGCAAGCTGCCGTTCGCCCTCCGCCATCTTCAGCGAAAGCGCGAGGGCGCGGCGCAGGCGGGCAATGTCGTAGCCGATGGGCAGACGCAGCTGCAAACGCGGTTTTCGGCGCAGGGTGCGGCCTTTCGAGGGGCCGGACTGCAATTTCACCACTTCTCGATCGTCCGGCGCCGGTTCTCCGGGGTCTTCCGTCGACATGACGGTCTCATTCGGGATCAGCATGAGGACGGCGCGCGCCAGATCGGCGACGCTGGCGCCCTGTGAATCCGCAAGTGCAGTTACGCGATCCCGAAAGGCACTCGAGCAGGGGACAATGTAGGATTGGCTCTTCTTGTAATTAATTGAAATGGCTTCGTTTTTCCGGTTTTGGGCGGTATAGGCGAGGACTGAATCGTCAGGCATTTGGGATCACGAATCCTACTACAATTTGCGGTTCAGGGGCCCCGCATACCAAATCTTAGGGGGCATCCGGAAGTCTATTTCGGATAAAAAGTCAGAATCAACTGATAAATAAGTTACAATCAGTCGAATCTGTTTCGTTTTCGGTCCGATTTGTTAACGCGGGGTAAATTTTGGCCGGAAATTAAGGCGCATTTTTGTCAAATCGTTTCGTCCTTGGCGATGTGGCGGATTGACGCCCGTCACGCTTCCCACTGGTCTTCGCCGCCACGGCGTTCTATATCGGCGGCATGTCAGTTTTCGTCATCATCCTCATGGCCATCGCTCTGCTGCTGGTGCTCGGCACCCTCTTCGGCGGTCTCGTGTCCATGGCGCGCGGCGGTCCCGACGGACCAAGGCGCTCAAATCGTTTCATGCGATATCGCGTGTTATTTCAATTCCTTGCGGTCGTGCTCTTCATGATCGCCCTGGCCTTGTCGCGGTAGCGTCCGGCGTCCGGCGCAAATAGTTTCGGAGGCGTTCAGATGGTCCGGCTGACCAGGATCTATACCCGCGGCGGGGATGCCGGAGAGACGTCGCTCGGCGACGGGAGCCGGGTCAAGAAGCATTCGCTGCGCCCGGAAGCCTACGGGTCCGTGGACGAGGCGAACAGCGTGATCGGCCTTGCCCGGCTGCACACGACCGGCGCCGGCGACATCGACGAGATGTTGGCCCGCATCCAGAACGATCTGTTCGATCTCGGGGCCGATCTGGCGACGCCGGAGCAGGAAAATCCGAAATGGGAGCCTCTGCGGGTCGGCGCGGCCCAGGTCGAGCGCCTTGAGCGTGAGATCGACGCCATGAACGAGACGCTGAAGCCTCTGGATTCCTTTATTCTGCCCGGCGGAAAGCCCGCCGCGGCCTATCTTCATCTGGCGCGGACCGTGATCCGCCGGGCGGAGCGGGCGATGACCGCGCTGGCCGAGCAGGAGCCGGTCGGGGCCAATGCCATCAAGTTCGCCAACCGTCTTTCCGATCATCTGTTCGTGCTCGCTCGGCACATCAATGATGACGGCGCGGCCGACGTTCTCTGGGTTCCGGGCAAAAACCGCTGAAACAAGACGGCTTTCCCCGATGTCGCTTTGAGGTAAGAAGGCGGCGGGGTTAGCTTGACAGGCGAAAAACGCATCGCCTATGACCAGCTACCGCATATGAAACTCAAATCTCTTTCGGGGTCGCCATGAAGGTTCTCGTACCCGTCAAAAGGGTCATCGACTACAACGTCAAGGTTCGCGTGAAGGCGGACCAGACCGGAGTCGAACTCGCCAACGTCAAGATGTCCATGAACCCCTTCGACGAAATCTCCGTCGAAGAGGCGATCCGTCTCAAGGAAGCCGGCACGGCGAGCGAAGTGATCGCTGTCTCGCTCGGCGTCCAGCAGTGCCAGGAAACCATCCGCACCGCCCTCGCCATGGGCGCCGACCGCGGCATCCACGTGCTGCATGACGGCGATTTGGAGCCGCTCGCGGTCGCCAAGATGCTGAAGGCCGTGGTCGAGAAGGAGCAGCCGCAGCTGGTCATCCTCGGCAAGCAGGCGATCGACGACGATGCCAACCAGACCGGCCAGATGCTGGCCGCGCTGCTCGGCTGGGGCCAGGCCACCTTCGCCTCCAAGATCGAAATGGGCTCCGGCGAAGCCAAGGTGACCCGCGAGATCGACGGCGGCCTCGAGACCATCACGGTAAAGCTTCCGGCGATCGTCACCACGGACCTGCGCCTGAACGAGCCGCGCTACGCCTCGCTGCCGAACATCATGAAGGCGAAGAAGAAGCCGATCGACCAGATGTCGCCGGCCGACCTCGGTGTCGATCCGGCGCCGCGCCTCGAAACCCTGAAGGTCGAGGAACCGGCCAAGCGCGAAGCGGGCGTGAAGGTCGCCGACGTCGCCGAGCTGGTGTCCAAACTTCGCAATGAAGCAAAGGTGATCTGATGAGCGTTCTCGTCGTTGCCGAACACGATAATTCGGAAATCGCCCCGGCTACCCTGAACGCCGTGACCGCCGCGAGCCAGATCGGTGGCGACGTCGCCGTGCTGGTGGGCGGCAGCGGATCCGCCGCCGCCGCCGAGGCCGCCGCGAAGATCGCGGGCGTCGCCAAGGTTCTGCACGCGGATGCCGCGGAATATGCCAACGGCCTTGCCGAGAATGTCGCTCCGCTGGTCGTGGCGCTTGCGTCCGGCTACAGCCACGTCCTCGCCCCGGCGACCAGCTACGGCAAGAACGTGATGCCGCGCGTGGCCGCGCTGCTCGACGTGCAGCAGATCTCCGAGATCTCCGCCGTCGTCGACGCGGACACCTTCGTGCGTCCGATCTATGCCGGCAACGCCATGGCGACCGTGAAATCCTCCGACGCGGTGAAGGTCATCACCGTCCGCACCACCGCGTTCGACGCCGCCGCCGCCGAGGGCGGTTCGGCCGCCGTCGAAGCGGCAGACGCCAAGGGCGATGCGGGCCTGACCTCCTATGTCGGGGCCGAGCTCAGCAGCTCCGAGCGCCCGGAACTGACCTCCGCCAAGATCGTCATCTCCGGCGGCCGCGGCATGCAGAACGGCGACAACTTCAAGATGCTGGAAGAAGTCGCGGACAAGCTCGGTGCCGCCGTCGGTGCGTCCCGCGCCGCCGTCGATGCGGGCTTCGTGCCGAACGACTACCAGGTCGGCCAGACCGGCAAGGTCGTGGCTCCGGAGCTCTATGTCGCCGTCGGCATTTCCGGTGCGATCCAGCATCTCGCCGGGATGAAGGACAGCAAGGTCATCGTCGCGATCAACAAGGACGAGGAAGCGCCGATCTTTCAGGTCGCCGATTACGGCCTCGTCGCCGATCTTTTCGAGGCGGTGCCGGAACTCAGCAAGGCGCTGGACGACTAACGGCCGCAAACACTTGACAGCAAACCGGTGCCGGGCGTCCCATGCGTCCCGGCACCGGCCGGCTGCCCGGCCGATGCCCCGATGAAACGGGGGGAGCGGATATGGACGTGCGCACTATCGGCGTGATCGGAGCCGGGCAAATGGGAAGCGGCATTGCCCATGTGAGCGCGCTTGCCGGGATTGACGTCCGCCTGCTCGATATCGAAGAAACACGGCTCTCCGAGGCGGTCGAAAAGATCGACCGGGAGATGCGCCGTCAGGTCGCCCGCGGCAAGATCGCCGATAGCGATGTCGATGCCGCGATGAAGCGGATTTCCACCGGTACCGACTACGGAATTTTCGGCGCCTGCGACATTGTCGTCGAGGCGGCGACCGAGGACGAGTCGATCAAGCGCGAAATCCTGAAGACCCTGGTTCCGCATCTTTCCAAGGACGCGATCATCGCGACCAACACGTCCTCGATCTCGATCACCCGCCTCGCCGCGGTGACGGACCGGCCGGGTCGGTTCATGGGCATGCATTTCATGAACCCGGTGCCGGCCATGCAGCTGGTCGAGCTCATCCGCGGCATCGCGACGGAGCAGGACACCTTCGAGACCGTCCGCGCACTCGCCGAAGCGCTCGGCAAGACGGTGTCGGTCGCCGAGGATTTCCCGGCCTTCATCGTGAACCGGATCCTGCTGCCGATGATCAACGAGGCGATCTACACGCTCTACGAGGGGGTCGGTTCGGTGCACTCCATCGACACCGCGCTCCGGCTCGGCGCCAATCATCCGATGGGGCCGCTGCAGCTCGCCGACTTCATCGGCCTCGATACCTGCCTTGCGGTCATGCATGTGCTCTATGACGGTCTTGCGGACAGCAAGTACCGTCCGTGTCCGCTGCTGGTTAAATATGTCGAGGCGGGCTGGCTCGGCCGCAAGACCGGCCGCGGTTTTTACGATTATTCCGGCGACGAACCGGTACCGACGCGCTGACTTTCCGCCTGTCGCCGGGAAATATTTGCCGGGTAGGCAGTAATTTCCTTGCATTTCGATATAATTTTAGATAATTCTTGTGAACCTGCCAAAAAGGCGGGTCGAAAAGTCCTTTAGAAGGAAGGATATGTCCAATGACCGACTCGGTTGCCGAGCAGGCTTTACGCCTACTCCAGATATCCGTTGCAGATATCGAAGGGAGAGAGAGCCAGGTGGCCCTCGCTCTCAGCACTGCCGTCCACACCGGCAATGTGATCGACAGGATCTTCGCGCGGCAGCGCTTCGATAGTCTCGATCTCTACACAAGAAAAAGAATCAAGGGGCGCGCCATCCAAGAAGCCCAGACGTTCTCGGTGCACTGACAGAGAGAGGTCAGCAGCGCTGTTGTCGGGGGTCTGGCAGCCGGCAAAGACAGTACATTGCCGCCGGTTTCTCGGATCAGATGCGCCTAGCGCAGGAGTCCGAGATCGCGATAACAGCGCTCTGCCCCGCTGTGCAACGGGATGGCGATCCCGTCGAGCGCGGAGTTCAGCTTGACGTTCCGGCCTTGGGGATGGCCTGCGGCGAGCGCCTTTAGCGTGTTCTCCTTCCAGAGTGCGCGGCAAATGTCGTAGACGAGCTGCTCAGGGAGCGTCTCCGGGACGATCCATTGGCTGCCGACGGACAGTGTCGCGACTTCGCCGACTCCCGGATAGGTTCCGTCGGGGATCGTGTAGCGGGTGAGGAACCGGTGCGTGTCGAGCAGCTTGTCGACAGCCGGTCCGTCGAGTGTCAGAACGTCGACATCATGGTCTTCGGCAGTGCTCGCGACCAGTTCGCTCGGCATGCCGGAAATCTGGAACAGGGCGTCTAACTCGTTTTTCACCAGCAGATCCACCGCCGGTCCCGATTTGAGATAGGACGCGATCATCTGGTTTTCGTCGATGCCATAGGCGTCGAAAATATTCCGCGCCATCACCAGCAGCCCCGATCCCGGCTCGTCGATCGAGACGCGCTTGCCGATCATGCCCTTCACGGACGCGATCTTGGCGTCGCGCCGCACCAGCACGTGCAGCACTTCCGGATAGAGATGGGCGAGGGCCCTCAGGTTCTTCATCGGCGGCTGGCCTTTGAACGGGCCGGTCCCGTTGTAAG
The DNA here is from genome assembly GCF_014904705.1 of Nisaea sediminum. Taxonomy (NCBI): domain Bacteria; kingdom Pseudomonadati; phylum Pseudomonadota; class Alphaproteobacteria; order Rhodospirillales; family Thalassobaculaceae; genus Nisaea; species Nisaea sediminum. Next base: position 892,307 of record NZ_JACZCQ010000006.1, read on the forward strand.
CTGCGAAGACAATGTCGGCCTGCGCGAAGGCGGAGGTCACCCGGCCGTTTTCGACCGCGGTCACATTATCCACCGAACCACTGGAACTTTGCGCTGCGGCCACCAGGTTCTCGACCCCGCAGACGGCGTCCTCTGCACAGGGCGGGGAGCCGGGAGGGCGGGAAATCGCATTCGCGATCTCCGCGCCGAGCGGATAATAGGTGCCGTCGACGCCGCCGGTCGCGATCTGGAAGAAGATCATCTTCTGCTGCGCGGTGGCCGGCCGGGTTCCGATCGCGCTGTTTCCCGCCAGCACCGCAGCCTGAACCAACATGAAGAGGAACAGGGTCGGGCGGGTGAGGTGCGGCATCGTTGTCCGGTCTCGGTGCAAAAGGCGTCGGATGTTCCCGACTATACCGACTATGAGCTTGAGGCGTAATACTTAATCAGATCTTTCGCGGCTGCGGAATCCCATTCCGCATCGCCCACCAGCCGTCCCCGAATGGATCCGTCCGGCCCGATGAGGTAGGTCGTCGGCAATCCGGGGGCCTTGAAGGCGCGCAACAGGTCTGCCTTGCTGTCCGCGGCGGAGCGCAGATTGACGATGCCGAGTTTCTCGAGGAACGGCTCGTAGATCCGGGCGCCGCCGCGGTCGATCGAGATCAGGACGACTTCGAAATCGGGACCGCCTATTTCTGCGTTGAGCCGCTCAAGCGAGGGCAGTTCCTTGACACAGGGCGGGCACCAGGTGGCCCAGAAATTCACCAGAACCGTCTTCCCGCGATAAGAGTCCAGCTTGATGGGTTGGCCCGCGGCGCTTATGAAGGGGATGTCCGGCGCTGGGCGGTCTTCGGCGCTGGGTACGAACTTGACCATGTCGCCCTGTTGCGGCGGCTCGGCTCCGGCCAATCCGGCCTGTGACGCGAGCACGGCGGCGAGCATAGCGGCAAGCGCGATCTTCCTGACCGTCACTGATGCAATCCAAGACACGGGGCACTTCCCTCCATGAGTAAACGGCATAACGACCCCCAGCACGAAGGCGCCAGCACGATCTGGGGCGGCCGCTTCGCGTCCGGCCCGGCTGCGATCATGGAGGAGATCAACGCCTCCATCGGTTTCGACCGCCGCCTTTCGGCCCAGGACATCCAGGGCTCCATCGCCCATGCCGAGATGCTGGTCGCCCAGGGCGTGCTTAGCGCAGAAGATGGTAAGGCGATCCGCCTGGGTCTAGAGCAAATCGACTCCGAGATCCGCAACGGCGACTTCAAATTCTCGCGTTCGCTGGAAGATATCCACATGAACGTGGAATCCCGCCTCTCCGAGCTGATCGGCGACGCGGCGGGCCGTCTGCACACCGCGCGGTCCCGCAACGACCAGGTGGCGACCGATTTCAAGCTCTGGGTCCGCGGCGCACTCGACTCCGTCGACGAGAGCCTGACCCAGCTCATCAAGGCGCTGATCGAGCAGGCGGACAGGAACGCCGATGTCGTGATGCCCGGCTTCACCCATCTGCAGACCGCGCAGCCGGTGACCTTCGGACACCATCTGCTGGCCTATGTCGAGATGTTCGGCCGCGATCTCGGCCGCTTCCGGGATTGCCGCGCACGGATGAACGAATGCCCGCTCGGCGCCGCCGCGCTGGCCGGCACCTCCTTCCCGATCGACCGGCACAAGACCGCCGTGTCGCTCGGGTTCGACCGGCCGTCGGCAAACTCGCTCGATGCCGTCTCCGACCGCGACTTCGCGCTCGAGTTCCTCTCCGCGATGTCGATCTGTGCGACCCACTTCTCGCGCCTCGCCGAGGAAATCGTGATCTGGACCAGCGCCCAGTTCAACTACATCACCCTCTCCGACGCCTTCACCACCGGCAGCTCGATCATGCCGCAGAAGCGCAATCCGGATGCGGCCGAGCTGGTTCGCGCCAAGGCCGGCCGGATCATCGGCGACATGAACGCGCTGCTGATCGTCATGAAGGGCCTGCCGCTCGCCTACGGCAAGGACATGCAGGAGGACAAGGAGCCGGTCTTCGACGCGGTCGATTCCCTCGGTCTCTGTATCGCCGCGACGGCCGGCATGATCCGCGACATGAAGGCCAATCCGGAAGAAATGCGCGCCTCGCTGAAGGACGGTTTCCCGACGGCGACGGACCTTGCCGACTGGCTGGTGCGGGCGATCGGCATGCCGTTCCGCCGCGCCCACCACGTCACCGGCACCATCGTGAAGCTGGCCGAGGACAAGGACTGCGGGATCGAGGAGCTGAGCCTCGCCGACATGCAGGCGGTCGAACCGAAGATCAATGCAGGCGTGTTCGACGTGCTGACGGTCGAGGCCTCGGTCTCCAGCCGGACCAGCTACGGCGGCACCGCGCCGGCGAATGTGCGCGACCAGGTCGCGAAGGCGCGGGAGCGGTTCCTCGCCTGAGGAGCCGAACGGGAGAAGTGCGATGCTGAAACGGATGACACGGTTTGGACTGCTTGTTCTGCTGCTCGCCGGCCTCGCCTTGAGCCAGGCGGCGTGCGGCAAGAAGGGCAATCTCAAACCGCCGCAGGGCTCGTCCTCCGATTTCCCGCGCACCTACCCGACGCAATAAGACACCAGGGTTCCAGTCAAATGAGTGAGCAAGTCTCCTATCAGGACGGCGCGCTGCATGTCGAACGGGTCCCGTTCGCGCGCATCGCCGAAGAGGTCGGCACGCCGGTCTATGTCTATTCCGCGAGCGGAATGACCGCGCGCTACCGTGCGCTCGAAGCCGCCCTCGAAGGGCTGCCGGTCTCGATCTATTACGCCATCAAGGCCAACTCCAACCTCGCGGTGATCAAGCTGTTCGCCGGTCTTGGGGCGGGGATGGACGTGGTCTCCGGCGGCGAGCTTGCGCGCAGCCTGCGGGCGGGCGTTCCGGGCTCGAAGGTGGTCTTCGCGGGCGTCGGGAAAACGGCGGAGGAGATGGCCTTCGCGATCGACTCCGGAATCCACCAGTTCAACGTCGAGTCCGAACCCGAGCTGCGTCTGCTGAACGAGGTCGCGGCCTCGAAGGGCGTGGTGGCGCCGGCGGCGATCCGGGTCAATCCGGATGTCGACGCCAAGACCCACGCCAAGATCACGACGGGGCGCAAGGAGAACAAGTTCGGCATCGATATCGCCCGGGCGACGGAGATGTTCGAGCTGGCGGCAACGCTGAAGAACGTCTCTCTCAGAAGCATGTCGGTCCATATCGGCTCGCAGCTGATGGACGTCGCGCCGTACCGCGCGGCCTACGAGCGGCTGCGCGGCGCGACGCTCTCTCTGCGCCAGGCGGGACATGTCGTCGACCATCTTGATCTCGGCGGCGGCATCGGCGTGTCCTATGACGGCAGCACGCCGCCGGACATTGCCGACTACGCGGAGATCGTGAAGGACACGGTCGCCGACCTCGATTGCCGCCTCTCGATCGAGCCGGGCCGCTATCTGGTGGGCAACGAAGGTTACTTCCTGACCCGCGTGCTGTTCGTGAAGCACGGTGCGGAACGCCGGTTCGTGATCGTCGACGGGGCGATGAACGATCTCATCCGCCCGACCCTCTACGAGGCGCATCACGAGATTGTCACCGTGGAGGAAAGTCCGGCAGGCGAAGAGGCAGGGCTTGTCGACATTGTCGGCCCGATCTGCGAGAGCGGCGATTATCTGGCACGCGGCCGGAAGTTCGGCGCGGTTGCCGAGGGGTCTCTGGTTGTCCTGAAATCGGCCGGTGCCTATGGGGCGGTCATGAGCTCGAACTACAATTCGCGTCCGCTTTGCCCCGAAGTTCTGGTCGAAGGCGACAGCTTCCGGGTGGTGCGCCGCCGGCAGAGTTTCGACGAAATGCTGGCCCTTGAAGAGGGGCTCTCCTGACCCATTTTCGTACCTGAATACCTTGACCCTCCCGGCCGCTCCGGGGGAAGATCAAGGATCGACAGGTTCCCGTGCCGCCGCGGGTGGTCACGCCAGCGGGGGAGGCGGTCGGGATCCGTCCCTCACGACACGGCGAAGCGCCGGGGATGGGTCTTTGCATGCATGACGGTGCCCGGACGTTTCTTCCCTACCGCCCCAAGCTTTGGGTGACCGGTATCGTTTTGGCTTGGGAACGGTTCTTCCCGGCCTTCAGATGGCCGCTCGCCCTGATCGGGCTGTTCCTCGCCTTCGCGCTGCTCGAAGTTCCCCAGTCCATCGCCGAAGCGACGGACGGGATCCTGCATGCGGCGCTCCTGATCCTTGCGCTGGCGGTGTTTCTGGTCGCGCTGAGAAAGAGCATTCAGGATTTCAGCTGGCCGGACGAGGACCACATCCTGCGCAGGCTCGAGAGCTGGTCCGGGCTCCGGCACCGGCCGCTTTCCGCCCTGAGCGACCATGTCGCCGGCGGCGGCCGCACGGAAGCGGCGCTCTGGCAGGCCCATCTGAAGCGGCTCGGCGATGTTCGGGCCCGGGTCCGGGTCGGCAGCCCCGTGCCGCAGGCCGCCGAAGCCGATCCGGTCGGCCTGCGCACTGTGGTCGGCCTGCTGCTTATCGTCGGGCTGGTCGCGGGCTGGCAGAATCCGGGTGAGCGTCTGCGTGCCGCAATGCTGCCCGACCTGAGCGGGAGCGGCGGCGCGCCTGTGTCTCTGGCCGATGTCTGGATCAGCCCGCCCGACTATACCGGAAAGCCGCCGATCCTGTTGACCCGGCCGGTTGCCGAGAAAGCCGGGGCCGTCCAGGAGACGGAACCCGAAACCGTTGCGATCCCGGTCGGCAGCCGCTTCCTTGCGACCGTCAATGGCGGCGAGGAAACCCCGGTCCTGGTGATCGAGGACGGGGGGGAGGCTGGTGCCGCGGACAAGAGCGCGGACGGGACTTCCGAAGGCCGGTCCGAGCGGATCGCCTTCGAAACGATCGCACCTGAAAGCCATCAGATCGAGGCGCCGATCTCGCGCGGGACCCGGCTCGCCGTGATCCAGGACGGGGAGCCGCTCGCCTCCTGGCAGATCAACGTGCTTCCGGATCTCGCTCCGACAGTGTCCTTTCCCGAGGCACCGTCCGCATCCGAGCGGCAGGCTCTCGTTCTGCGCTACGAGGCGGGGGACGATTACGGTGTGGCCAGGGTCCGCGCCCGCATTCACCGTCTGGTCGATGGCGCGGTGACGGACGAGGCTCCGATCGAGATTGCGATGCCGGCCGTCGCCGGCGACCGCAAGGATATCTCGGGCCGCAGCTTCAGCGATCTGACGCCGCATCCCTGGGCCGGCCATCAGGTCCGGATCACGCTCGAGGCCGAGGATGATATCGGCCAGAAGGGCGTCAGCGATCCGGTCGACATGCCGCTGCCGGAGCGGGTCTTCACCCACCCGGTCGCCCGTGCGGTGATCGAGCAGCGCAAGCGTCTGGTGACGGAGCCGGAGGAGCGGATCGACATTTCCGAAATCCTTCTGACCCTCGCCGCGCGGCCGCACCACTATTTCCACGACACAGTCGTCTTTCTCGGCCTGAAATCCGCCGCCAGCCGGCTTTATTTCAACGCGCCCGACGCGGAGGGAATCGCGGCTTTGCAGAAGCTGCTCTGGGACGTCGCGCTGCGCATCGAGGACGGGGACGTCTCCACCGCGTTGCGCGATCTCCGCGAGATCGAGCGTAAGCTGCAGGAAGCACTTGCGGGAGATGCGAGCGACGAGGAGATCGAGCGCCTGATGGAAGAGATGCGCCAGGCGATCGACAAATATCTGCAGGCGATGGCCGAGCAGATGATGAAGCAGGCACAGCGCGGCGACCAGATGGAACGCCAGCAGGTCGACCCGAACCAGATGCTCCGGCGCGAGGATCTGATGAAGATGCTCGATCAGATGCGCGACATGGCGAAAACCGGCGCCCGCGACGCGGCGCGGCAGATGCTCTCGCAGCTCCAGCAGATGATGGAGAATCTGCGCATGGGCATGCAGCAGCAACAGCAGATGTCGCCGCAGCAGCAGGCGCTGCAGGAAATGATGCGGCAGCTGAACGAGCTGTCCCAGCAGCAGCGCGACCTGATGGACCGGACCTTTCAGGAAGGCCAGCGTCAGCGCGGCCAGCGGCCGGGAGAGCAGGCGCAGCGCGGTCAACGGCCGGGCCAGCAACCGGGTCAGCGGCCAGGGCAGCGCGGCCAGCAGCCGATGCCGGGCCAGTCACCGGGCGGCGGTGAGGGCGAGATGACAGCCGAGGAACTGGCCGCCGAACTGGCCGAGATGCAGGAGCGTCTGCGCAAGCAGCTCGGCGAATTCATGCGCAAGGTCGGCGAGGGGCTGGGGCAGATTCCGGAAGGCTTCGGGCAGGCCGAACAGTCCATGCGCGATGCGACCGAGGCGCTCGGCGAGAATGCGCCCGGCCAGGCAGTCGGTCCGCAGGGCGATGCCTTGAGCCAGATGCGTCAGGGGGCGGACGCCCTGAACGAGGCGCTGCAGGAGATGGCCAACGGCGAGGGACAGGAAAACCCGAACGCGCAGGCGAGCGAGAGCGACGATGTCGATTACGATGACGGCGATCCGCTGAACCGCCGGCGCACCGGCTATGGCTTCAACGACAACAGCGATGTCGAGATCCCGGCGGAAAGCGATATCCAGCGCGCGCGCCGGATCTTCGACGAATTGCGCGAACGCTCCGGCGACCGGTCCCGGCCGACGCTGGAGCTGGATTACATCGAGCGGCTGCTGAAGCGGTTCTGATCAGTAGCCGAGCCCGCCGCCGAGCGCGCGTTCGGAAAAGGTGACGGTGACGTCGGCCGCATCGGCTCCGGGCTGCGGAAGCTCATATTGGAACGTCGTTTTCTCGCCCGGCAGGATGACCTGGTTCTCCGCCTGGAAGAGCCATTCCTGCATGATATCGCCTTGCCGGCCGGTCAGCTTTCCGGCAAGCGTCGGCACGGTCTGCAGCTGCTCGGTCGGATTGCGGATCTCGCCCTTCACAAGCAGCAGTTCGATGGAGTCCTCCGCCTTCCGCCAGGCGGCGACATTCTGGATCACGAGACCCTCGCCGATCACCGGAACGCCGAGCCCGACCGACTGATAGAGCCGGTCGATCGGCGGCCATGTGCCGACCAGGGCCGCGCGGGCGCCGAACAGCGTGCCGAGCCCAGCGAGGAGAACCACTGCGGCTGCAGCTGCCATGAGGCCCTTGCGCTTGCGTTTAGGCTTGCCGGAGAGCGGCATCCGCCCGCGCGGGATCGGGGGAGCGCTGAATACGCCCTCATGTTCCTCCCCGTCGTCTTCCTCGAAGGCCGGCGGTGCGTCCGGGTCGGCCTCGCCGCTGCCGAAGCGGGCGAAGGGGACGACCTCCTCTTCTTCCGGCGGATCTTCCTCAACCTCCGCCGCAGCCGGCTCCTTCGCTGCCTTCTTGGGTGCCGCCTTTTTCTTTTTCGGCGCCTCCTCCTCGAGCATCTGGTGCCAATGATGGCCGCACTTGCTGCACCGGAGCTTCCGGCCCTTGGGGCCGATCGCCTTGTCCGGCACGCTGAAGTGCTGGGAGCATTTGGGGCAGTTGACTTTCATGGCTTTCCGAAATCCGAGACCGAGCGGCAACAGTATATGACAAAGCCGTTCGCGTCGCCTACCTGCTGCCTCCGCGCACCTTTCCATGACGGCCCCGATCTGAAATCATGGGCCGGAGCGAAACCGGATGTGGTGACGGCATCCGGGAACCGGGAGAGGGAGGCGCGCCGCGCCGTGATCCAGTTCGAAAATGTGGAACTCCGCTATCCCGGG